>NZ_CP011387.1:2188333-2517500 GCF_001644565.1 Deinococcus puniceus | reverse complement strand
CAACGCCGACGCCGACACCTACGACGAATCGACGGAGTACGAGCGGCGATTGCTGTATGTGAGCGCCAGCCGCGCCCTGCACTGGTTGGGCGTGGTGAGCGCGGGGGAATTGCATCCGTTGGTGGGGTAGGGGAGAAGTCTAAGGGTTTAGAGTCGAAGGGTCTGAGAAAGGCCACTTAACGACGATAGTGGGAGCCTCAGCCTAGGCCGAAGCTCCCACACCCTCTGCCCAGCGTTTAGGGTTCGAAGCTGTCTTGGAAGGCGTAGCGGTCTCCGCGCACCCAGTAGTTGACATACGACACGCGCTTGGGGCCGCTGTAGGTGGTACGGCGCAGCAAGAAAGCTGCCGTGCCCAGCGAGACCCGCAACAGGTCGGCTTCTTCCTGCCGCAGATTCACGGCTTCCAGATTCTGTTCGACGCGGGCCAGCGGGACACCCATGCTGACCATCGTTTCGTGGATGCTCTCGGCGCTGAGGTTGTGTTCCAGCAACTTGGGCACGATGGCCGCGTTGATATAGCGCTTTTCGATGACCAAGGCTTCATCACCAGCGGTGCGGAGGCGGTGGACGAAGATCACGGGGTCGCCGGGCTGAATTTGCAGCACGATGGCGATTTCGGGCGTGGCCTCGATCTGCATGGCCCGCAGAACGGTGGTGCGGTGATCGGGGTGGCGTGCCCACTCCTTGAAGGGGCGAATACGGAACATGCCCTGCCGAAAGCGTTTGCCGGTGGGGAAGGTGCCCGCGCCCTGCACGCGGTACACGTACCCTTCGCGTTCCAGTTCATCTATGGCGCGGCGGGCGGTCATCCGCGAGACTTCAAATTCGCGGGCAAGTTGCGGTTCGCTGGGGAGCGGTAGCCCTTCTGGGTAGTGGCCCCCGAGGAGCCGATCTTTCAGTGTGCTTTTGATGAGCGGGTACTTCGCCATGCATCCCCTTCAGGCTCGAACTTGGTGTTCCTGTTGAGCCTCTGGTCGCTTATCTTAGAGTTTGTGTCAGGAGTACACAAGGTTGTCTGACCTGTGACTGGTATGGTAACAAAAATAAGGGGCAACTTCAGGATACATGAAAGTCGAATTTTTCACGTCGTGTACGTTCTTACCCGCCGATGTGCGACATTTCGATTTTCTGGCGTGTCGTCACCTCACCGCGCTCCTCACTGTACCGATCCCGTCTGACCCGCCAGACACCTGCAATTTGTGCCCGCACTTCCTCCTCTGTGGCTCCGGCCCGGAGCGGCGCACGCAAATCGGTGCCGGTTCCCGCAAACAGGCAGGTGTACAACATGCCCACCGCCGAGAGGCGCGCCCGCGAGCAATCGCCGCAGAAGGGGGCCGTGACCGAGGAAATCAGACCGACTTCGTGCCCCTGTGCGCCTCGGTGCCGCGCTGCCACTTCGCCCCGGTAATTGGCCTGCGCGGGCGCAAATTCGCTGCCCAGCCCGTCTTCGCTTAGGCGGGCCAGTACCTCGCGGGAGGGCACCACCGCCGCCATGTTCCAGCCGTTGTGGTTGCCCACATCCATAAATTCGATGAAGCGCACCACCGCTTTATCCCGCAGGGCCAGCCACAAGTCGCGCAGGCCCGCATCGTTCACGCCGCGCTGCACCACTGTGTTCACCTTCACGCCCAGTCCGGCTTGCAGGGCCGCCTCTATGCCGTCCAGCACGCGATCTGGGTGCGTTCCTAACCCGTTCATGCGCCCAAAAATGTCGGGGTCAAGGCTGTCTATGCTCACGGTCACGCGCTGCAAGCCTGCGGCCTTGAGGGGAGCCGCCAAGCGGGGCAGCAGCAGGCCATTGGTGGTCAGAGCGATGTCCTGCACGCCTTCTAAACGGGTCAGGCGGGCCACCAGTTCCGGCAGATCACGCCTGAGCAACGGCTCACCACCGGTCAGCCGCAGTTTTTGCACCCCCAGCGCCACAAATGCCGCCGCCAACCGCTCTATTTCTTCGAAGGTCAGCAGTTCGCTGCGGGGCAAGAAGGCATAGTCCGGCCCGAAGACCTCGGCGGGCATGCAGTACGTGCAGCGCAGGTTGCAGCGGTCGGTCACGCTGATTCGCAGGTCGCGCAGGGGCCGCCCGAAAGCATCGGCCAGAGAGGATGTGGGCAGCGGAGGCGGGCGCATTCTCCCCAAGATACGCGCCGCAGAGCCGGGGCAGCGGGGGGCAGGCGGCAATTGGGGTGCTGTGTCTGTTTGCCGCCTCGCCACTTTTGGGCGTTACACTCCGGTCAACCACAATCCATCTCGTCGCCGTTCCCGCTCTTGCTTCTTCTGTGGAGACCCTCTGATGACCGATCAAATTGACAACGTGCTGCACGAAACCCGCGTCTTCGCCCCCAGCGCCGAGTTTGCGGCCACCGCCAGCCTGACTGCCGCCGAATACCAGACCCGCTACGAGCGTAGTTTGCAAGACCCGGACGGTTTTTGGGGCGAAGTGGCGGGCGAGCTGAGCTGGATGAAGCCTTGGGAACGTGTGCTGGACTGGCAGGAGCCGCACGCCCAGTGGTTCGTGGGCGGTCAGACCAATATTGCCTTCAATGCGCTTGACCGCCATGTGGCGCAGGGCTTAGGCAACAAGCGGGCGCTGATCTGGGAAGGGGAAGACGGCGAAGTCCGAACCCTCACCTACAGCGAACTCTTGGGCGAGGTGAAGCGGTCCGCCAACGCCCTGACCGCGCTGGGCGTGGTGGCCGGAGACCGTGTGACGCTGTATCTGCCCCTGATTCCCGAAGCGGCGATTGCCATGCTGGCCTGCGCCCGAATCGGCGCGGTGCATTCGGTGGTGTTCGGGGGCTTCAGCGTGGGCGCGTTGTCTGACCGGATCAACGACGCCCAGAGCAAACTCCTGATTACTGCCGACGCGGGTTATCGGCGCGGCCAGCCCGTGAACCTGAAGGCCAATGCCGACGAAGCCGCCGCCCGCACGCCTACGCTAGAGCATGTGCTGGTGGTGCGCCGCGCCGGAACGCCCGTGACCATGCAGGCAGGCCGTGACCTGTGGTGGCATGAGGCGCTTGCCGAGGCAGAGGCCGAACACGAAGCCGCCGCGCTGGACGCCGAACACCCCCTGTTCGTGCTGTATACCTCGGGCAGTACGGGCAAGCCCAAAGGCGTGCTGCACACGACGGGCGGCTATATGGTGGGCACCTACCTGACCACCAAAACGGTCTTTGACTTGAAGCCCGACGACGTGTTCTGGTGTACCGCCGACATCGGCTGGGTCACGGGCCACAGCTACACCGTGTACGGCCCACTGCTGAACGGGGCCACTGTGCTGATGTACGAGGGCGCACCCAACCATCCCGACTGGGGACGCTTCTGGCAGATTATTCAGAAGCATGGCGTGACGATTCTGTACACCGCGCCGACTGCCATTCGCGCCTTTATGCGGCAGGGCGACGCGATTCCGGCAGCCTATGACCTCAGCAGCCTGCGCTTACTGGGATCGGTGGGCGAGCCGATTAATCCCGAAGCGTGGATGTGGTACCGCCGCGCCATCGGGGGGGATCGCTGCCCCGTGATCGATACGTGGTGGCAAACGGAAACCGGGGCCATCATGCTGACCACGCTGCCGGGGGCGCATCCGGCCAAACCGGGCACGGCGGGCCTGCCTATGTACGGCATAGACGCGGCCATCGTGAACCGGGAAGGCGAAGAACTTGGCCCCGACGAGGGCGGCCTGTTGGTGATCCGAAAACCTTGGCCCTCCATGCTCCGCACCGTGTACGGCGACGATGAGCGCTACCGTAAAGCCTACTGGGGCGAAATTCCGCACGTGTACTTTGCCGGAGACGGCGCACGAAAAGACGCCGACGGCTACATCACGGTGATGGGCCGCGTAGACGACGTGCTGAGCGTCTCGGGCCACAGGTTAGGCACGATGGAAATTGAAAGCGCACTGGTGGCCCATCCCAGCGTGGCTGAAGCGGCGGTGGTGGGCAAACCCGACGACCTGAAGGGAGAATGCGTGGTGGCCTTCGTGCTGCCGCAAGCAGGCCAAACCGTAGACCCGGTGGCCCTGCGAGCTTACGTGGTGTCTCAAATCGGCGCACTGGCCCGCCCCGACGCTATCTACATTGCCGACGCCCTGCCCAAAACCCGCAGCGGCAAAATTATGCGGCGGTTCTTGCGTCAAATTGCAGCGGGGCGGGCCATAGAGGGCGATACGAGTACGCTGGAAGATCCGGGGGTGCTGGAACGGCTGGCGGCGACGGCGGGGGTGTAGGGCATGTCATTTGGGGGGGAGGTCAGTCCATACACATCTTGGACTGGCCTCCCCCCTGCTGCTGATTGCTTCCCTTCAGGAGTGAGTCTGGTTGAGCACGGGGGCCGGGGCTGTTAGCTCAACTTCGCCCAACCGCCCCGCCGCTTCCACCAGCACCCCCGGCGGCTGCACCAGTGCAAAACGCACAAAGCCTTCTCCGCCCGGCCCGAAGGCTCGCCCCGGACTGAGGGCCACCCCTGTCGTTTCGGCCACGCGCACGGCGTAGGCCACGCTGTCGGTAAGTCCGGGCACCCGCGCCCAGAGGTACATGCTGGCCTGCGGCGTCTGCACCCCCCAACCCATTTCACGCAAGGCGGGCAAGAGGGCGTCGCGGCGTTCCTGAAAGACTTTGGCTCCCTCGCGGCCCAAATGATCGGGCAGGCCCAGCGCCACAGTCGCCGCCCGCTGAATGCCCAGATACGGGTGGAAATCGACCGCACCTTTCACTCGGCCTAGCGCGGCAATAGCCCCGGCATCGCCCGCCGCGAAGCCCACCCGGAAGCCGCCCATATGGTGCGTCTTGCTCAGCGAATGCAGTTCTACGATTCCGTCTGGGCCCGCTTCCAGCGCACTCGGCGCGTGGTAGTCGCCGAAGGTCAGTTCGGCATACGGGTGATCGTGAATCAGGAGCGTGCCCCGTGCCCGGCACCATGCGGCAGCCTCGGCAAAAAAGGCAGCGTCGGCCACCGCCGAAGTCGGGTTGTTGGGGTAATTCAGCAGCAATACGCGGGGGCGCAGATCGGCGGGCAGGCTCTCCAGATCGGGCAGAAAGCCGCGTTCTGGCAGCAGCGGCAGTGGAATTACATTTAGCCCCGCCACCGCCGCCGCGCCCAAATACGGCGGGTAGCAGGGGTCGGGCAGCAGCAATGTATCGCCGGGGTCGGTGACGGCCAACAGCAGGTGCGCCAGCCCCTCCTGAGCGCCGATGAGGGGCAAGACTTCGCGCTCGGCGTCTATCTGCACGCCAAATCGCCGCCCCAAGTACGCCGCCGCCGCTTCCCGCAGGGGCCGCGTATCCGAAAACAGGGGGTAGCGGTAGGAGCTGGGGTCGTGCGTGGCGTCGCGCAGGGCATCCAGCGCCTGCACAGGTGGGGCGAGGTCGCTGGAGCCGATGCTCAGATCAATGACATTCAGGCCCGCCGCCCGCGCCCGCCCAAGTGCCGCATCCATCAGGGAAAATACGCTGGTCGGCACGCCCTGTGCCCGCTGAGAAGCCCACATGGCCGCAGCCTAGAGCATTTGGTGCGGCGTGTTTTGGTGGGGGCGGGGGGCGTCTAAGGAACGGCAATCGCTGGCGCTCACTCACCCCCTCCCAGCCTCCCCCCTCAAGGGTGAGGAGCTAACACCAAGTTTCCAGCCCGTGCCTTCAGCCCTCGCCCCTTGTGGGACTCGCAGAGCTGCGCCAGCAGAGAGGGGCGCTGTGAAACGGCAGAGTGAGGGGAGTAGGCAACGCGAATGCCCTTGACCTTCCTTAGACCCTAGACCCTTAGACTCCCCCCGTACTGAAAATAATTTACCACTCTCCCTCACATTGACAGAAATTATTTTCAGGCAGTACGCTGAGGCCAAAGCTTCTGCTGTTCCCCGTCCTCCATCCAGCCCAAGGAGCGCCCATGACTGCCCGCCCCACTCAGACCTTACGTGGTCACATCCTGCACCCAGACGGCGAATTCCGGCTCGGGAGCCTCAGCTTTGGCCCACAGATTTCGGGGCTGACTACTGAAGCTGCCCCTGCTGACCTGCTGATCTTGCCCGGATTTATAGACACCCACATTCACGGCGGCGCAGGCGGCGACACGATGGACGGCCCCGCTGGAATACAGAAATTGGCCCGGTTGCACGCGCAGCACGGCACGACGACGCTGCTGCCCACCACCATCACCCACCGTTGGCCCGAAGTCTTGGCCGCTCTGCGCGGCGTGCGCGAGGTCATGGATTCGGGCGGCGTAACAGGCGGCGCAGACATTGTGGGGGCGCACCTCGAAGGCCCGTTTATCAGTCCGGGGCGGCTGGGGGCGCAACCGCCGCACGCCGTCTTGCCTCAGCCTGACCTGACTGCCGAACTGCTGGCCCTAGACGTGATCCGCGCCGTCACGCTGGCCCCCGAACTGCCCGGAGCGTTGGACTTGGCCCGTGCGTTGGCTGGACAGGGCGTCCGCATCGGCATAGGGCACACCCGCGCCGACGCCGACACCGTTTCTGCCTTTCTGCACACGCTGCACGAGTTGGGCGCACGCACTTGTGCCACGCACCTGTACAACGCGATGGGCGGGATAGAAGGCCGTACACCCGGCCCGGCGGGGGCGCTGCTGGCCGACCCACACGCCTTCCTAGAGGTCATTCTGGACGGCGTACATGTGCATCCCACCGCCTTCTTGCTGGCCCGCGCTGCCGCACCGGGCCGCGTGCTTCTCATCACCGACGCGATGCGGGCTGCTGGATTGGGCGATGGCCCCAGCGAGCTGGGCGGCCAACCCGTGACTGTGCAGGACGGCAAAGCCACGCTCTCAGACGGCACGATTGCCGGAAGTGTGCTGACGCTGGACGTGGCCCTCAGAAACGCAGTGCGGTTGGGCCTGCCCTTGCCCGAAGTGAGCCGCATGCTGAGCGCCGTGCCCGCCGCCTCGCTTGGCCTGACCGACAGGGGAGAGCTGCGCGTGGGCCTGCGGGCCGATTTGACGGTGTTGGATGCCGATTTGAACGTGAAGGCCGTGTACGTGGGCGGCCAGGCCATTCCTCTTCAACCCACCGAGGCCCACGCATGAGCACCCCAACCAACAGCACCCCAACCAACCCCCTGATGCTGCAAGAAGCCCGCCAAGCGCCCGCCGTGATTGCCCGCCAATTGGCCGAAAATGCTGAGGCCGCCGCACGGTTGGCCGAAGCCTTGCGCCACCGCCGCCCGCCGTATGCCGTCACGGTGGCGCGGGGCAGCAGTGACCATGCCTGCACTTTCCTGAAATACGCGCTAGAGACGCAGTTGGCGCTGCCAGTGGCGAGCCTCGGCCCCAGCGTGCATACCCTCTACGGCACGCGGCTGGACTTGCGCGGCGCGTTGGTCATCGCGGTGTCTCAAAGTGGGGCCAGCCCGGATGTCCTGGAAAACGTGCGGATGGCGCGTGAAGGTGGGGCGCTGACGGTGGCCCTCGTGAACGTGGAAGACAGCGATTTGGCCGGCGCCGCCGAATTTGTGCTGCCCCTGAAATGCGGTGAAGAGCGGGCGGTGGCGGCCACCAAAAGCTACCTTGCCAGCCTCACCGCCTTTCTGCCCGTGCTGGCTGCCCTGACCGAAGGCGACGAGCTAAACACCGCCCTGCACACCCTGCCTGCCGCCCTGACGCACACGCTGGAGCTGGAGGGGGCCGCCAGTGAATTGGCCGAGCGCTACCGCTTTGCCGACAACTTGCTGGTGCTGGCGCGGGGGCTGCATTTCGGCATCGCCCAAGAAGCGGCACTGAAACTGAAAGAAACGTCAGGCATTCACGCCGAAGCCTACTCTGCCGCCGAGTTCAGTCACGGCCCCAAGCGCCTACTGGCCGAAGGTGTCCCGCTGCTGGGGTTCGCGCCCGCTGACGCCGCCCAAAGTGCGACGGCTGCCGCTTACGCCGATCTGCTGGCCGCTGGAGCCGACCTCCGAACCATCGGCCCAGCGCTGGGCAGCACCCTGACCACCCCGCAGACCGGGCACGCCCTCACCGATCCGGTGGCGAGTGCGCTGGCCTTTTACCTGTACGCCGCACACTTGGCTCTGCACCGGGGCTTAAATCCAGACGCGCCCCCGCTGCTGAGCAAAGTGACGAAAACGCGCTGAAGTTGTGAGGCCTTGCTGACCCATCTCACACAGACCGCTTGAGCTGGTTGTGACGCGCTGGCGACACTTCACTCTCAAAGAGCGTTGGGCTCGCATTGGGCATAGCAGATCAGACAGTAGGTTTTAGAAACAGGATCTCGGAAGCCCGCCAAAAGCAAAAACCCCCGCACGTGGCGGGGGAATTCTTCTTGGCTCGGCAGGTAGGGATCGAACCTACGACCATCCGATTAACAGTCGGACGCTCTACCGCTGAGCTACTGCCGAATACCTGTGAACGTCGCTTAAAACAAATTCACAGCTTTGGCCGGAGCCTTGCGCCTTTTTCGGGCGCGAGAGGGATAGTAGCATGACCCCCGGAAGCACGCAAGTGCCTGACCAACCCCGACGAACAGTACCCCCAAAACGGGTCAGCCGTTGGGCTTAGGCCTGCGCTCCACCGGGCATGATGGTTCCCGGCGTTACGCCCAACTGTGCCAAAGCTTCGGCCCAGCGGTCTCCGGCTTCTACCTTCCAGATTAAGTCAGGGGTGTCCTGTTCCACCCAGATCCACATGCCTACGCGGGCCTCCTCGGTCAGTTGGCCCCCATCCCACCCGGCGTAGCCCAAAATCAGCATGTACTCCTGACCCGATTCGGTCACGGCCCGCAGCACGTCCAAGCTGCTGGTGACGAGCAGATCGGCGCTCAGGCGAACCTCTCCGTCCAGATTCAGCGGCGTGCGGTACAGGCACCAGCCCAACGTGCGGTCTACCGGGCCGCCGCGCCATGCCGGGCCAGCTTGCCCCGGCATATCGGGGAGCAACTCCGACACCGACTGGGACATGGGCGCGTTCACGATCAGGCCCATAGCGCCCTTGGCATCGTGTTCCAGCAGCAAGATCACCGCGCCCTCGAAGATGCCGCCGCGCAGGTGCGGGCTGGCCACCAGAAACGTGAGCGGAACAGACATCGGCTACAGGATAACGGGGGGCCGAGCAAAGCAGAACCCCCCGCCATCGCTGACAGGGGGCAAAGATTAAGCTTGAGTGGCTTCAGGGATAGGCTTAGGCGCTGGCTCCCGCACCCCGGCGGCCCGTTTTGCGCTTGGGCGTTTCGGGGGTCACGTTGCTGCCGATGTTGCTCAGGCCTGCGCCGCGTTCCAGTGCCTTCAGGCCGCCCACAAGGGCCACGTCCAGCACTTCGTCTACGGTTTCGCAGGGGTGAAAGCGCATGCTGCTGCGGAGGTGCAGCGGAATGTCGCGCAGGTCGGGTTCGTTGGCTTTGGGCATGATGATGTGCTTAATTCCGGCGCGGCGTGCGCCCAGCACTTTCTCTTTCAGGCCGCCAATGGGCAGGTATCGGCCAGTGAGGGTCATCTCGCCGGTCATCGCCACGTCGTGGCGGGCAGGAATACCAGTCAGGGCGCTGATCAGGCTGGTGGCCATCGCCCCGCCCGCGCTGGGGCCTTCTTTGGGAATGGCTCCGGCGGGCACGTGCACGTGGATCTCGCTGTCGTCGATGCGCGACTTGTCGATGTGGAAGCGCTCGCTGTTGGTTTTGGCGTAGGTCAGGGCGGCGCGGGCCGATTCCTTCATCACGTCGCCCAACTGTCCGGTGAGGACTAACCCCTTGCCGGGCATTACGCTGGTTTCCACGAACAGGATGTCGCCGCCCACCGGGGTGTAGAACATGCCGGTGCTGACACCCACCATGTCTTCGCGGTTTTCCGTTTCGGGCGTGTGGCGGGCTTGTCCCAAGTAACGATCCAGTTCCTTGTCGGTCACTTTCACGCGCTTCACTTCGGCGGTGGCGATGCGGCGGGCCACCTTGCGGGCCACCGTGCCAATTTCGCGCTCTAGGTTTCGCACGCCCGCTTCACGGGTGTAGTGGCTGATCAGTTTTTCCAGTGCCGCGTCGGTAAAGCTGATCTGGTTGGGCTTCAGGCCGTTCTGGGTCAGTTGGCGGGGCATCAGGTAGCGCTTGGCGATTTCCAACTTCTCCTGCTCGATGTAGCTGGAAAAGTCGATGACTTCCATTCTGTCCATCAGGGCGGCGGGAATCTGCTCGGGGTAGTTGGCCGTCGCAATGAACATCACTTCGCTCAGGTCGAAGGCCACGCCGAGGTAATGGTCGGTGAAGTGCTGGTTCTGGCTGGGGTCAAGGACTTCCAACAGCGCGCTGGAGGGGTCGCCCTGATAGCTGGTGCCCAGCTTGTCCACTTCGTCCAGCAAGATCACGGGGTTCTTGGTGCCTGCCGTGCGGATGCCCTGAATCAGGCGTCCGGGCATCGCGCCGATGTAGGTGCGGCGGTGGCCCCGAATGTCGGACTCGTCGCGTGCGCCGCCCAGTGCAATCCGCACGTATTTGCGGCCCAGCGCCTTGGCGATGCTCTGCGCGATGCTGGTTTTACCCACGCCGGGAGGCCCGGTGAAGACCAGAATCGGCCCCTTGTTCACGTCTTCGGCGCTCAGTTCTCCGCGCTCTGCACGCTCTTTGCGCAGACGGCGCACCGCCAAGAATTCCAGCACGCGGTCTTTCACCTTCTCCAGCCCGTAGTGGTCGTCGTCCAAAATCTGGGCGGCTTCCGGCACGTCTAGGCGGTCTTCGCTGCGGGTGTTCCACGGCAATTCCGTGACCCACGTCAGGTAGGTGCGAATCACGCTGGCTTCGGCGGCGTCGGGGTGCATCCGCGCGAGGCGGTTCACTTCACGGTCAATCTCTTTCTTCACGTCGGGCTTCAGTTCCAGCGCTTCAATCTTGGTGCGGAAGGCGTCGGCTTCGTCGCCCTCTTCGCCGTCCTCACCGCCCTGAAGCTCCTTCTGAATGACCTTCATCTGCTCGCGCAGGTAGTATTCGCGCTGGTTCTTGTCTATTTCTTCTTTCACCTGTGCGCGAATCCGGGCCTGCACGGCCTGCACTTCCTGCTCGGTGTCCAGCAGCGTCAGCAGCTTGCGAATGCGGGCCACCGGGCTGGCGGCTTCCAAGAGCGCCTGCTTGTCTTCCAGCTTGAAATCTAGGTTGAAGGCGATGTGGTCGGCCATCTCGCCCGCTTCTTCTTTGCCCTGAATGGTCTGCACGCTCTCGGCGCTGACCTTGCCGCCCGCCGCAATAATGTCAAACTTTTCGCGCAACTCGCGGGCCAACGCCTGAAACTCCACCGGATCGGCGGCCACTTCGGGCATCAGTTCTATATCGGCGCGGAGGTACTCGTCGCGGGTGTAGTTCTTGGCACGGGCGCGGGCCACCGCCGACACCAGCATTTGCACGGTGCCGTCGGGATTCTTACGCACACGCAGCACGTTGCAGGCCGTACCCACGTCGTATAGGTCAGCACCCTGAGGATCATCCACATCTTTGTCGCGCTGAGACACGATCAGGATGACTTTCTCGCCTGCCATCGCGGCCTCAATCGCGTTGATGGACAAGGAACGGCTTGCGTCGATGTGCTGCACCATCGTGGGATAAATAACGCTGCCACGCACGGGGCAAACGGGAACATTGGCGGGCAGTTGGAGGATGTCGGTGGTCATGATTGCTCCTTTTGACCAGCAACAGGGCGCGTCCTAGGGGGCGGCTCTGCATTGAGAAGTGTGCATTGAACTGGGGGTTTGGCGTCCGGTTTAATTCTTACCCGATGCCAAGAAACTTGAGTGCAACTATATCAAGTTTGTGGAGAAGGGGCAAGCGCCCCCCTGTCCACCGTGCCTTGATCCACCCCTTGCCTTCGCCGTGTGGCCCACGCAGTCTGTTCCACATCTCAACGCTACTCCGCATGCCCTGACACAACCCTTGCGCTGCCTGATGGGAGGTTTAGGATTGATGGGGGCGGGGGTGAGGGAGGAAAACAGTTGCGGGATTTGCGCTCCTGATGATGTGACGATACATGCCGCCCCCGTCGCGCTTACTTGAGGGGCAGTTGTTCCAGTCCTTGGGTTGAGAAGGGGTGATGACTAGGTGGTGGGCATATCTACCCCACGCGGGAGCGAGAGCGGCATATGGTACAGGTATGGCCTACGAATACAAGACATACCAGCTCCCCCAAAACATCGAAGCCAGCGCAAAAGACCGCAACACTGCGGTGGCTGAGATGGTGCAGCAAGTCATCACTGCGCAGTCTCAAGGGGGCTTCGAATATTTCCGCGCCGACAGCTTTTCGGTGTCTACGCCTCCGGGTTGCTTGTCTGCCCTCTTTGGAGCCAAGCACGAATACGTGACTTACAGCGTTCTGGTCTTCCGCAAGCAAATTTAAGCTCATTTAATTTCTTTTGGCCGCCCCGAGATGGGCGGTTTTTTGTGACCCACACGTTTTCCGTCCACTTCCCAGATTCCGTATAAACCACCAATGCTCCCGCCTAAGCCAACAGTGCCCGCGCAATAATCAGCTTCTGAATTTCGCTCGTTCCTTCGTAAATCCTGAGCAGGCGTTGGTCTCGGTAATACCGCTCGACGGGGTAATCCTTCATGTAGCCCATGCCGCCCGCCACCTGCACGGCTTTGTCGGCCACCTGAGACAGCATTTCGGTGGCGTGATACTTCGCCACACTCGCCATGCGCCGCACGTCTTGGCCTTGATCCACCATCCACGCCACCTTTTGCCACAGTACCCGGCTGGTTTGCAGGGCGATGTCCATTTCGGCCAGCATAAATTGCACCGCCTGAAACTCCCCAATCGGCTGCCCGAATTGCTCGCGGGTTTTGGCGTGCTGCACGCTCAGATCCAGCAGGCGCTGCATGGCTCCGGTGCTGCGGGCCGCGATGCCCACCCGCCCAGAAGTCAGGATGCCCAGCGCCTCGCGGTAGCCCAGATGCTCCGGCCCCAGCAGGTTGGCGGCGGGAATCTCGGCGTCTTCAAAAATCACTTCTGCCGACAGCGCCCCTTTCTGGCCCATTTTCTCGTCAATTTTGCCCACGCGCACGCCGGGAGTCGTCTGCGGCTCCACCAAAAACGCGCTCATACCTTTGGTGCCCTGCGCGGGGTCGGTAATGGCGATCACGGTCAGCAGGCCCGCGATGGGCGCGTTGCTGATGTAATGCTTGGTGCCGTTCAGCACGTACATGTCGCCGCGCCTCTCGGCCCGCGTGCGAATGTTGGCGGCGTCGCTGCCACTCGTCGGCTCGGTAATGGCAAATCCGGCCACGCACTCGCCCGACGCCATACGCGGCAGGAACCGCTGCTTTTGCTCCTCGTTGCCCAGCTTCACCAGCCCGCTGGTGCCGATAGAGGCGTGGGCGCTGATGACGCCGCCAAAGCCCATATGCCCCTGCCCCAGCGCCTCGTAGGCCGCGCAGCGCCCCAGCATGCCCAGCCCCGCGCCCCCGTATTCTTCCGGAATGCTGAGGCCGAACAGCCCCAGCGCCGCCGCCTGCGCCATCAGTTCGGGCGGTACACGGTTGGTGTCCTCGATTTCGTGGGCGCGAGGTTCCACCACAGTCAGCATAAAGTCGCGAATGGTGTCCTGCACGTCACGCAGGTCTTCCGGCAAATTGAAGTTCATGTGTGGCTCTAGGGTACGGCAAAGCGGCGGCGGGAAAGAGTGGGGCCAGTCCAAGTTGTTCCGCAGAGAGGGACGGGAGAGAGGCTGCGGCGGGGGTTACTTTGGCCCTATGTCCAACCAAACCCGCCCGCTGATTTCTGGCCTAGATCATGTACAGACCGAAGCGCCTGCGGAATGTGAAGCTGAGGCCCGCGCCTTTTTCACTGGCTTTCTGGGCCTGCCCGAACTGCCCAAGCCTGCGGCATTGGCAGCACGCGGCGGTGCTTGGTTCGGTCTGCCCGATGGCCGCCAACTGCACATCGGTGTGACGCCCAACTTCGTGCCGCGCGATAAGGGGCATCTGGCGCTGCGTTGCCCTGACTTGGACGCCGTGACCGAGCGGGCCAGTCGTTTTGGCATCGCCTGCGTGCCAGATGCAGAACTGGCCCCTACCCGGCGCGTGTTCCTGTGCGATCCTTGGGGCAACCGCTTGGAGATTCTGGAAGGCCGCTAACAGTTCTTGACGCACGCCGATTGGCCTACTCCCTGCCTTGCCCGTTGACAGTCGCCTCCCGCTTCTCTAAGATGTACAAGCCTGTGAAGGCGGCAAGGTCAGTATTGGCTGACAGCAGTGTTGGCTGATAGATAGTGGCTGTGGTGGGTTTAGCTCAGTTGGTTAGAGCGCCGCTCTGTGGCAGCGGAGGCCGTGGGTTCAAGTCCCATAATCCACCCCAAAAATGCCCCGGCTCAGGCGAAGGTCTGTGTTGGGGTTTCTTCTTTTTAGCTGCTCCAGCTATAGCAGGTATCCCGTGCGGGGATGGCGGAATTGGTAGACGCGCCAGATTTAGGATCTGGTTCCGGAAGGAGTGAGGGTTCAAGTCCCTTTTCTCGCACCACAGAGTCGGGCAAGATGAGGCGGTCAGGGCGGCTTTTCCACTGGAGAGGCTGCCCCTCTCTTTTGATTCCCTTTGCCCTGTGGCCTATGCCTAACTGTTTTCAGCTAAACTCTTTGACGGCCTTTGTAGTATCAACACACCTGATGGCCGGGGTTAGAGCAGTGCCCTCCCACCAGAAAAGCATTATGATGCGCCGGGCATGCCGCGCCCACGATGCAGGCCTTGGGCAGAACCATGTCTGAGGGTTTGAAGTGGCGCAGGCGGCAGAATCACACACAACGAGGGTGCCGGGCCGCCCCCACACGGGGCCGCGTGTCCGGTATCAAGACGGGAGACGTATGGCAGAGCTGATCAGCAGAGAAGGCAACAAAGTCGAGTTTAAGGTCACGGTTCCCGCCGCCGAGGTCAACCGCGCCTATGAGCAAGTGTGGGCGGGTCTCGCCCGTGACGTGCGCGTTCCCGGCTTCCGGCCCGGCAAGGCCCCCCGCAAGGTGCTGGAAGGCCGCGTGGGCAAGGGATACGTGGAGCAGGAAGTGCGTGACCGACTCCTTCAGGTGCATTACCCGCAGGGCGCACGCGACCTGAAACTCAACCTCGTGGACGCCACCATTGACCCCGCCGACGTGGTCAGTGGGCAGTCCTTCGACTTCACCGTGAAGGGCGAAACCTACCCCGCCGTGACGCTGGGTGACTGGAAGGCCGCGAGCATCACGGCCACCTCCCCCGAAATCACCGACGAAGTGCTGGGCCGTACCTTGGCCGACCTTCAAGAGCGCAACGCCACCTTCGAAAGCGTCGAACGCGCCATCGAAGCCACCGATCAGGTGACCATCGAGGAGCAGGGCGAAGAGGGCGGCACGTACCCCGTGTACCTCGACGTAGCCGAAGCGCACGTGCGCGAAGCCCTGCTGGGCAAGCATAAGGGTGACACCGTGGAAATCACGGTTCCGGCCCACCAGCACGGCGACCACGAACACGCCGAGCATACGGTCACAGTCGTCGTGCAAGACGTGAAGACCAAGCAACTTCAGGAGCTTGACGACGCGTTTGCCGCCAGCTTGAACTTTGACAACTTGGAGCGCCTGCGCACCGACCTGAAGGCCGAACTGGAGCGCCGCGCCCGGCAAGAAGGCGACACCGCCCGCCGCGAAGAGTTCATCACTCACCTTGTAGAAGGCATGAGCGTGGAGATTCCCCGCGCACTGCTGGACACCCGCCGCGAAAGCATGATGGCCGAGATCAAGGACGACCTTGGCCGTCAGGGCGTGCAGTGGGGCGAGTACGAGAGCTTTATGCAGGAACAGGGCAAGCTCGACGAGTTCATGGCCGACCTCGCCAAGAACGCCGAGACCCGCGTGCGCCGTGACTTGGCGCTGGAGCAATTGGCCGAAGACCTGAAAGTGCAGGTCAGCGACGCCGAGTTCAACCAGACCATGAACGGACTGGCGCAGGCCAACAACATGACGGCCCAGCAACTGCGTACCCAGTTAGGGCCAAACGGCCTGAACAACTACTACGCCTCCCTGCTGCGTGAAAAAGGCCTGCAACTGGCCATCGCGCAACTGACGGCTCCCGCTGTGGCCGAAGCCGCTCCCGCCGAAGTTGCCCAGTCTGACGAAGCTCAGGCCGACGCGGCGGAAGCCGAAGCTGCCCAGACCGAAACCGTTCAGACTGAAGGAACTCAGCCTGAAGGCGAAGGCCAGAAAGCCGAGTAATCCACCTCGAACGTCAACTCTGTTCGGCGAAGGCTGAGCGGGGAGACGTAAGTAAACAGAAGAAGGCTCGTCCGATGGGGCGGGTCTTCTTTTTTGCTGTGTGGTGCGGGGGCGGGGGGCTGGGGGCTTGGTCTAAGGGTCAAGGGTCTGAGCTTCTAAGGAAAGGCAATCGCTTTGCTCACCACCCCTCACCCCGCTGTTTCACAGCGCCCCTCTCCCGCAAGGGGCGAGGGCTAAAAGAAAGGGCGAGCAACTTAGGCTTTTGCTCCTCTCCCTTGAGGCGGGAGGGTGGGAGGGGGTGAGTGAGCGCCAGCGATTGCCTTTCCTTAGAACCTCAGACCCTAGACGCCCTCCCGCACACCCCACAAACACCCCAGCCATTTTGAACCCCGTTCAGACTCCTAGAAAATTGATTGAACGTCCGTTCAAAGAATGCTACGGTGGGTGGCATGACCGACCTTCACGCTTCTCGCCCCAGCATCGGCATTACTGCCCTCGGCTCCTTTGCACCCGCCCGCGTGGTCAAGAACGAGGAATTCGAGGCGCGGATGGACACCACCGCCGAATGGATTCAGTCCCGCACGGGGATCGTGGAACGCCGCTTTTCTGCGCCCGACGAATTTACTTCGGATGTGGGCTTGGGCGCGGTGCGTGACCTGCTGGCCCGTGACCCGGACGGCCTGAAAGACGTGGATATGGTGATTTGCGCCACCGCCAGCCCGGACGCCATGTTCCCCTCTACGGCGGCGCTGATTGCCGGACAGGTGGGCCTTGCGGGGGCGGGCGCGTTCGATTTGTCTACGGCGTGCAGCGGGTTCGTATACGGCTTGGGCATGGCGCAGGGGCTGATTCTGGGCGGAATGGCCCGCCGCGTGCTGATCATCGGCGCAGAAACGATCACCAAAATCGTGGATCAGGATGACCGCAACACCGCCATCCTGTTTGGCGACGGTGCGGGTGCAGTCGTCGTCGGCCCCGTGCCAGAGGGCTACGGTTTTCAGGATTTCGTGCTGGGCGCAGACAGCGCGGGCGGAAGCAGCCTGTATTCCCGCTTCTTGGCCCACCAACTCCCCGGCGGTTTCCCGATGGGCAAATGGACGGGCATGAATGGCCGCGAAGTCTTCAAATTTGCTGTGCGGGTGCTGGGCGACAGCGGCGCGGAAGTCCTCGCCAAGAGCGGGGTGAAGAGCGAGGATGTGGACTGGGTGGTGCCCCATCAGGCCAACGTGCGGATCATCGAGGCCGCCGCCCAGCGCTTTGGCGTTCCCATGAGCAAAATGGTGATGAACCTAGACCGCTACGGCAACACTTCTAGCGCCACTGTGCCGCTGGCCATGAAGGAAGCCGTGGACGACGGGCGCGTGAAGGACGGGCAGCAAATCCTGCTGGTGGCGTTTGGCGGCGGCCTGAGTTGGGCGGCGGCCACCCTGAAATGGTGGAGCGGTGCGCCGAGCGTGCAGGCCCGCGACTGGGCAGGCAAGGCCGAGCCGGAAGCGGTGTCGGTATGACCTCTGCAAAGCCCAAAATAGCGGCTCTGTTCCCCGGTCAGGGGTCGCATTCGGTGGGCATGGGCGCTGACCTGACCGCCGCCTCTGCTGCCGCCGAAGCCGTGTACGCGCAGGCCGAAGCGACTTTGCCGGGGCTGCGTGCCCTGATCGAAACTGGCCCACTGGAAGACCTGACCCTGACCGCCAACCAACAGCCTGCACTGGTGGCCGCGTCGGTGGCGGCGTACCGGGCGTGGGTGGCCCAGACCGGACTGACCCCCGATTTTGGCGCAGGCCACAGCCTCGGTGAGTATTCGGCGTTGGTGGCTGCCGGATCGCTGAGCCTCCCCGACGCCCTGCGCCTGACCCGCGAACGGGGCGAACGAATGCAGCAAGCCGTCCCGGTGGGTGTGGGGGCCATGTGCGCCGTGATGGGCGATCCTGCCGCCGTGCTGGAAGTCTGCGCGGCCAGTTCCGGCATCGTGCAGCCTGCGAACTTCAACGCGCCCACCCAGACTGTCATTTCGGGCGAAAAGACTGCGGTAGACGCGGCCAGCGCCGAACTGAAAGCACGCGGCCTGAAGGTCATTCCTCTGAAGGTCAGCGCTCCGTTTCACTGCGCCCTGATGCAGCCCGCCGCCGCAGGACTGGCCCCCGCCCTCAGCGACACGCCGTTTGCGCCGCTGGCCTTTCCGGTGTATGCCAACGTGACCGCCGAAGCCGGAGCCGCGCCCGCCGCCTTGCCCGAACTGCTGGCCGCCCAAATTACGGGCAGCGTGCGCTGGGTGGAAACCATTCGGGCGTTGGCCGACGCGGGCGCAGAAGTGTTCATCGAATTTGGCCCCGGAACGGTGTTGACGGGCTTAGTCAAGCGCATTTTGCCCGACGCCCGCACCATGAATGTGGGCACAGCGGCGCAGCTCGAAGCGTTCGCGCTATGAGCGATCCGTTTACGCAGCCAGAGATTGTGGCGGCGTTGGCTGAGACACGGGAAGAAGTTGGCGCGTTCTTTGCAAGCCTGTCCCCCCAACAATTCACGCACGGCAACGCGGAAACGTGGTCTCCTGCCCATCATCTGCACCATCTGATCGTCTCCAATCAGCCTGTGGCCTCCGCCCTCGCGTTGCCCCGTGACCGCCTGCCCGCCCGCAACGCCACGCAGCCTTCCCGCTCGTATCCCGAAATGCAGGCGCTGTACCGGGAAACCCTCGCCACAGGCGTCAAAGCGTCTGGCCGCTTTCTGCCCGATCCGCAGGGAAATCAGGCCGAACTGTTGGCCGAATATGGGCAAACGCTGGACACCTTGCAGGCCCAAGTGCGGGGCTGGAGCGACGCCGATCTGGATTCCCACACGCTGGCGCATCCCGCTCTCGGCCCGCTCAGCGTGCGGGAAATGCTGTTGTTTACGCTGTACCACAACGCCCACCATCAGGCGGGCGTGCAGAATAAGACCAACATGGAGAACGCATGACCGACGCTCAACCCACCCCAACCCGCAAAGTCGCCCTCGTCACTGGCAGTAGCCGGGGCTTAGGCCGCGCGATGGCCCTGCAACTGGCCGCCGCTGGCTTTGACGTCGCCATTCACTATGGCCGCAACGCCGCCGAGGCCGAAAAAGTGGCCGACACTGCCCGCGCACACGGCGTCACCGCGCAGGTGTTCGGGGCCGACCTGACCACGCCCGCCAACGCCGGAGCCTTGGTGGAGCAGGTCATCGCCGCGTTTGGCCGCCTGGATGTGCTGGTGAACAATGCCGGAATTACCCGCGATACTTTGGCCGTCCGCATGAAGGACGAGGACTGGAACGCCGTGCTGGACACCAATCTGACCAGTGCGTTTACCGCCAGCCGCGCCGCCCTGAAGCACATGATGCGGGCGCGTTCAGGCCGAATCATCAATATTGCCAGCGTGGTGGGCTTAATGGGCAACCCCGGACAGGCCAACTATGTGGCCAGTAAAGCCGGACTCATCGGGCTGACCAAAGCACTGGCGAAGGAATACGGCGGGCGCGGCATCACCGTGAATGCGGTGGCCCCCGGCTTCATAGAAAGCGATATGACGGCGGCCCTGCCGGAAGCGACCCGCACGGCCTATCTGGGCGGCATTCCGCTGGCCCGTTTCGGTCAGCCGGACGAGGTAGCGGCTGTGGTGGCCTTCCTCGCCAGCGACGCCGCCGCCTACATCACCGCGCAGGTGATCGGGGTAGACGGCGGGTTGTATCCGCACTGAGTGGGGAAAAATAGCTCCGCAAGCCCACCTGCCCGCCTTTGAACCCCGTTCAGAAAAGCCGCTCCTGCGCCGCGCCGCGTGTAGACTGGCGCAGACTTCAATCTAGGGAGGTATTTGACTATGGCAACTTTTGACGACGTAAAAGAAGTGATCGTGGAGAAACTCGGTGTAGACGCGGAAAAGGTAACCCCTGAAGCGCGTTTCGTAGAAGACTTGGGTGCAGACAGCCTCGAAACCGTGGAACTGATCATGGGTCTGGAAGACAAGTTCGGCGTGACCATCAGCGATGAAGATGCCGAAAGCATCCGCACCGTGCAGGCCGCCGTCTCCTTTATCGAGAGCAAGCAGTAAACGGGCCGTCAGCGTTTCAGATGGCTGGTTGATCTGGAGTGCAGGCGGGCAGGGCGGGTGCGGTGAAAGCCGTTTCCCGCCCGCTGTTGTAGGGCAACACGTTAGGGCAAGATTTAGAGCAGGTTACACAGGCTGGGGCCTAAGCTGGCCCCCGATTTCGGAGGTACGGCATGGCAATTACAGGCTTAAAACGGGTGGTTATTACAGGAGTCGGGCCAGTGACGCCTATCGGTCTGGGCGCGGCGGCCTATGCACAGGCGCAGCGGGCAGGCAAGAGCGGCATCGCCTCTATCACACACTTTGATACGGCTAGCACGGCCAGCAAGATCGCGGGCGAGGTCAATGAGAGCCTCGACGCCTACATAGACCCCCGCGAGGCCCGCAAGATGGATCGCTATGTTCAATTGGCGTTGGCTGGGGCAGATCTGGCGGTGGCCGACAGCGGTCTGAGCGCCGAAGAACTGCGTGGCGAGCGCACTGGAACACTGGTGGGCAGCGGCATCGGCGGAGTCAAAACCTTTGAAGACCAGTCGCAGGTGCTGTTCGAGCGCGGGGCAGGCCGCATCAGCCCCATGTTCGTTCCGATGATGATCGCCAACATGGCGTCGGGGCATGTGGCGATGCGCTTTGGGGCCACTGGGCCAAGCAGCACGGTGGTCACGGCCTGCGCCACCGGAACCGGGGCCATTGGCGACGCGGCCCGCTACATCCAGCTTGGCTTGGCCGACGTGATGATCGCGGGCGGCTCGGAAGCAGCCATTACGCCCATCGCCATCGGCGGATTCTCCAACATGAAGGCCCTCAGTACTCGCAACGACGATCCCCAGACTGCCAGCCGTCCTTTTGCTGCGGGCCGCGACGGCTTCGTGCTGGGCGAAGGCGCGGGCGTGGTCATTCTGGAAGAGTACGAGAAGGCCAAGGCACGCGGGGCCACCATCTACGCCGAAGTCGTGGGCTACGGCACCAGCGCCGACGCGCACCACATCACCATGCCTGCCCCCGAAGGACGCGGCGCACAGGTTGCCATGAGAATGGCCCTCGCGACGGCGGGCGTCAACCCCGATCAGGTGGGCTACATCAACGCGCACGGCACGAGCACGCACTTCAATGACCTCCACGAAACGCAGGGTATCAAGGCCGTGTTTGGCGATCATGCCCACAAGTTGGCGGTGTCCTCCACCAAATCCATGACCGGGCATCTGCTGGGCGCGGCGGGAGCCATCGAAGCTATTGCCGTCGCGCAGGCCCTCAAAGACGGCATTTTGCCCCCCACCATCAATCTCGCGGGCGATGAAGACCCGGCGCTGGACTTGGATTACATCCCGGAAGGGGCGCGGCAAATGCAAGTTGAATACGCCCTGAGCAACTCGTTCGCCTTCGGCGGGCAAAACGCGGCGCTGTTGCTGCGGCGGGTGTAAAGAAGCAAAAAGGGGACGGCGAGGGTAGGTGTTGCCGTCCTCTTTTGTTCGTTGTGAATATCATCAATCGGATTGATGCACACGAAGACGCTATAAGTAGCTCATCTTTCCAATTCGAGAATTTACGATCAACGATTTCCAGAGGCGATGTCTTAGGGTGAGTCATGAAGAGTTATTTAGAGTTAATTGATTGTATTGCTGGTATGAATCTGGGTTTTATTATCCAGATTGAGTTTTTTGACCATGATATAGCATATGAGATTGTCCTGAGTCTTTTCGATCATCAAAAAGATGTTTATATCAAGAACTTTTATGCAGATGACGCTGAGTTTTGGGGCATCAGGTCTTATTCTATGACCGAATTTTCTTTGGAGAATGCGTTTGATACTGGGTACGATCTCTATATCAAAACTATTGAAGAACTCAAAGCTCATCTTGCCATTTATCTCAAACAGTGGATACGAGAACAAGAATCGAGTCGACAATAGAATCATTCTACAAGTGGTATGAAGATAGATTTGGTGTAACAAGTGCTGAGCGAGGAGAGTGTCGAATTATCTTGGCAAGACACGCCGCTTAAGAACACGCTGAGTCCCCCCAACCTGACCAACCATTTACCTTTCCTCCGCGCAGACGGCTTTTTTTAGCCTGCTGCGCGTTTTTTCATCCTTCCTCTGGTACGCTCAGCACACGCAACTGACGCCGTGTTGACGCGGCTGTGATTGTATTGAGCCTGTCTTGCGCGTGCTGCCTTGCCAAAGGGTGCGCCGCCTACCGAGGAGAGAGAACTGTGTCCGCCGATTCTGCGACTGCCAACCCTGCGCCCACCAAGACTGCCCCCGCCAGCACCGCTGCCGCCCTGAATGCCGATGCGCCTGCCAAAAAGGGCCGGGGCAAGGCCGCAGGCAAAAAGGCAGCCAAAGCCGCAGCCGTCGCTGATCCTCTGCTCGCGGCCATTCGCACGATGTCCACGGTGGCGAACGAGGGCAGCCAGTTTCTGAACCGCGAGTTGTCTTGGCTGGCCTTCAATGAGCGCGTTCTCTCGGAAGCCCGCGACAAGCGCAATCCGCCGCTGGAGCGCCTGAAGTACGCGGCCATCTGCGGCAGCAATTTGGATGAGTTTTTTATGGTGCGCGTGGCGGGCGTCCACCGCCAGATCGCGGCGGGCGTGCAGACCCCCGGCCCCGATGGACTTTCTCCGCGTCAGACGCTGGATATGGTGCGTGACCGGACGCATACCATGTTGCGCGAAATCGAGAAGGCCGCCCGAAAAACCCTGCGTGATCTGGCTGCCGAGGGCGTGCGGCTGGTGCGTGTGGCCGAGCTGGGCAAGCGGGCGCGGGCGCAATTGCGGGAGCATTACCTCTCCGAAATCCAGCCGGTGCTGACGCCGCTGGTGGTAGACCCCAGCCATCCCTTTCCGTACCTCAGCAACCTGAGTCTGAATTTGGCCGTGCTGCTGGACGCCGGAGAGGGCGAAGACCCCGATTTTGCCCGCGTGAAGATTCCGGTGGGCGTGCTGCCCCGCATCGTGCCAGTCGGCGACGCCCTGCTGCTGCTAGAGGACGTGATCGCCGCCCACATCGGGGAGCTGTTTAAGGGCCGCAACGTGCTGGCCGCGCACGTGTTCCGCGTGACCCGCAACACCGATTACGAGTTCGAGGAAGAAGAAGCCGAAGACCTGCTGGCCACCATTGAAGACGGGTTGCGCCGCCGCCGTTTCGGGTCTGCGGTGCGGCTGGAAATGATGCGCGACACGCCCGCCGAGATCATCACCTTCTTGCAAGAGCGGCTGCGGCTGGATCACAAAGATATTTTTATGCTGGAAGGCCCGTTGGGAACGGCTGATCTGATGTTCCTGCCCGTCAAGCGCCCCGATCTGGCCTTCCCCGACTTCGTGCCAGCCGTGCCTGACCTCGACGGCGACGATGAAGACGGCATGTTCGATACCATCCGCCGGGGCGACGTGGTGCTGCACCATCCCTACGACAGCTTTTCCAACGTGCTGAACTTTGTGGAGGAAGCCTCGCGTGACCCGCAGGTGTTGGCGATCAAACAGACCCTCTACCGCACGGGCGACGATCCGCGCTTGCTGGGCGCACTCCGCACCGCCGCCGAAAACGGCAAGCAGGTGGTGGCCCTGATCGAACTGAAGGCCCGTTTTGACGAGCAGCGCAATATCAGTTGGGCACGCAAGCTGGAGCGGGCCGGGGCGCACGTGGTGTACGGCATGGCGGGCCTGAAAACCCACGCCAAAGTGACCCTGATCGTGCGGCGCGAGGAGGGCGGTTTGCGGCGTTACGTGCATGTGGGTACCGGGAATTACAACCCCAAAACCGCCCGCCTGTACACCGACCTCAGCCTGCTCAGCGCCGACCCGAATCTGGGGGCTGACATTGCGGAGCTGTTCAATCACCTGACCGGGTACGCCGAAGCCGAATACACGCACCTGTTGGTGGCCCCCGACACCGCCCGCAGCGGCTTCGAGATGCTGCTTGACCGCGAGGCCGAACACGCCCGCGCCGGACACGAGGCTTGGGCACGCATCAAGGTGAACAGCCTGACCGACCCCGGCATGATCGAAGCGCTGTACCGGGCAGCGGGTGCGGGCGTTCGAATAGAACTGATCCTGCGCGGTGTGTGCTGCCTGCGTCCGGGTTTGCCGGGCCTGTCGGAAACCATTCGCGTCCGCAGTCTGCTGGGGCGGTATCTGGAACACGCCCGTATTTATGCCTTTGGCAACGCAGGCCAGCCCGAAGTGTATTTCGGCAGTGCCGACTGGATGAGCCGCAACCTTGACCGCCGCGTAGAGGTGATCGCGCCCGTGCTGGACGACACCCACCGCGATCAGTTCCTGCGGATTCTGAATACCGAATGGGCCGACACTCGCGGCTCGTGGGAACTGCAAGGCGACGGCCAGTACGAAAAACTGCGCGGAGATTTCAGCGCCCAGCAGAGCTTCGCGGATTCACGTCATCCGGGCTGAGGCCGCGTTTCTACCACCTGAGTTTGGGCCTCCCGCAGCCAAGGCCAACGCTGGCGGTAATCGTGGGCTTTGGCCGCGTACAGTTCGGGCGTGTGGTTCAGGGCATTGGGCCGCAGCACGCCCGCCGCCAGATCGTGCAGGCCATACGGCGCGTACAGTTCGCCTGCCGCGTCAATGCCCACGCAGGTGCATTCCACTAAAAATTGCAGCACACCGTCGCGGGCACTGGTCAGCGGCGGGCGCGACAGCCCGTATTTTTCCCTGAACCACAGGTGAACGCGGGCCTGATTCCTGACCTCAATCCGCACGCCCAGATCACTGAACAGGTCAGATGCCCGGCCAATCACGGCGTCTTCGGCTTCATAAGTGGTGTCCGGATGCCAATAGAACAGGTCGTAATCGCGGATGTCCGTTTGCGGTGCTTGCCCACTCTGCACATTCCACACCGTCTGAAACAGCGCCCCGGCCACCAGATGAACTTGCGGCGCAAACGGCTCTAGTTGCGCTAGGCGGTCTAGAATCGCTGCGTTCACCGGATTCAGCTTCACGACTCGGAGGAACTCTGCGTCGGTCATGACTTCAGAAGGTCTTCAAATCCCTCCGCGCAACTCCACTCGCGCTGCCAGCCTGCCCAAGAGTGGCCCAGCCGAAGTGGGGGCAGCAGATGGGGTGGCACGCTCAGGCCACGCGCCCCGGCCACCGCGCCCACCACGCAGGCCACCGTGTCGCTGTCGTTGCCCAGCAGCACGGCGGGTTCTACGCAGGCTTGCCACGAGTCGGCGCGGGCGTGGGCCACCGCCGCTTGCAGGGTATCCAGCACATAGCCGCTCTGAGAGTGGATGTTGCCCGCCAAGCCGTCCCGCACGCGGGCGCGAACTTGCGTGCGGGCGTCGCGGTCTTGGGCATGAAACGTGTTGATGGCCTCCCTGCCGCTCACCGTGAAAACATCGCGCTCCAGCAGCACGGCGCGGGCATCCAGATTGTCCATCACCTTCAGGGCTAGTTCTGCGGCGTCGGTGTACTCCGTGCCTCGGTGCAGGGCGTCCAAGAAGGCGGTGAAAAAGACGCTGGCATGGACGCAACGGGGGTCGGCGTGAGTCAGGGCCGTGACCAACGCCGATTCGTGGGCCAATTCTTCTTCGGTATAACCCGCAATCCAGACCGCCGCAATTCGCATCAAACCGCCGTTGCCCGCGCTCTGGAAATTGCTGCTGGCCCAAGCGCGTGCGCCGCCGTCCAACCCACGCTTTCTCAGCGCGTCGCGGGTGAGGCCACCCACATCGGGCGGGCCAGTGGCGATCCAGTCTTGCAGGCCCGCCAGCACACCTTCCAGCCCTTGTTGCTTGGCATATCCCAGCAGGGTCGCCGCCACCATCTGGCTATCGTCGGTGGCCTCACCGGGGGCAAAGCCGAACACACTACCGGGCTGGTAGTCGGTAAACGTGTCACCGTAGTGGGCGCGGATCGCGGCGGGCGTCTTGAATTCGGTGGCCGCGCCCAGAGCATCGGCGGCGCTCAGTGAAAGCAGGGTATTTAGGCGGACTTGGCGGGGAACGGGAGAGGAAGTCACGCGGTCATTGTCTCCCAGCGGGGCGTCAAAGGGTGACGCATGTGCTTTCGGCCACAGGAGGGAAGCGCAGTGCTTAGCCTCTTAGACCCTAGACCCTTAGACGCTTTTATTACCCGCGCCCTGTACCTGCTCTTCCAGCAGATACCACAGCCGCGTTTGGGCGTTGTCTTGGCTGCCGTACACGCTCCGCAGCAGTTCGCCGCCCGCCGCGAAGGCCAACGTATGAGGCGTGCCTTCCGTCTGCCAAGCGCGGGCCAAGTCGCCGCTCACGTCCAGCGCCACCGGAAAAGGCAGGCGTGCAAACTGCTGGGCAAATTTGATCAATGTCGGCTCCACGTCGGGCCGCTCCAGCAAACGGTGGCCGAGGCTGGTATGCAGCGCCAATATCTCGGCCCGCTTCCCAAATTCGGCGTGCAGGCGCTTCAGGAACGGAATGCCGCGAGACACACAGCCCGGACATTCCAGATTGAAGGTCATAACCAGACCGGGCCGAGTCCACTGGGTGGGCGGCGGCACGGGTGCGCCATGCACAAAATCGCTGGGCGCAGGCCAAGGCAAGGGCGCGGGGCTGTCCATGTGTGCAGCGTACCGCCTGTGTGGTGCGGGCTTATTCTGAACGCATGAAACCCGCCTTGCTGCTGTCGGCCCTGCTCCTGTCGTCTTCTGCTGTGGCCGCCACCGTCGCGCAGGTCAAGGCCAAGGGCGTGCTGGTGCTGGGCACCGATCCTACCTTCACTCCCTTCGAATTCAAGGGGCCGGACGGCCAGATTCAGGGCTTCGACATCGATATTGCCCGTGCGGTGGCCCGCGATCTGGGCGTCAAGTTGGAGATTCGGGCGGTGGGCTTCGGGGCGCTGATGCCGCAATCGGTCACGTCCGGGCGCGTGGGTATGGCCATGAGCGCCATCACCATCACGGCCGAGCGGGCCAAAGTCGTCAGCTTTAGTCAGCCCTATTTCCGCAGCGCACAGGTGTTTATCGTGCGGGGCGGCAATCCCGGCAAGTTCGCTTGGCCCGCCGAGGTGAAGGGCAAGGTCATTGGCGTGCAGGCCAATACCACCGGGCAATACGTGGCAGGCGACGTGCTGAAGCCCAAAGGCGCGGTGCTGAAGGTCTACGACGACTTTGCCGCAGGCTTAGCCGACGTGCGTGCAGGCCGAATCGCCGCCCTGATCGGAGACGCGCCCACCGTGACCGACTTGCAAAAGCGGTTGCCGGGGCAGTTTGCACAGGCAGGCAAAGATTTGGCTGCCGAAGATTACGGCATGGTGTTCGCCAAAAACAGCGATTTGGCCGCCGCTGCCAACCGCACCTTAGCCAAATTGAAGGCCAACGGGGAATATCAGAAGCTGCTGAACAAGTGGATCGTGCAGAAATAGAGAAACGGATCGTGGATCGTGGCGACGCGAAATTGATTTTCAGGACTGCTGCCACAACTCAAGCCTAAAAGCCTAACATTTCTGCCCGCCTGCGCTGTTCCCACGTTCCACGATCCGCCCACCACCCCCGGCGCACAGCGCCCCCTATACTTGGCCCCGTGCTCAAGTCCCCCTATCACGGCGGCCACCTCGAGGTCATTGTCGGCCCCATGTTCAGCGGCAAAAGCGAAGAACTGATTCGCCGCGTCACGCGGGCGGTCATTGCTCGGCAGCGGGTACGGGTCTTCAAACCGCTGCTGGATGACCGCTACCACCTGTCGGCAGTGGCGAGCCATGCGGGGCGCACCGTAGACGCCGTTGCCGTGCGCGACGCGGCGGGTATTCGCAGCAATCTGGCGCTGGACGGCGGCAGCGAAACTACCCTGCTGGGCCTGCCCGGTGGCGTGCTGCCGGATGTAGTGGGCATAGATGAAGTGCAGTTTTTCGGGGCCGATCTGGTGCCGCTCGCGCTGGAACTGGCCGCTCAGGGCGTGCGCGTCATTCTGGCGGGCCTAGACCTCGATTTCCGTGCCGAACCCTTTGGCCCTATGCCCGAACTGCTGGCCCGCGCCGAAAGCGTAGAAAAACTGACTGCCATCTGCACGGTCTGCGGCGCTCCCGCTACCCGTTCTCAACGCCTGATCGGAGACCGCCCGGCCCGCTTCGACGATCCGGTGGTGCTGGTGGGCGCACAGGAAAGCTACGAGGCTCGCTGCCGGGTTCATCATGAAGTAGCCAACTGAGAGAGGACGCTGGTCTATCTACGCCTCTTTAAACTGGCCCAGTCATAGAGTTCTTTCTCAGCAAGCCTAGATGAAGGCCGTGAATTGGTGACTTTGGTTTTCTAAATCATTTGATGTGGGAAGAAGTTATACTGCTGTTGTCCTTGAACCTCTTTCCCAGCCGCCGCCAGACTGTGCCCCATCCCGCTCTGGCTGGAGGCGTATGAAACTGTTTCGCCCTGCGCCCACTTCTGAAGGCGAACGCTGGACGCTGACGCAGCGCCGGATGTTTCTGGTGCTGACCTTGCTGGGTACGGTGGGCGTGGGCGCGGCCCTGTGGGTGCAGGCTCCCGACTTCGATCCGCTGGACAGGGTGGCCTTGCCGCTGTTGGCCCTGACCCTCGTGCTGCTCGATGTGGGCCTGACCCTGCGCCGCATCAGCATCAGCTTGGCTTTCCGCATCGTGTACATCGCCACGTCCGTGTATTTTCTGCTGGCTCTGAACCAGCAGTTTCTGGTGTTCGTGCCAGTCTATACCACCCTCAGCGAAAACACCTACTGGTTCGCGGTGCTGTATGCCGCCGCTTTCCTGACCTTTCCGGCCCGCCGGGCAGTGGTGGTAGCGGGCGGTTTGTTCGGCCTGTCGGCGCTGATTAGTGGGCTTCACCTGTACGCCCTGTTGCAACTGGAGCCCAATCCCCGGCTGGTGGGCGCGGTGGTGCAGTTTTTGCTGGTGGGCGGCGTCATGGTGGCGGTGCAGGGCACGTTCAGCTTTCAGCGCATGCAGTTGCTGGCCGCCCGCGCCGCCGCCTATACCGACGCCCTGACTGGCCTAGCCAACCGCCGCGCCGCCGAGGAGCATCTGGCCGCCCTGTACGCCCGCAAACAGCCGTTCACGCTGGTGCTGTTCGACCTCGATCACTTCAAGGCCGTCAACGATCAGCACGGCCACGCCACAGGCGACTTGGTGCTGAAGGGCGTGTCGAGTGCGGCCCGCAGCCACCTGCCTTCCGAGGGACTGGCCGCCCGCTGGGGGGGCGAGGAATTTTTGCTGGTGTTGCCCCCGCTGCCTGCTCCACAGGTACGCGCCATGCTCGACCTGTTGCGGGCCCAGTTGCGCGAACAGCGTTACGGCGCAGTCGACGGCCTGACCGCCAGTTTCGGGGTGGCCACCGCCCGCCCCGGCGATCACCCCGACGACATCCTGACCCGCGCCGACGCCGCCATGTACGCCGCCAAACGGCAAGGCCGCAACGACATCAAAATGGCCGAATTGCGCCGCACGCAGTTTGGTGGCCCACCCACTCTGCCGGGAAAGCAGCGCCCGGACGCTTAAATTCTGTGAGTGGTCAGTGGTGAATAAAGAGTAGGAAAGGCGCGTTGGCCGAATCAAACTCTGCTTTGACCAAAGAGCGAAATTTTAGAGGATTGGCTATCGGTGCAGTTGGGAGGAATGGCCCAAGGCTCAGGGCCATTCCCCCGAAGAGTGCTTCAGCGCAGTACGCCAGCCCAGACCAGCAGCAGCCACAACACCACCGGAATAGCCAGCGAGCCGACGATCAGCTTCAGCAGTCTCCACCAGTCGTTCAAGAATTCCCGCATAGGCTTAGGGTAACAGGGGAGAGGCGGGACATTTTGCGGGGTGGCTCACCGTGCCGAGTGAATTCTTGAACTGTGTCTAAAGCCTCACAGAGCTTCCTGTCCTAAACTGACGCATGACCCTCAGTGAGCTGGCTGGCAAAGTGGCCCCACAATCCCTGCTGACCAATATTCCGCGCTTGGTGGCGCACTACTACGAAACCCGCCCGAATGTGGCCGATCCCCTCCAGCGCGTGGCGTTCGGCACCAGCGGGCACCGGGGAACCAGCGTCAACGGGTCGTTCAACGAGGCGCACATTCTGGCCGTCACGCAGGCGGTGGCCGAACACCGCGCCGCTGCGGGCATCACCGGGCCGCTGTTTATGGGCCTCGATACCCACGCCCTCAGCGAACCCGCTTGGAGTACGGCGCTGCAAGTGCTGGTGGCCAATGGCGTGCGCGTGTGCGTGCAGCCCGGATTCTTCACCCCCACACCCCTGATCAGCCACGCGATTTTGGCCCACAACCGCGCCGGAGTGGGCGGCCTAGCCGACGGCATCGTGATCACGCCCAGCCACAATCCTCCCCAAGACGGCGGCTTCAAATACAACCCCCCTTCCGGCGGCCCCGCTGATACCGATGTGACGGGGGTGGTGCAGGCCCGCGCCAACGCCATCCTCGAAAACGAGTTGCGCGACGTGAAGCGTGTGACGTTGGCCGAAGCGATGGAAGCCCTCGAACCATTTGATTTCATCACGCCTTACGTGGATCAGTTGCCCGAAGTGGTGGACTTGGACGCCATCCGGCACAGCGGCGTGCATATCGGCGTCGATCCGCTGGGCGGCAGCAGTTTGCCTGTGTGGGAAGCGATTCAGGCCCAGTACAACCTCAATCTCAAGATCGTGAATACCGTTGTCGACCCGCGTTTTGCCTTCATGAGCGTTGACCGGGACGGCAAGATCAGAATGGACTGCTCCAGCCCCTACGCGATGGCGAGTTTGCTGCGCCTGAAAGACGATTTCGACGTGTCTATCGGCAACGATCCCGACGCAGACCGTCACGGCATCGTCACGGCTTCGGGGTTGCTCAATCCCAACCATTACCTTGCCGTCATGATCGAATACCTGTTCCAGAATCGCCCCGGCTGGCGAGCAGATGCGGGCATCGGCAAAACGTTGGTGTCCAGCGCGCTGATAGACCGCGTGGCGGCGGGCATCGGGCGGCGGTTGGTGGAGGTTCCAGTGGGCTTCAAATACTTCGTAGAAGGTTTGCTGGACGGCTCTCTCGGCTTTGGCGGCGAAGAATCGGCGGGCGCGAGCTTCCTCCGCATGAACGGCGGCGCATGGAGTACCGACAAAGACGGCCTGATTCCCGGCCTCTTGGCTGCCGAGATGACCGCCAAAACCGGGCAGACGCCGGGGCAGCGGTTTGCCGCCCTCACCGAACGCTACGGCGCAACCGCCTATGACCGCCAAGATGCACCCGCCAACGCCGCACAAAAGAAGGTTCTGGGCAACCTCTCGCCCGAACAGGTCACAGCCACCACGCTGGGCGGCGACCCGATTACGGGCAAGCTGACCCGCGCTCCCGGCAACGGCGCAGGCATCGGCGGCCTGAAGGTCACCACCGATCAGGCGTGGTTTGCGGCCCGTCCCAGCGGTACCGAGGACGTGTACAAAATCTATGCCGAATCCTTCCGGGGCGCGGAACACCTACAAGTTGTGATGGAAGAAGCCCGCGAGGTGGTGTCGGCGGCCTTGGGAGCGGTATGACCAAGACAGACAGAATCAACGTGAATCCTGATCTCAGTACGCACACCATCATCACCCGCGAGGAAATTACGGACGTGGAATTCGACTGGTTCGCCGCTGACGAGGCGGGCCACGTCGCCCAGTTCCTCGCGGCGGGCGATCCCACCGTGCCCGCCGCCGCCCTTGCCTCCGAGGAACTGCTGGAAGCCCTGCACGTCTGGATCGACGTTCGCCCCGAAACCGAGGAACCCAACGCGCCAGCGGGCGGCTTCGACGAACACCTGACGCCGCCCCAACGCCGGGGAGCCTACGTGTATGACCACATTCCCGGTGAGGTGGGCCTGTACCGCATGGTGGCCGCACCCCGCACGCCCTTCACCGTGGCCGAATTGCCGGACTATTTACAGTCCTATCTAGCGGGCTTAAAGCTGGATGTGCGGTTTGGCGCGGCACGGATTTGGGTGGATGAAGAGGGGGGAGCGGGGGAAGCGACGGGGTGAATGATGAGCTGGAGTTGCAATCTGATCTTATTTTTAGTCGCCATGACCTGAGACTTGATCTTCTGCGGGCCAAACAGCGTTCTCCCCACCCCGTTCCAGCCATTGTTCACTTGCATGGTGGAGCTTGGGTGATGTTTGGTAACAAGAGTTTCCACCACTCTCCCAATCGCGTGTCAGGCGGCGTGGAGGTGTTGTGGTACAGGCTGCACCTCGGTCAGGACGTACAATTCTGTGTGTTGTGCCGCTCGGTGCTGAGCCGCTCGCCACGTTAATTGCGGCTGCTCCTGACGGACGAGTAGCACCGCATGAAGAGCCTCCACCACACACCAGGCCCAGTTATCTTGAGCCTGAATGGTTCGACAGCGGCAGCGTGCTAGACCGAGATTTTGCTTCATCAAGCGGTGAATCACTTCCACGTCCCAACACCAGTACCGCTGTAAAGCTGGAAGCCACTCGGCCTATCATTGGGTTGGACAGCCTCGTTCGGCTCGCTCGCTTTATCCACCGCAGCGGAGCTGCGGCTCTTGTAGAGGACGGTCACCTATGCCCGGATCGAATCTCCCCCCCCGTCGACCCTCTGGCTGAGCCTTTCTCCAGCACGTCAGCAACGCCTGCTCCAGGTGTTGATTCGGTTGCTGGAACGGCAATTACAGACCACCACATCGGAAAAGACGCAGGAGCCTCATGACCGCGTCCATTGAAGTGCGACGTCATCACAAGATCGAGGTGAACCACCTCGACCGGCTGGCCATCGTTTACGTGCGCCAATCCACGCTGGCCCAACTTCAGCAGCATCAGGAATCGACCCGTCTCCAGTACGCGCTCGTCCATCACGCCGCCACTCTGGGCTGGGCTCCAGAACGCGTGCTGGTCATCGATGATGACCAGGGAAAATCTGGAACGAGCGCCGCGGGCCGTCCGGGCTTCACCCGCCTGGTGACCGAGGTGAGCCTCGGTCACGTTGGGTTGATTCTCGGCATTGAGATGAGCCGACTGGCCCGCTCGAACCGCGACTGGCACCACCTGCTGGAGGTCTGTGCCTTATTCCAAACTTTGATTGGAGACACAGACGGGATCTACAATCCGGCCGACTACAACGATCGACTGCTCCTCGGTCTCAAAGGCACGATGAGTGAAGCAGAGCTGCATATTCTCAAGAACCGCATGCATCAGGGCAAACTCAACAAGGCCCGCCGGGGTGCGTTGGGCACACCGACGCCGAGCGGCTATCTCCGGGATGTGTACGGCCAGATTCAGCTGGATCCAGATGAGCAAGTACAACAGGTGATCCGGTTGATCTTCCGTAAATTTGAGGAATTGGGCACCCTGCATGCCGTACTCCACTACCTGGTGGAGGAACGGATTCAGCTGGGCGTCCGCGAGCGGACGCGCGCTGGTGGGGGCCTCTTGACGTGGCGCCGACCCAACCGGATGACCCTGCAGAATCTGCTGCACAATCCGATGTACGCGGGAGTGTATGCGTATGGCCGACGGCAGGTCGACCCCAAGAAAAAGCTGGCTGGACGAAGCTCGACCGGACGGGTGACACTGCCGCCGAGCCAGTGGCATGTGTTGCTGAAAGAGCATGTGCCCGCGTACATCAGTTGGGAGCAGTACCAACAGAATGTCGCTCGTATGGCCGCCAACCGCAATATCGCATCGTTGTCGGGTGCCCCGAAACGGGGCACTGGGCTCCTCAGTGGTGTGCTGAGGTGCGGACACTGTGGGCACCGGATGGTGGTCTCCTATCACACCGCACTCGGTGGATCAGCATTGCGTTACAACTGCATCCGACAGGTATCGGATTACGCAGGTTCACCCTGTTTCAGCTGTACAGGTGCGGTGGTCGACCACTGGGTGACGGCTCAGTTGCTTGAGGCCTTGACGCCGGTCAGTGTGGCCCTCTCCCTCGAAGCACAGGCCGCGCTGAATCGGGATCGTGAAGCTTTGGATCAGCACTGGCACGCCCGCTTGGAACGGGCGCACTATGAGGCAGAGCGTGCTGCCCGTCAGTATCGGGGAGTGGAGCCCGAACACCGTCTCGTCGCGCGTTCCCTGGAACGCGCTTGGGAGCAGGCATTAGAGGCTGAGCGAACCTTGAAAGAGGAGTACGAGCGACACGTTCATCTGCGTCCACGGCAGTTGACCCCAGCCGAGATCCTTCAGGTACAGACCCTGTCAACGGCCTTGCCCGCACTCTGGTCTGCATCGACCACAACGATGCAGGATCGCAAGGAGATCTTGCGCCTGGTCGTCAAACAGATCACGCTCTGGGGCGCAGTCAATGATGAGCGAATGGACGTGCGCATCGAATGGCAGGGGGGAAATGTGACAGGGGGTCAACTGATTCGGCCCGTCGCCCGGCTCGATCAGGTCAGTACATATGCGGAGCTGTGTGCACGGGTCGAGGCGGGGGTGACACAGGAAAAAACGGCACTGGAGATGGCTGACGAACTCAATGCAGCCGGGCTGCGTCCACCCAAACGTCGAACCACTTGGAATGCGGCCCAAGTTCGGAGTCTGGCTCAACGTCTGGGCCTTCAGTTTTCAAAGGGCACAGATGGACGTGCCGTCCCTTCAAGGCGTCCCCCGCGGGCGGGGGACTGGTGGACGCTGGATGGATTGGCACAGAGGCTGAACATGCCGGTCGTAACGTTGTACGGCTGGCTGCACCGAGACATCGTGAAGGGAGAACAACTGAAACAAGGGGGAACCTGGCGAATCTGGGCGGATGATGCGGAGGTCAGGCGACTCCAAGTCTTGAGAGCTGAACCCATCGGCGCTCGGCAACATCGGCAATGGGTCAGTAAAGCCACTTCAATGCTGGAAGAACCGGAGGTTCGAGATGTATCACCGTAATCGAGTTGGCCCGTCTCGATGCCCCAGCGGGCCTTCCAGGCCCGCAGCAGCGCCCGGACGGTGAAGGCAGCATCAAACGTGCTGAACAGAAAAAAGCAGCTCCATTGGCCGTGAACCTTGCGCCAAATGATGAGCACATCGAAGGCCCCGACGTCACGCGACACGGAGAGCCGACGGACACGCCAAGCGAACTCGGCATAGAGATGGCACCGTTCGGGCGGAAAGCGCTGTGCTAGAGCGTTGAGGGTGAGTCTCTCACCCTCAACTTCAACACTCATATTCCGCTTGGCTCGCACCAGCACGGGGATCTGCGTGTCGTGACTGAAGGTCACGACCTCATTTCGTCCGAACTCTCCATCCAGCAGCAGCCCAGCGATGGACACCCCGGCCTCCCGGCACTGCGTGACGGTGTGAATCATCTCTTGGGTCGCGGTGCGGTACGGATACGCAGCGGTCTCCAACAGGCGAGAGACTGTGAACCGCTCCAACAGTGGCGTCGGATCGGTCCCGAACTTCACCAAGGCCGCTGAGGTGAACTGGTGCCCCAATTGAGTCCGCGCCTGACCGCTGTAGTGAAAGTTCAGACCCTCCATCTCCAGCCCCGCGTGCGGCACCATCACAAAGTCAATAGCCAAGAGCGCGCCACACGGCGCGCTCTTGGCTCGACGCTGGAGATCTTGGGTCGTCGTGAACGATTGCTGTGCCAGGGACTGGCACAGCGTGCTTTTCCGGACGGTGCTGTAGGGGGCGATACCACTCACACTGGTGGCACGATTCAACAACGCGGTGACGATGCTGAGCGGTAGGCTGGAGGAGCGAGGCATAGACACTTCGCATGAAGGCCCACGAGACCGGGGAATTTCAATCCCCTCCTCAAGGGCCTTCGTTGCTGTCGCCATAAATCCCTGCGTGGAAACTCTTGTTGGTAAGTATGCGGTGGACAATCAATTTCTAGCTGGTCAAGGCTACGTGACGGTCAGTATTGATTACCGTCTGGCAGGTGAAGCTCTTTTTCCCGCCCAAATCCACGATGTCAAAACGTCTGTTCGCTGGCTGAGGGCGCACGCAACTGAACTCATGATCGACCCCAGCCGTATTGGTGTTTGGGGGATCAGTGCAGGCGGGCACTTGGCTGGATTAGTGGGCACTTCATCGGGTATCAGGGAACTGGAAGGCGAGGACGGGGGATGGGCCGATCAGGATTCATCTGTGCAGGCGGTAGCAAGCGTTTGCGGCCCAATGTTATTCAATGAACTGTCGTGGATACACGGGGAAGGGCCGTTTCCATTGTTCGGAGAACGTATTAAAGATGTACCCGAAACGGCAGCTTTGGCTAGTCCATTTACCCACGTCTCGCCATATACGCCCCCTTTCGCGTTCGTGCACGGTAAGCAGGACGCGGTGGTTCCGGTTGTTCAGTCACGCTTGATGCATGAGCGCCTGCTTGAGGCCGAAAGACCAACTGAACTGCATATGATCGAGGGCGGTCACGAAATCAATATGACCCACCAGGTAGAGATGCAGCGCTATCTCAGTGCTTTCTTCAGTCGGGCTTTGAAGCACACTGTATAAGCCTATAAAGTCCTTCTACAGTGCATAGAACCAATAGAGGCCGTTTTCTGCTGAGTAGACCGACAATAGGCTAAGCCACAGCGCTGCAAAAACGGGCCATGCCCACGCCTTGCGCCACCACCCCTTCCCGCGCTATGCTACTTCGGTTGAAAACTGCCTCGGTACAGGGTTGCACCGGGGGGTTTCTCGGCACGCGCGGTTTAAGAATGTTTGGCCCTGCAAGGAGGCCGATGCTGACGGCTTCTCCGAGCCAGCGGCCCGTCTAAATACGCGCAGATCACCTCAGGCTTTACTGCCAACCCGAACCTGCCCCCAGGAGTGGGCGGGACTCCACGCACGCATTCTCAGAAGTTTTATCTGGCCCTACAGAGGAGTGATTTACCCTGCCTACCACCCAGCAACTGCTTCGTAAGGGGCGCACCGCGCTTCAGAAGAAGAGCAAAGTTCCTGCCCTCAAAGGCAGCCCCTTCCGCCGTGGCGTTTGCACGGTCGTTAAGACCACGACGCCCAAAAAGCCCAACTCGGCGCTTCGTAAGATTGCCCGTGTGCGCCTGAGCAGCCAGTTTGAAGTGACTGCGTACATCCCCGGCGAAGGCCACAACCTTCAGGAACACAGCGTGGTTCTGATTCGCGGCGGACGTGTGAAGGACTTGCCCGGTGTGCGCTATCACATCGTGCGCGGCAGCCTCGACACCCAAGGCGTGAAAGACCGCAACAAGAGCCGCTCCAAGTACGGCACCAAGAAGCCCAAAGCGGGCGCGGCTGGCAAGGGCGCACCGGCTACCGGCGGCAAGAAGAAGTAACTCCCACCGGGTGTAGAAGCGCAGGGGTGACTTTGCAGCTCCGCCCACCGGGTTCTTTTTGTACAGGTGCCGTTCCTCTAGTCCGGCGTTCTGCCAGAGGTGAGGCCAATGCAGCAAGTTCAGTTCCACTCTCAGTTTGCCTGATCACAGGCGTTTTTAAGGAGTCAACATGGCACGTCGCCGCCAAGCAGAAGTGCGCCCGATCCAGCCCGATCTTGTTTATCAGGACGTGTTGGTCAGCGCCATCATCAACCGCATCATGGAAGACGGCAAGAAGAACCTTGCCAGCCGCATCTTTTACGGGGCCTGCCGCCTCGTGCAGGAGCGCACCGGTCAGGAGCCTCTCAAGGTCTTCAAGCAGGCCTTCGACAACATCAAGCCCCGCGTCGAAGTTCGCAGCCGCCGCGTAGGTGGCAGCACCTACCAAGTGCCCGTCGAAGTCAGCGTGCGCCGTCAGCAGAGCCTCACTCTCCGCTGGATGATCAGCGCCGTAGACGGACGCCCCGAGCGCACCGCCATCGAGCGCCTCGCCGGTGAAATCATGGACGCCGCACAGGGCCGCGGCGGAGCCATCAAGAAGAAAGACGACATCGAGCGGATGGCAGAAGCCAACCGCGCCTACGCGCACTACCGCTGGTAATACCCCACCCTTGCGCCGCTGCGAGGCGGCCCAAACGGGGACGAAGATGGACAGCGGCGCATCAGCCTCGCTGCTCCATCTTTTTTTGCCGATCTGTACCAGCAGTCAGCCCTGATCCACTTCACCGGCCTCGCGGCTTAGACTTGGATCACTCCGGAATTGTAGTAATACTGCGGTGACGTGACACGTTGCCCCCCAGAATCAGGGAGTCTTATGACCACCAAATCCCAGACCTACCTTCACCACTTCCGCAATATCGGGATTGCCGCGCACATCGATGCAGGCAAAACCACCACCACCGAGCGCATCCTGTACTACACGGGACGCACGCACAACATCGGCGAAGTGCACGACGGCGCAGCGACGATGGACTGGATGGAACAGGAGCGCGAGCGCGGCATTACCATTACCGCCGCCGCCACCACCGCCAAGTGGAAGCACAGCGCCACGGGCGAAGAGTACACCGTCAACATCATCGACACGCCCGGACACGTGGACTTCACCATTGAAGTCGAGCGTTCCATGCGCGTGCTCGACGGCGCAGTGGCCGTGTTCGACTCCTCTCAGGGCGTCGAGCCTCAGAGCGAGACCGTGTGGCGTCAGGCTGACCGCTACGGCGTGCCCCGCATCGCGTTTTCCAACAAGATGGACAAGACCGGCGCAAGCTTCGAACTCGTGCTGAGCGACATCAAAGAGCGTCTGGGCGCAATCCCCGCTCCTATCCAGTACCCCATGGGTCAGGAAAGCGAGTTCAAGGGCATCATCGACCTTGTTCGCCAGCGTGCCCACACCTACACCAACGACCTCGGCACCGACATCACCGAATCCGACATTCCCGAGCAGTACATGGACAAGGTTCGCGAAATGCGCGCCCAGTTGATCGAAGCTGCCGCTGAAGTCGACGAAGACGTGATGATGAAGTTCCTCGAAGGCGAAGAACCCACCGTCGAAGAAATGGTCAAGGCCATCCGCAAGGGCACCATCGAGAAGCGCATTTTCCCTGTGCTGTGCGGAAGCGCCCTGAAGAACAAAGGCGTTCAGCTTCTGCTCGACGCTGTGGTGGACTACCTGCCCAGCCCGCTGGAAGTGCCTGCTATTAAAGGCAAGCTCGAAGACAGCGAAGAAACCGTCGAGTTCCCCGCTGACCCTGACGGCAAGCTGGCCGCGCTGGCATTTAAGATCATGGCTGACCCCTACGTGGGCCGCCTGACCTTCGTGCGTATCTACTCGGGCACCATGCAGTCGGGCAGCTACGTGTACAACGCTACCAAGGAAAAGCGCGACCGCGTGGGCCGTTTGCTCCGTATGCACGCCAACAGCCGTGAAGAAGTGACCGAGTTGCGTGCAGGCGAACTCGGCGCAGTGATCGGCCTGAAGGACGCCGGAACGGGCAACACCCTGATCGGCGACGGCGATGACCGCGTGCTGCTGGAGAGCATCGACGTGCCGGAGCCTGTGATCAAGCTGGCCATCGAGCCCAAGACCAAAGCCGACCAAGAAAAAATGGGCATCGGCCTTCAGAAGCTGGCCGAAGAAGATCCCACCTTCCGCGTGGAATCCGATCAGGAAAGCGGCCAGACCACCATTTCGGGCATGGGCGAGCTTCACCTCGAAATCCTCGTTGACCGCCTGAAGCGCGAGTACAAGGTGGAAGCCAACGTGGGCGCACCTCAGGTGGCCTACCGCGAAACCATCACCCGCGCCGTAGACGTGGAAGGCAAATTCGTTCGTCAGTCGGGCGGACGCGGCCAGTTCGGTCACGTCAAGATCAAGGCCGAGCCGCTGGAACCCGGCGCAGGCTTTATCTTCGAAAACGCCGTCGTGGGCGGCACCGTGCCCCGCGAGTTCGTGAACCCGGCCCAGAAGGGCATCGAAGAAGCCATGCAGAGCGGCCCCATGTTGGGCTTCCCCGTGGTGGACATGAAAGTCAGCCTGTACGACGGCTCTTACCACGAAGTGGACTCCTCCGAAATGGCGTTTAAGATCGCCGGATCGATGGCCCTCAAGGAAGCCGTTCAGAAGGGCGCACCCGCTCTCCTCGAGCCCATCATGCGCGTCGAAGTGACCGTGCCCGACGACTACATGGGCGACATCATCGGTGACCTGAACAGCCGCCGTGGTCAGATTCAGGGCATGGAAGCACGCGGCAACGCGCAGATCGTCCGCGCTTTCGTACCCCTCAGCGAAATGTTCGGCTACGCCACCGACATGCGCTCTATGACGCAGGGCCGCGCAAGCTACTCCATGTTCTTCGCCCACTACAGCCAAGTGCCCAACAACATCGCCCAACAGTTGATGAAGAAGTAAGCAGCAAGCTTTAGCTAGCTGAAAAGCCCCTGCCTTAATTGGCGGGGGCTTTTTTATTGATCTGCACCGATCCTCTCGTATCTGCATGTTACTTTGAAGCTATGAAGCCGCAAAAACTGTCTTGGGTCACCACGCCTCTGTTGATCATGTTCATTTTGCAATTGCTGGGCCTGGCAGTCTTGCCTTTTTTGGCTCCGCTGGTGAATAGCATTGCCAACACGGCGGCCACCGATCCGACCAGCGGCATTACGGCAGATCAGTTGGGCCTTCTGCGGGTTTTTACAGGGGCGACCCTATGGGTCAGCTTTATCATCGCAGCGGCTTGGGCAGCGTTTACTTTTCTGACCTACCGGGCGATGGGGCAGGGGAGAGGCTGGGCCAGAGTCGCCGCTATCGTCATTGCCATTCTGGGCCTGTTGAATTTCCCCATCGGCACTATTCTCGGTGTGCTGATCCTGATCGGCGCGTTTGACCCAGATGTGCAACGTTTCGCCAGTCGTTGAGGCAAAGGTGCTGAGGCAAGCAGAATGAAGCGTGTGGGCCGCCGTGCTTGGTTGAGTGCAGGGCGGCCCGCCTGTGATTTGAGTTCTTATGGGCTAGGCTGGGCGAGATGAGTTTGCCTACGCCCCCGCCCACTGCGCCCCGCCCTCCCCGGCTGACTTTCGTGACCACGCCGCTGCTGATCGCGCTGATCTACAACGCCATATCGCTGCTGACGCTGCCTTTTTCCGGTGACACCATCAACGAAACGGTGCTGCAAGTCGAGAAAACGCTAGGTGCGCCCATGACGCCAATGACACCCGAACTGGTCACGACGGTGCTGTGGGTGTCCTTTTTCATTACGTCTGCTCTCGTGCTGCTGCTGTATTTCACGCGCCGCGCTCTGCTGGAAGGCCGAAGCTGGGGCCGGGTGTCCAGCATCGTCATCGCGGTATTGAGTTTGCTGCTGTTTCCCTTCGGCACTGTGCTGGGTATCTTCATGCTCATCGGAGCCTTCGACAAAGACGTGCAGGCTTACGCCAACAAGTAGCCCAAAACTGGTGAGGAGATGACGCCCACGCTAACACTACTGTGTGGCCTGCCCGGAAGCGGCAAAACCACGTTGGCCCGCAAGTTAGAGATTCAGGGACGCACGCTCCGACTCTCTTCCGATGACTGGATGGTGCCGCTGTTCGGCCAACACATGCCGCGTGAAGTCTTCGATGCACGGCTGGCGGCGATCCGTGAGTTGCAATGGGAACTGGCCGCCCGCCTGCTAGGTTTGGGTCTGAACGTGCTCCTGGATGATGGCTTCTGGCGCAAAGCCGAACGTGACCTCTACCGTTCGCGGGCCAAACAAATCGGCGTCCCCTGCCAAGTCATCTTTTTAGATGTGCCTTTGCCCGAGCTTCAGCGCCGTCTGACCGTCAGAAACGCAGTGGCAGAGGCTGGAACATTCTTGATCGATGCCCCTGCTTTGGCGCTCTTTCAGAGCTGGTTCGAGCCGCCGAGTGTCGATGAGCCGAGCGTTATTGTCTATTCGGCAACACCTCCAACGCCGCATGAACAGGGCCTTGAACCTTGAGCAAGTTTTAGCTAGAATTGTTAGTCGGTGCGCCGTGAGCTTTCGCGGGTAGGATTATCCGCGCGGTTCCGGTGCAGCGTGCCAGCATGGCGGGACACTGCCCTGGCGAGAATCAACCCAATGTGGGCACACACCACCCGAACCCTGCGGTATGCGCGGGGGAAACCCGATCAAAGGGCCGGTTTTGCGTGTGAATCCACCTCTTGGAGGGAGTACAGATCATGGCAAAGGGAACGTTTGAGCGCACGAAGCCCCACGTGAACGTGGGCACGATTGGACACGTCGACCACGGCAAAACCACGCTGACGGCGGCGATCACCTTCACGGCGGCATCGGCTGATCCGAGCATCGAGACCCAGCGCTACGATCAGATCGACAAAGCCCCGGAAGAAAAGGCGCGTGGCATCACCATCAACACCGCCCACGTCGAGTACAACACCACCGCCCGCCACTACAGCCACGTCGACTGCCCCGGCCATGCCGACTACGTCAAGAACATGATCACGGGTGCGGCGCAGATGGACGGCGCGATCTTGGTCGTCAGCTCCGCGGACGGCCCGATGCCCCAGACCCGCGAGCACATCCTGCTCGCCAAGCAGGTCGGCGTGCCCCATATCGTCGTGTTCATGAACAAAGTCGACATGGTCGACGACGAAGAGTTGCTCGAACTCGTGGAAATGGAAGTGCGCGAGCTGCTCTCCAAGTACGAGTTCCCCGGCGACGACTTGCCCGTGATCAAGGGCAGCGCCCTGCAGGCGCTGGACGCACTGGTCGCCAACCCCAAGATGGAGCGCGGCACCAACAAGTGGGTCGACTACATCTGGGAACTGCTCGATGCGGTGGACACCTACATCCCCACCCCCGAGCGTGACACCGACAAGACCTTCCTGATGCCCGTCGAAGACGTCTTCACCATCACCGGACGCGGCACCGTGGCCACGGGCCGCGTGGAGCGCGGAATCGTCAAAGTGCAGGACGACGTCGAAATCATCGGTCTGCGCGACACCAAGAAGACCACCGTCACCGGCATCGAAATGCACCGCAAGTTGCTCGACTCCGGCATGGCCGGCGACAACGTCGGCGTGCTGCTGCGTGGCGTGGCCCGTGATGACGTGGAGCGCGGTCAAGTCTTGGCCAAGCCCGGCAGCATCAAGCCCCACACCAAGTTCGAAGCCAGCGTCTACATCCTGTCCAAGGATGAAGGTGGCCGTCACAGCGCGTTCTTCGGTGGCTACCGCCCCCAGTTCTACTTCCGCACCACCGACGTGACCGGTGTGGTGGAACTGGCTGAAGGCGTGGAAATGGTCATGCCCGGCGATAACGTGACCTTCGTGGTCGAACTGATCAAGCCGATTGCCATGGAAGAAGGCCTGCGCTTCGCCATCCGCGAAGGTGGCCGCACCGTCGGCGCAGGCGTCGTCGCCAAGGTTCTGGAGTAAATCATGGTCGCCCCGAAGATTCGTATCAAACTGCGTGGTTTCGACCACAAGGCGCTGGATCAGTCCGCGAGCAAAATCGTGGACACGGTTCGGCGCACCGGGGCGGATGTCAGCGGGCCTGTGCCCCTGCCGACCCGCATCCGCCGCTTTTGCGTGCTGCGCTCGCCCTTCGTGAACAAGGACAGCCGCGAGCACTTTGAAATCCGCACGCACAACCGTCTGGTGGACATCATGAACCCCACCAAGAAGACGATTGACAGCCTGATGACCCTCGACCTGCCCACCGGCGTCGACATCGAGATCAAGACCGTGGGTGGCCGCGCATGACCAAGGGCATCCTCGGTACCAAGATCGGCATGACCCAGATCTGGAAGGGCGACCGCGCCGTTCCCGTGACGGTGGTGCTGGCTGGCCCCTGCCCCGTCGTGCAGCGCAAGACCGCGCAGCGTGACGGCTACGAGGCCGTGCAGATCGGCTTTGCGCCCAAGAGCGAAAAGCGCGTCAACCGCCCCGCATCGGGTCACTTCAAGAAAGCCGGGGTCAGCCCCGTGCGCTTCCTTCGTGAATTCCGCGACTTCAACCCCGACGGCGACACCATCAACGTGGACATTTTCGCTGAAGGCGAGAAGATCGACGCGACGGGAACGAGCAAGGGCAAAGGGTTTCAGGGCGTCATGAAGCGCTGGAACTTTAAGGGTGGCCCGGCCAGCCACGGTTCCAAGAAGTGGCACCGTCGCCCCGGCTCCATCGGCCAGCGTAAAACGCCCGGCCGTGTGTACAAGGGCAAGAAAATGGCGGGCCACATGGGGATGGAGCGCATCACCGTGCAAAACCTCGAAGTGGTCGAAGTGCGTGCCAGTGAGAACATCATTCTCGTGAAGGGCGCTGTGCCCGGTGCGAACGGTGGACTCGTGGTGCTGCGCCAAGCCGCCAAGGGAGGCAAGTAACGTGGCGCAGATCAACGTGATCGGTCAGAACGGAGGTCGCACCATCGACCTCGACCTGCCCGAAGTCAATGTCAACATCTTGCATGATGTGGTGACCTGGCAGCTTGCCAGCCGCCGCCGTGGCACGGCCAGCACGAAAACCCGTGCCCAAGTCAGCGCCACCGGCAAGAAAATGTACGGCCAGAAGGGCACCGGTAACGCCCGTCACGGCGACCGTGGCGTGCCTACGTTCGTGGGCGGCGGTACAGCCTTCGGCCCCAAGCCCCGCAGCTACGCCTACACCCTGCCCCGCAAGGTGCGTCAGCTGGGCCTCGCGATGGCCCTCGCAGACCGTCAGGAGTCGGGCAAGTTGATGGCTGTCGACGGTTTCAACCTCGACGGCAAGACCAAGAGCTTCGTATCTTGGGCTGCCCAGAACGGCCTCGACGGAACCGAGCGCGTGTTGCTCGTCACCGACGACATGCAGGCGCGTCAGGGCGCACGCAACGTGCCCTGGGCCACCGTGATGCCCGTTGCAGGCCTCAACGCCTACGACATCCTGCGTCACGACCGCCTCATCATCGATGCCGTCGCGCTCGAGCCTGCCCATGAAGACATGGAAGAAGAGGGAGCGCAGTGAATCACTACGACATTCTGAAGCAGCCTGTGGTCAGCGAGAAAGCCTACGCGGGCATGGAGCGCGGCGTGTACACCTTCTGGGTGAATCCTTCGTCGACCAAGACCGAGATCAAGGCCGCCGTACAGAACGTGTTTGGCGTGAAAGTCGTGGGCATCAGCACCATGAACGTGACCGGCAAGCGCAAGCGTGTGGGCAAGTTTATCGGGCACCGTGCAGACCGCAAGAAGGCCATCGTGCGCCTCGCGGACGGCCAGAAGATCGACGCGCTCGAGAGCCAGATCTAAGGAGACGTTGAATATGGCCGTCAAGAAATACCGTCCCTATACCCCGTCGCGTCGTCAGATGACGACGGCGGACTTCAGCGGACTGACCAAGAAGCGCCCCGAAAAGGCACTGACCGAAGCCCTCCCCAAGACCGGCGGACGCAACAACCGTGGACGCATCACCAGCCGTTTCATCGGCGGCGGCCACAAGCGCCTGTACCGCATCATCGACTTCAAGCGCCGTGACAAGTCGGGCGTGAACGCCAAGGTCGCCTCCATCGAGTACGATCCCAACCGCAGCGCCCGTATCGCCCTGTTGGCCTACGCCGACGGCGAAAAGCGCTACATCCTGGCCCCCGAAGGCCTGGTTGTCGGCATGACGGTCGGTACCGGCCCCGAAGCAGAACCCAAGGTCGGCAACGCGCTGCCCCTGCGGTTTGTGCCTGTGGGTGCCGTGGTGCACGCCGTAGAACTCGTGCCCGGTAAGGGCGCTCAGATGGCCCGCAGCGCCGGAACCAGCATTCAGTTGCAGGGCAAGGAAAGCGAGTACGTCATCTTGCGTCTGCCCAGCGGTGAACTCCGCCGCGTGCATACCGAGTGCTACGCCACCATCGGCGCAGTGGGCAATGCCGAGCACAAGAACATCAACCTCGGTAAAGCCGGACGCAGCCGTTGGCTTGGCCGCAAGCCCCACCAACGAGGCAGCGCCATGAACCCGGTGGATCACCCACACGGCGGTGGTGAAGGCCGGACTGGTGCAGGCCGCCAGCCCGTCAGCCCTTGGGGTCAACTTGCTAAGGGTCTCAAGACCCGCCGTAAGCGCAAGGTCAGCGACCGCTTTATCATCACCCGCCGCGGCGGGAAGTAAGGAGGGTAGAACATGCCCCGTAGCCTGAAGAAAGGGCCGTTCGTGGATGACCACCTCCTGAAAAAGGTGGACGCCCAGAACGACCGCAAGGAAAAACGCGTCATCAAGACGTGGAGCCGCCGCAGCACCATCGTTCCCGAAATGATCGGTCACACCATTGCCGTGCACAACGGCAAGCAGCATGTGCCCGTGTTCGTGAACGAGCAGATGATCGGCCACAAACTCGGTGAATTCTCGCCCACCCGCTCTTACCGGGGTCACGGCGCAGACAAGAACACCAAGGGGAGCAAGAAGAAATGACCGCTCCTATCGTCCCTGAACAGACCTTCCGTAACAAGAAGGAACGCAAGCAGAACGTCAAGCTGCGCACCCCCGGTAAGGCCATCGCCCGTTACGTGCGCATGAGCCCCCGCAAAGTGCGTTTGGTGGTCGACGTGATCCGTGGCAAGAGCGTCCGTGACGCCGAAGACCTACTGCGCTTTATCCCCCGCGCTGCCAGTGAGCCGGTCGCCAAGGTGCTGAACAGCGCCAAAGCCAACGCCCTGCACAACGACGACATGCTCGAAGAGCGTCTGGTCATCACGGCGGCTTACGTCGACGTCGGCCCGACCCTCAAGCGCCTGATTCCCCGTGCCCGTGGCAGCGCCAACATCCTGAAAAAGCGCACCAGCCACATCACCATCATCGTGGGCGAGCGGGTTGCCACGGTTCGCACCGCTGGCAAACAGAGCACCGGGAAGGGGAACAAGTAATGGGTAACAAGATTAACCCGAACGGCTTTCGCCTCGGTATTACCCGTGGATGGAACAGCCGCTGGTACGCGGGCAAAAAGCAGTACGCCAAATTGCTGAAAGAAGACGAGAAGATTCGTAACCTCGTCAACAAGAAGCTGGCTGCCGCCGGAATCGCCCGTATCGAAATCGAGCGTGCCGGTCAGCAGGTCAACGTGATCATCAGCGCGGCCAAACCCGGCATCGTGATCGGCAAGGGCGGGGACTCCATCAAGGGTCTGCGCGGCGACATCGAGAAACTGGTGTCCGCCGGAACCGTGGCCGTCAACGTCGCGGAAATCCCCAACCCCAACATCAGTGCGCCCCTCGTGGCCCTGCGCATCGCCGAGCAGATCGAGCGCCGCTTCGCCTTCCGCCGCGCCATGAAGCAGGCTGCACAGCGCGTGATGGAATCGGGCGCCCGCGGCGTCAAAATCATCCTGTCCGGGCGTTTGGGCGGAGCCGAGCAAGCCCGCACCGAAAAAGTGCTGGAAGGCCGCGTGCCCCTGCACACCCTGCGTGCCGACATCGACTACGGCACCGCGCTGGCCCGCACCACCTATGGCATCCTGGGCATCAAAGTCCTCGTGTTCAACGGTGAAGTCATCGGTGGCCGCACCGAGACGCTGGCCCGTCCCCCCCGCCGTGATGATCGCCGCCCCGAAGGCGGAGACCGTCCCCGCACGAACCGCCGCCGTCCTACCGCGCGGCGCGGAGGTGAGTGATGCTTCTTCCTAAGCGCACCAAATACCGCAAGCAGCACCGCGGCCGGATGACCGGTGACGCCAAGGGCGGCGACTACGTTGCCTTCGGCGACTTCGGCCTGATCGCGCTCGAAGCCGCTTGGGTTCGGTCTAACCAGATCGAAGCCTGCCGCATCGTGATGAGCCGTCACTTCCGCCGTGGGGGCAAGATCTACATCCGCATCTTCCCCGACAAGCCTGTGACCAAGAAGCCCGCCGAAACCCGAATGGGTAAAGGTAAGGGTGCTGTGGAGTTCTGGGTCAGCGTCGTGAAGCCGGGCCGCGTCATGTTCGAAGTGTCGGGCGTGACCGAAGAGCAGGCCAAGGAAGCCTTCCGTTTGGCCGGACACAAGCTGCCCATCCAGACCAAGATGGTCAAGCGCGAGGTTTACGATGAAGCCCAGTGACATGCGTAGTTTGCAGGCCGCCGATTTCAAGAAAGAAATCGACGCCCGCAAGAAAGAATTGATGGAGCTGCGCTTTCAGGCGGCCATGGGCACGCTTGCCCAGCCCCACCGCGTGACGCAACTCCGCCGCGAAGTCGCCCAGTTGAATACCATTCGTGGTCAGCTGAGCGCCGCTGGAGAGCAGAAATGAAAAAGACCTTCACGGGCGTCGTGGTGAGCGACAAGGCCGACAAGACCGTCAGTGTCAAAGTCGAGCGCCGGTTTGCTCACCCCCTGTACGGCAAGATCGTGACCCGCAGCCATAAATACGCTGCCCACGACGAAGCCAACGAATACAAGACTGGTGACCGCGTCGAGATTATCGCCGTGCGTCCTATCTCCAAGACCAAAACTTGGAAGGTCACCAAACTGATCGAGCGCCCCCGCGGCATCGAAACCACTGCGGTGGAAACTGAAGGCGGTCAAGCATGATCATGCCTCAATCCCGCCTCGACGTGGCGGACAACAGCGGCGCACGCGAAATCATGTGCATCCGCGTGCTGAACAGCGGCATCGGTGGCAAAGGCCTGACGACGGGCGGCGGCGGCAACAAGCGCTACGCCGGAGTCGGTGACATCATCGTGGCCAGCGTAAAAGACGCCGCGCCCCGTGGTGCCGTGAAAGCCGGTGACGTGGTGAAAGCCGTCGTCGTGCGTACCAGCCACGCCATCAAGCGTGCCGACGGCAGCACCATCCGCTTCGACAAGAACGCCGCCGTCATCATCAACAATCAGGGCGAGCCTCGCGGCACCCGCGTTTTCGGGCCAGTGGCCCGCGAGCTGCGTGACCGCCGCTTCATGAAAATCGTGTCGCTCGCTCCGGAGGTCTTGTAATGCCTCTTCCCAGCGCAGGCTCTCACCACAACGACAAGCTGCACGTCAAAAAGGGTGACACCGTCATCGTTTTGCGCGGCAAGGACAAGGGCCAGACCGGGAAGGTTCTCTTGGCCCTGCCCCGTGACGCCAAAGTCGTCGTAGAGGGCGTCAACATGGTCACCAAGCACGTGAAACCCAGCGCCAGCAGCCCTCAGGGCGGCATCGAGAAGCGCGAAGGTGCCGTTCACGCCAGCAAAGTGGCGCTCGTTGATCCCGAAACCGGCAAGGCCACCCGCATCCGTAAGCAGATCGTGGACGGTAAGAAAGTCCGCGTCGCTGTCGGCAGCGGCAAAGTCATCGACTGAATCTCAGGGTCACGCGCCCAATGCGTGACCTGGGCGGCTGCTCCGTCAGTTGCAGTATCGCCCGAACCCCGTGAGGCAGCATGCAGACCCTGAAAGGCAAGTACAACGAGCAAGTCCGGCCCGCGCTGGTGCAGCAGTTTGGATATTCGTCCATTATGGCCGCGCCGCGCATCGAAAAGATCGTGATCAACGAGGGCCTCGGCGCTTCCAAGGAAGACAGCAAGGCCATCGACAAAGCCGCCAAGGAATTGGCGCTGATCACCCTTCAAAAGCCCATCATCACCAAGGCTAAGAAGAGCATCTCCAACTTCAAGCTCCGTCAGGGCATGCCCGTGGGCGTGAAGGTTACGCTGCGCGGCGAGCGCATGTACGTGTTCTTGGAGAAGCTGATCAACATCGGCCTGCCCCGCATCCGCGATTTCCGTGGCATCAACCCCAACGCCTTCGACGGACGTGGCAACTACAACCTCGGCATCAAAGAGCAGCTGATCTTCCCGGAGATCACCTATGATATGGTGGACAAGGTGCGCGGTATGGATATCACTATCGTAACCACCGCGAAGACCGACGAGGAAGCCCGCGCACTGCTTCAGGCGATGGGTCTCCCGTTCCGGAAATAAGTCTCCGGTAAATAAGGAAGCATATGGCGAACACCTCTAAAGTTGTGAAGGCAGAGCGCGGCATGAAATTTGCCGTGCAAAACTACAACCGCTGCTCCCGCTGTGGCCGCGCCCGCAGCTACTACCGGTTTTTCGGCCTGTGCCGCATTTGCATCCGCGAATTGGCACACAAAGGCGAATTGCCCGGCGTGAAAAAGAGCAGCTGGTAAGACATCGCACCCTTTGGCACCGGCTTAGGCCCAGCCAGAACGCGAACCTTGTAGGCCCCACCCGGATACGAACCGCCCGCCCTGACCACCGAGAGGTACGCAGGGACATTTGGGCGGTGATCGTCTGGGACCGGGATATGACCCAACAGAAGAAACGGAACGGTAACCGCTTGGCTGCCGAACCCAATTTTCAAGGGAAGACTCGGCCCGCCATCAGACAGGTGACGGGCCACCCGCCGGGGCCTCTGTGCCTTGCATACGCCCCCGGAGGAAAAACATGCTGAGTGATCCTATCGCCGACATGCTCACGCGCATTCGCAACGCGACGCGCACGTTCAAAGAGACCGTGGACATCCCGGCCTCTAAGTTCAAAGAAGAGCTTGCCAAGCTGCTCGTGAAGGAAGGCTATGTTGCTTCCGTCGAGCGCACCCGTCCCGAAGGCCAGAAGTTTGACGTCCTGCGCGTGACCCTGAAATACGGCCACAAGCGTGAACAGGTCATCAAGCACATCGAGCGCATCAGCCGTCCTGGCCGCCGCGCTTACGTGAGCGCCGACAGCCTGCCCCGCATCCAGCGCGGCCTCGGTGTGGCCATCGTGTCTACCAGCAAAGGCCTACTCCCTGACCGCGAAGCCCGCAAACAGGGAATCGGCGGCGAAGTTATCTGTGTACTCTGGTAAACGCTCCGGCGTCTACCCACCCACCTGATCTCGCGCTGGCTGTTCTTTTTTCATCCCTGACCACGGAGCCACACCGCAAGCCCCGGCTCTGCATTTAAGGAGACAAGATGTCCCGTATCGGTAAACAACCCATCGCCGTTCCCAACGGCGTGACCGCGAGCACCGCCAATGGCGTGTTCAAGGTCAAAGGGCCAAAAGGCGAACTCACCGTTCCCTTCAATCAAGACCTGACCATCAAGCACGAAGACGGCACCTTGCTCGTCGAGCGTCCCAGCGACGCCCAGCGGCACCGCGCCCTGCACGGCTTGACCCGCACGCTGGTTGCCAACGCCGTCAAAGGCGTGAGCGACGGCTTTACCATCAACCTCGAGCTGCGTGGCGTGGGTTACCGTGCCAAGCTGAACGGCAAGGTGCTGGAACTGGCCATCGGCTACAGCCACCCCGTCATCATCGATCCTCCTGCTGGCGTGACGTTTACGGTGCCTGAACCCACCAAAATCGACGTGAGCGGCATCGACAAGCAACTGGTGGGCCAAGTGGCCGCCAATGTCCGCAAGGTTCGCAAGCCCGACGCCTACCACGGCAAGGGTGTGCGTTTCGTTGGCGAGCAAATTGCCCTGAAGGCCGGTAAAGCCGGTGCGACGGGCGGGAAAGGGAAGAAATAATGGCAGCCCAGACCACCATCCGCCGCAAGCTTCGCGCCCGCCGCAAGGTACGCGTCGCTGCTGGCGAGCGCCCACGCCTCAGCGTGTTCCGCTCCAGCAAGCACATCTACGCCCAAATCATCGACGATGCCAGCGGCACCACCTTGGCCTCGGCCAACAGCAGCGTCCTCAAGACCGGCACCAAAACCGACACCGCCGCCGCAGTGGGCAAGGCCTTGGCCGAAGCCGCGACTGCCAAGGGTGTCAAGCAGGTTGTCTTTGACCGTGGTCAGTACCGTTACCACGGACGCGTGAAAGCGCTCGCAGACGCGGCGCGGGAGGGTGGCCTTGACTTTTAATCGTCGCAATGACCGCGAACGCGAAACCAGCGAATTCGAAGAGAAGATGCTGTTCGTGAACCGCACGTCCAAAACCTACCAAGGTGGACGCCGCTTCCGCTTCGCCGCACTCGTGATCCTCGGTGACCGTAACGGTCGCGTGGGCATGGGCATCGGTAAAGCCAAAGAAGTGCCTGTGGCCATCGAGAAAGCCAAAGCGATTGCCCGCAAGAACATGATCACCGTGCCTGTCGAAAACGGAACCATTCCGCACGACATCGTCGGTGTGAATTCCACCAGCCGCGTGCTGCTGAAACCCGCAGGCCCCGGTACGGGCGTCATCGCGGGCACCGTGCCCCGTTCGATTGCCGAACTGGCCGGGATCACCAACATGCTCTCGAAGGAACTCGGAAGCCGGAACCGAATCAACGTGGCGTATGCCGTGTTCGACGGCTTCAAGAACCTGCGGACGGCCAAGCAAGTTCGCGCCCTGCGCGGCGAGCCTGCCGCAGCCGCGCAACCCGCCGGAGGTGCTCAATAATGGCATCCATCAAGATCACTCTGAAGAGCAGCGTGATTGGCCGCCGTGCCAGTCAAGTTGCCACTGTAAAAGCGTTGGGCCTGCGTAAAATTGGCGACACCCGTGTCCTCAACGATTCGCCTGCCATTCGCGGCATGGTCAAGACTGTGCAGCACATGTTGGAGGTGGAAGGGTGAAGCTCCATGAACTGAAGCCCTCAGAGGGCAGCCGCAAGAACCGCAAACGTGTTGGACGCGGCCCCGGCGGCACCGACAAGACCGCCGGACGCGGTCACAAGGGTCAGAAGTCGCGTAGCGGTGCTGGCAAAGGTTCCTTCTTCGAAGGTGGCCGCAGCACCCTGATCAGCCGTCTGCCCAAGCGCGGATTCAACAACGTGGGCACCACCTACGAAATCGTGAAGCTCTCGCACCTTGAGGAAACGGGCATGGACGTGCTTGACCGTGAGGCGCTGGAACTGACCGGACTGGTGCGCCGCAAGAACTGGCCCGTGAAGTTGCTGGCCAGCGGCGAACTGACCCGCGCCGTCACCGTGCATGTGGACGCAGCCAGCGCCGCAGCGATCAAGGCTGTGGAAGCAGCGGGCGGCAAAGTGATCTTGCCCGAAGCCAAGGGCAGCGACAGTCAAGTCAGCGATAGTCAAAACGACGAGAAGGCGGGCTAAATGCTCCGCGCCTTCCGCGACGCGTTCCGGATTCCGGACCTTCGGCGGAAGATTGTCTTCACCCTGCTGCTGCTGGCGGTGTACCGCTTGGGAAGCACCATTCCCACGCCCGGCGTCAATACCGCAGCACTCGAATCGGCCACCTCAGGTGGCCTTTTCGGGTTAATCAGCCTGATCTCGGGCGGCAATCTTTCGCAGTTCTCGATCTTCGCGCTGGGCGTGCTGCCGTACATTACGGCCAGCATCGTGATCCAGCTGATGACCACTACCGTTCCTGCCCTAGAGAAGCTCAGTAAAGAGGGCGAGGAAGGGCGCAAGAAGATCAACCAGTTCACGCGTTACGCCGCTGTCGGCCTCGGCGCGGTGCAGGCCCTGTTCTTCTCGCTGTTCATTACCAGTAACCCGGCGTATATCGCTGTGGGCTGGGATCCCGGTATCTTTACGACCGCCGTGATGGTGCTGACGCAGGTGGCGGGCATTGCCTTCACCATGTGGATTGGGGAGCGCATCACCGAAGTGGGCGTCGGCAACGGCATCAGCCTGATCATCACGGCGGGCATCATCGCCAACTACCCCACAGAGATCGCCAACACAGCCCAACTGCTGAACACGGAGCAGACCAGCATCCTGCGGATCTTGATCTTCGCTGCCGTCATTTTGGTCACCATCGCGGGCATCGTGTACGTGTATCAGGGCGAACGGCGCGTCCCCGTGACCTACGCACGTGCGCGGGGCGGCACACCCACAGGCGGGGCCGCTCGGAATATGGGCGGGCAGGCCACTTGGTTGCCCATCAAGGTCAATCAGGCGGGCGTGATTCCGGTCATTTTCGCCAGTGCCATGCTGATCATTCCCAACCTGATCGCTTCGGCTACCGCCACCCGTGCCCCCGGCGTCAACGCTTGGATTCAGTCCAATCTGGTGTTCGGGCAGCCTTTCTATCTGGCTCTCGAAGCCCTGCTGATTTTCGGATTCACCTACCTCTACAACAGCGTGCAGTTTGATCCCAAGCGGATCAGCGAGCAGCTGCGTGAAGCGGGCGGGTTTATTCCGGGGGTGCGTCCCGGCGTGCCCACTGCTGAATATCTGGGCAGTATCAGTGGCCGCCTGAGTTTGTGGGGCGCGGTCTTCTTGGTTGTGCTGACGGTGTTTCCGCAGATCGTGCAGCGGGCCACCGGCATCACCACCTTCCAGTTTTCAGGCACAGGCCTGCTGATTATCGTAGGTGTAGCGCTCGAAACCTTGAAACAATTGGAAGCCCAACTGACGGTTCGCCGTTACGACGGATTCATCACCAAAGGCCGAATTCGCGGCAGACTCAACAATTGATCTAGCGTTCTGTACAACCGCTCGCCCTCGTCTGGGTGGGCGGTTTTGCTTTGGCCCCATTGCCCTGCGTCACCTATCGGGGAACACTTCTGGGCAAGCCCGCCCCAGAGGTGCCCAGTTCACCTTATGCTGTACACCCAAAGAAGGGGGACTACGTTGACCACATCCAAAAATAAAGTCGTGATTTTCCTCGGCCCGCCCGGCGCAGGCAAAGGCACGCAGGCTGAACGCCTTGCCCACGAGCAACACCTCGTCAAGATCAGCACGGGCGACATTCTGCGTGACCATGTGGAGCGCGGCACCGAATTGGGGCAGCAAGCCGGGCCACTGATGAAAGCCGGAAAACTGGTGCCCGATGACCTGTTGATGGCGCTGATCCGTGACCGCCTCGCCAGCATGGACAGCGTGCGGGTCATCTTCGACGGCTTTCCGCGTACCACCGCGCAGGCACAGGAACTCGACATGCTGCTGGAAGAACTCGGCGCACCCATCAGCGCTGTGCCGCTCCTAGAAGTGCCCGACGATCTTCTGATTTCCCGCATCGTGGAGCGCGGTAGAACCAGTGGCCGCGACGACGACACCGAAGCGGTGGCCCGCGAACGCCAGAACGTGTACCGCGAGCAGACCCGCCCCCTGATCGACTACTACGCGGCGCGGGGCCACCTGAAAACGGTGGACGGCGTGGGCACGATGGACGATGTGTACAGCCGGATTCTGAGTACGTTGAACTGATTTTTTCAGCGGGTGAATCATAAATCAGCGGGCGGGGGAGAGTCTCCTGCCCGCCTCCTCTTGCCGATTTAATGGCATGGCAGTCGAATAGGCAGGCGCTGGAAGAAATGATACAGAGGGCTTAAACTAAGCTTTATGTTCCTCTTAGGGTTGCTTTTGGATGTCAGCGAGCCATTGACGAATTCGCAGGCGTGGCGTAAGGCCAGGTTGGCCGCATGACCGCTCCACTTCTGACCCCCACAGTGCAGGGTGACTGGTTTGCGCGTGCCCGCGAACTGGCGCTCCTGCTGACCAGTTGGCCGAGCGTGACCGGGCAGCCCGGAGAAACGGCCTTCGCGGGCCTGCTGGAAGCCGAGCTAAGGCGCTGGCCTATTTTTGCCGCCCACCCGGAGAATGTGTGGCTGGGCCGCGCCCGTTCCGGCCATGATGCCTGGAACGTGTACGCGCTCGTGGAGGGTCAGGGCACGCAGACTGTGCTGCTGGCAGGCCACTACGATACGGTCAGTACCGACGACTACGGCGCGTGGCAACCGTTGGCTGGACAAACCGAGGCGCTGATGGAAACCATGTGTCACACCCTGGAAACCCAGTCGGTGAGCCGGGGCCTGGAGGCAGCCGAGCGGTTGGCTCTGGCGGATTTGCAGTCGGGGGAATTCCTGCCCGGACGCGGCCTGCTGGACATGAAAGGGGGCTTGGCGGCGGGGCTGGCGGTGCTGGAACATTACAGCCAACTGCCGCCCGAGCAGCGGCCCGGCAACCTGCTGTTCGTGGCGACTCCTGACGAAGAAGGCCGTTCCAGCGGAGCGCGGGCGGTGGCCCATGACCTGCCTGATATTGCTGCCCGCCGCAACCTGAAACTGGTGGCGGGCCTGAATCTGGACGCCACCGCCGATGTAGGCAGCGGAGAAGAGGGTCGGGCGGCGTACCTCGGCACAGTGGGCAAAGTGTTGTTGTCGGCGTTGGTGGTGGGCTGCCCCACGCACGCCGCCTACCCCTTCGACGGCGTGAGTGCCAGCCTGATGACCGCCGAATTGCTGCGCCGCGTAGAAGCCAACCCGGAACTGGCCGACCGCTCGGAGTTGGGCGAAGCCGCCGCGCCTGCCTGCTTAGAGTTGCGTGACAGCCGCACCCAATACGACGTGACTACGCCCGCTTGGGTCTGGTGCGCCTTCAATGTGCTGACTGTTCAGCGCCAGCCCAGTGAGGTTCTGGCCCTGTTCCGGGGACTGGCTGACGACGTGGCGGCCTCGTCTCAGGCCGAATTCGCACGGCGGGCAGCGGGAGCGGGCAGCCTGAATGCCCCGCGCCTGATGGTGCAGCATCCCAAAGTGCTGACTTACGGCGAATTGCGTGCGTTGGCCGATGCCAGAGTCGGAGCCGAAGCTGTGCAGGTGCGGATCGAATCCACCCTGTCTGGCCCCGACCCCCTGCGGGCCAGCCGTGAAATTACGGTGGCTCTGATGGGCCTCGCCGGAGTGGACGGTCCCGCCATCATCCTCGGCTTTGGGGCGCTGCATTACCCACACACGCATTTGGGCGACCATACCGCCGACGCGGTACTCAAGGCGGCTATTGCGCGACATACGCAGGACTTGGCGCTGCAAACGGGCCTGAGCCTGCGCGTGCGCGGCCACTTTGCTGGAATCTCCGACATGAGCTTTTTGGGACAGGCGGCCAACTTGCCCGAACAGAACTGCCTGCGCGAGCAGACGCCGCACCCGGCCCACGTAGACCCTGTGCCCGCCGACGCCCTGGAGTTTCCCATCGTCAACATCGGCCCTTGGGGACGCGACTATCACCAACGCCTGGAGCGGATTCATGCCCCCTACAGTTTCCAGACTGTGCCGGAACTGCTCTGGCGAGTAATGCAAGACGTGTGGCAAGCGGGCTAAAAGACCTTCTTCTACCTAAAGGCGTGCTGCTGTCCATGAGGCTTGGACAACTGCACGCCTCGCCTCTTTAGTCTTTCTTCACTCTTGCCCCTTGCGCTTACCTGTGATACCTTTACGTTTGGCTTGCATCAAGCCTGGAGGTTGCGTGGCAAGACGAAAAATGCCGGAACAGCGGGAAAAGCGTAAGAAGGAAGAGTCCGATACCGTTCGGGCTGAGGGCGTCGTGGAGGAGGCTTTGCCGAACACCACGTTCCGCGTGAAGCTGGACACTGGACATGACCTGCTGGCGTACATCAGCGGTAAAATGCGAATTCACTACATCCGTATTTTGCCCGGAGACCGTGTGGTTCTGGAAATCAGCCCCTACGACACCAGCCGTGGGCGCATCGTCTACCGCAAATAACGCCCCACGAGCTTAGGCTCTGGGCGGGATTTGAGGAGGCGCAGTTGCAGTTTGGGCCTAGGCGTCAGCCAAAAGCCCCACTGAAAACGGCGCACACGTAGGTTCAGGGGTTTGTTGCCCAAAGAGATTCTCCCGTTCTGCCAGCGTGCAGGGCCAGAGGGTCGAGCGCAGCTAAGCGGTCACCAAGATGGGTGGCGGTTCGGCGGCGCGAGGAGGAAGCATGAAAGTTCGCAGCAGTGTCAAGAAAATGTGCGACAACTGCAAAGTGATCCGCCGCCACGGGCGCGTGTTGGTCATTTGCAGCAACGTCAAGCACAAGCAGAGGCAAGGCTAATGGCCCGTATTGCAGGCGTTGACCTTCCCCGCGAAAAGCGGATCGAAATCGGTCTGACCTACATCTACGGCATCGGCCTGACCCGTGCTAAGGAAGTCCTGGCGCGTACCGGCATTAGCCCCGATACCCGCGTCAAGAACCTGACCGAAGCCGAGCAGTCCACCCTGCGTGAAGCCGTCGAGAAGACCTACAAAGTCGAAGGCGATCTCCGCAGCGAAGTTGGCCAGAACATCAAGCGCTTGATGGACATCGGCGCTTACCGTGGTCTGCGTCACCGCCGTGGGTTGCCCGTGCGCGGCCAGCGTACCAAGACGAATGCCCGTACCCGTAAAGGGCCGCGCAAGACCGTCGCCGGTAAGAAGAAAGCGGCGAGGAAGTAATAAGCCATGGCAAAATCAACCAAAGGCAAGACCCCCCGCCGCGCTCGCCGCAACATCAGCGCAGGCCGCGCTTATGTTCACGCGAGCTACAACAACACCATCGTGACCATCACCGACCTTGAAGGCAACAGCGTTGCTTGGTCGAGTGGCGGCACGATTGGCTACAAGGGCAGCAAGAAGGGCACGCCCTACGCTGCCCAGCTCGCCGCCGCCGACGCCGTGAAGAAGGCGCAGCAAACCTTCGGCATGAACATCGTCGACGTGATCGTGCGTGGCAGCGGCTCTGGCCGTGAACAGGCCATCCGCGCTATTCAGGCCAGCGGCATCGAAGTGAAGTCCATCATGGACGACACCCCCGTGCCTCACAACGGCTGCCGCCCCAAGAAAAAGCACCGCGCTTAAAGCACACGCGCGCGCCCACCTGCCCCGTTTCCGCCTCGGTTCTTCGCCGGGAAAGCCGCACCACCGGCAAGGAAACGGGCACCAGAGGGCCGCAGACCCGGTCAACTGAGAGCAGCTTGACCGCTAAGGAGTTCGTAACATGGGTCGTTTCCGTGGTTCCATTACCAAGCAGAGCCGCCGCGAAGGCATCAACCTCGCGGAGACTGAAAAAGTTCAGAAGTATCTGGATAAGCGTCCTTACGGCCCCGGCCAGCACGGTCAGCGCCGCAAGGGTCGCCCCAGCGACTATTCCATCCGCCTGCGCGAAAAGCAGAAGCTGGCGCGTCTGTACGGCATGGGCGAGAAGCAGTTCCGTAACCTCTTCGAGGAAGCGGCCAACGTGCCCGGCGTGACCGGCACGGTGTTCCTGCAATTGCTGGAGCGCCGCCTCGACAACGTCGTCTTCCGCATGGGCTTCGCCAGCACCCGCCGTCAGGCCCGTCAATTTGTGGGTCACGGTCACATTTTCGTGAACGGCAAGAAGGTCGACATCGCCTCTTACCGCGTCAAAATCGGTGATGAAATCACCATCGGTGAGAAGAGCCGCCAGATCGGCTTTATTCAGGAAAACATGGAAGCGCAAAAGCGCCGCCGCGTGAGCCCCTGGGTCGAGCTGAATCCTGAAACGTTCACTGGCACGTTCTCCCGTTTGCCCGCACGAGAAGACCTCGCGCTGCCAATCAACGAGAACTTCATCATCGAGTACTACTCGCGTTAACACGGAGGCCCCAGTGGATCAGAAGCGCCCTCAACTCAAAGCCCGCGTGGACGGCGATTACGGCGAATTTGTCCTAGAGCCGCTCACGCGCGGTTACGGCGTCACCATCGGGAATCCTGTCCGCCGCATCCTGATGTCTTCGATCCCCGGTACCGCTGTCACCAGCGTGTACATCGAAGACGTCCTCCACGAATTCAGCACCATCCCTGGCGTCAAAGAAGACGTCATTCAGTTGATTCTGAACCTCAAGGAAATGGTTGTGCGTTTTCACGCCCCCGGCCCCAAAACCCTGACGCTGCGTGCGCAGGGTGAAGGGATCGTGCGGGCCAGTGCCTTCGAGGTTCCGAGCGACGCCGAAATCGTCAACCCTGACCTGCACATCGCTACCCTGGCCGAAGACGGCAAGCTGGTGATGGAAGTGCGCGTGGAGGAAGGCGAAGGGTACGTGCCCGCCGACAAGCACGCCACCAAAGACCGCATCAACTCTATTCCTGTTGACGCGATGTTCTCTCCGGTGCGCCGTGTGGCCTACCATGTGGAAAATACCCGCGTGGGACAGCAGACCGACCTTGACCGTTTGATTATTCGGATTTGGACGGACGGCAGCACGACCCCTCAGGAATCGCTCGACAAAGCTGTCGAGATTCTGCGTGATGAACTCACGGTGTTCGGTAACGTCGAAACCCTTCCTGCCCTCGCGCCGGAAGTCCAGACGCCCATCTACACGCCTGCCGCGCCCAGTGCGCCCAGCGTGTACGACCTGCCCCGTCAGCCTGAACTCAGCATCAATCCTCAGCCTTACCCCGCCGATCTCGACACGCCCCGCGTGACCCTCGAGGGCCTCGGCCTCACCACCCGCGTCCTGCACTCTTTGAAAGAAGAAGGCATCGACAGTGTGGACGCCCTGTGCGCCCTCTCTGACCGCGACCTGAAAAAGGTTCCCGGCATCGGTGAGCGCAGCCTCGACGAGATCAAGCAGCAGTTGGCACAGTTCGGCCTCGCGCTGCGCGACTGATCTTTTCGCCCATTCATCTCTAGGCAGTCACGCCTATTCTCAAGGAGATTCCTCATGCGTCACGGTAAAAGTGGCCGCAAGCTCAACCGCAACAGCAGTTCCCGTACCGCTTTGGCCCGCGCCCAAGCCACGGCACTGCTGCGCGAGGGCCGTATCCAGACGACCCTCACGAAAGCCAAAGAGCTGCGTCCTTTCGTAGAGAAGCTGATCACCACCGCCAAAGGTGGCGACCTGCACGCCCGCCGTCTGGTGGCCCGCGACATCCACGACATCATGGTCGTTCGCAAGGTCATGGACGAAGTGGCTCCCAAGTACGCCGAGCGTCCCGGCGGCTACACGCGCATCCTCCGCATCGGCACCCGCCGGGGCGACGGTGTGACGATGGCCCTGATCGAACTCGTCTAAAGCCCTCTTCAGTTCAAGACTGACGAACGCTCCCCGCCCTGTGCGGGGGGTTTTTGTTTTGGCCTGAAATTATTTTGTCTGCCTCTGCTACCCTTTTCCCATGACCCCAACCCTGATTATCGTTCCCGGCCTTGGCGACAGTGGGCCGCAGCACTGGCAAACGCTGTGGGAGACCAAATTCGGCGCGGCCCGCGTGGTGCAGGACGATTGGGAAGACCCGACCCCGGCAGGGTGGTCGGCCAGATTGCAAGAAGCCATAGACGTCACTCCCGGCGAACTGGTGCTGGCGGGCCATTCCTGCGGCGTGCTGACGATTGTGCATTGGGCGCAGATTTATGGCGGTCATGAGCGGGTGCGCGGGGCGCTGCTGGTGGCCCCTACCGACGCCGAGCAACCCGGAATGCTGGAAGCCGACCCAGTGGTGTGCCAGATGGCTCCGATTCCCATGCAGCCGCTCCCCTTTCCCACCCTGATCATTGCCAGCGAAAACGACCCGTATGTAACCCTAGACCGCGCCACCGCCTTTGCCGAAGCGTGGGAAGCCGATCTGGTCTCGGCGGGCGAAGCAGGGCATATCAACGAAAACAGCGGGCACGGCGAATGGGAAGAGGGCGAGATTTTGCTAGGGGAGGCGCTGCACGCGTGGACGCCGCCGGACGTGGTGCGGTTCTGAGTGGGCGGGTTTAAGGGTGGCTCATGAAATTTCGTTTTTGCTGGTGCTGCACGGCTTTGACTTTTGCTTTGGCTCTTGCAGCCTTTAGTCCCTTCGACCCTTAGACCAAGCCCTCATACCCAGCCCAACAAAAACCGCCCCCAAATCGGAGGCGGCTCGCTGCTGGTTGGCTTTAGTTGGCCGAGACGCTTTCTACAGCGGCGGGGGCTTGGGCAGTCACGGCATACTTGTCAAGTAGGGCTTCGAAGGCCCGCTTGGGCTGTGCGCCCACGACGCCTTCTACGGGCTGGCCGTCCTTGAACAAGATCAGCGTGGGAATGCTCATCACGCGGTACTGGCCCTGCACCATCGGGTTGTCATCGACGTTCAGCTTACCGATTTTGACGCGGCCTTCGTACTGCCCAGCCAATTCCTCTATCACTGGGGCGATGATGCGGCACGGGCCACACCACGGTGCCCAGAAATCAACCAGCGTCAGGCCTTCGCTGATTTCGGCGGTAAAATTGCTGTCTGAGAGTTCTACAGGCTTCATAAAATAAAGTATACGCCGCTGTACACCGGGCAGATAGGCGGCATATGGGGGTGACCTAACCCATCGTTCATGGCCGCGTCATACGCTGTCACCGGCCTTACTGTTGGGGCATGGCAGCATCGGATTTACAGGCGCGGGATTCAGAGGCGTGGCAAGAAGGCATCCGGCTGTTTAATGCACGCCACTGGTGGGAAGCGCACGAGGCGTGGGAAGGCGTGTGGCTGCGGGCTACAGGCGAGGAGCGGGCCTGCTTGTCGGCCCTAATTTTGCTGGCGGCGGCCCTGCACAAACGCTGGCATCACGGCAGTCTGGCGCACCGCAATTTTACCAAGGCCGAACAGTATCTGGACACCTTGCCCGCCGAGTACGCGGGGATTGATCTGGCTGGGTTGCGGGCCGATGTCTGGGCGGCCCTGAACGCCGTGGGCCTAGAGCAGGCGCGGCCCCAGATTCCGCGCCCCGGAGCCTGATCCTCTGGCCTGCCTTTCTTTTGCCCGCTTGCGTTATCTTAGGGGCCAGATCTTAGGGGGAGCGCGCCGAATCTCAATTCTCTTCTTATCCCGGTATTGTCAGCTTGAAAGACGATTCAGCACCACTTATCAGTATGATCTATTCGATGGAGGCAAGACCAATGGACGGTATTCAAATGGAACGAATTGCATTATTTATTGATGGCGCAAACGTGTACGCAGCAGCCAAGCGCCTCGGCTGGAACTTCGATCACCGCAAGATTCTGGAGCATTTTGCGGGCTACGGCGTGCTGTACAACGCCTTTTATTACACCGCCGTGCCGCTGCCTATGGACGACAAGCAAAAACGCTTTATAGACGCGCTGACCTATATGGGGTACACGGTGCGTACCCGGCCTCTGCGTGAGAATACAGACGAGCACGGCGATACGCATAGGCGAGCCAGCCTCGATATAGAAATTGTGACCGATTTGCTGACGACTTCCGAGCGGTTCGATACGGCGGTGCTGCTGACGGGCGACGGCGATTTCGAGCGCCCGGTGGAAGTGCTGCGGGCGCGGGGCAAGCGCGTCGTGGTGGCCAGCATTCCCGAGATGACCAGCTACGAACTCCGCAACGCCGCCGATGGGTATGTGGATTTCAAGGACATTCGGGAGCAAGTGGAGCGCCCCGGCTACCGCCTGCCCAGCGAAGGCGGCAGAAGCGCGGAGACACGCGGCACCGAGACCCGTCCTTTCTACACGTCAGCGGCCCTGACCGACGCGGATGACCGCTAAAGCAGAAGTTCCCAGCGCCGCATCTGCCCTGCCGATGGCGCTGGACGCGGTGGGGGGCGATTTCGGTGCGCTGCCCAATGTAGAGGGCGCGGTGTTGGCCGCCCGCGCGGGCGTGTCGGTGCTGCTGGTCGGTGACCGCGTGAAGCTGCACGCCGAACTGGGCAAATACGCCGGAAGCTCTGGCCTGCCACTGGAAGTGGTAGACGCCGCCGATGTGATCGGGATGGACGAACACGCCAGCGACGTGCGGAGCCGCACCGAGGCCAGCATCAACGTGTGTACCCGTCTGGTGAAGGAGGGCAAGGCCGCTGCCGCCGTCAGCATGGGCCACAGCGGAGCCACGATGGCGAGCGCCCTGCTCACTCTGGGCCGCATTAAAGGCGTAGACCGGCCCGCGATTCTGACCCATCTGCCTGCCAAATCGGGCTTTACCACCCTGCTGGATGCCGGGGCAAACGCCGACGTGAAGGCGCAGTATCTGGCGCAGTGGGCGCGGCTGGCGAGCGTGTACCTGCGCGTGGTGGAGGACAAGGAAAACCCCACGGTGGGCCTGCTCAGCATTGGCGAAGAAGACCACAAGGGCAGTGCGCTGGTGCTGGAGACCCACGCCCTGCTGCGCGACATGCACGGCAAAACCCTGAACTTTCACGGCAACATCGAGGGCCGCGACATCTTTTTGGGCACCACCGATATTGTCGTCACCGACGGTTTTACCGGAAACGTGGTGCTGAAACTGGCCGAGGGAGAAGCCAAAGTGCTGTTCGGCTGGGTGCGCGAGGCGTTGGGCAGCACCCTGAAAAGCAAGCTGGGCGGCCTGCTGGTACGCGGTGCACTGCGGGGCCTCGCAGAACGCATGGATCCCAGCACCTACGGGGCCAGCATTCTGGTGGGCGTGCGCGGGCTGGCCTTTATCGGGCACGGCAGCGCCGACGCCAGAGCAGTCAAGAATGCCCTGCTGCGGGCGGCACGTGCCCACGAAGCCCAGCTGATTCCCAAGCTGGAAGCGGCCTTTGCACAGAAATAGACCGCTGCATAGAAGTAGGCCGCCGCAGTGAACGGCGGCTGTTTTGCGGATTTCCCCGCTGCTGCCCGCCGATGTATGAAAGATTGGACGGATGCTGGACGCCCTCATTATTCAACTGTCTAAACCGCAAGTGTGGTTCGGGCTGGCCCTGACCGCTGTCATCGCTTACGCGCTCTACCGCTTCGGGCGCACCCTGATTCGGGGAGTAGAGGCGCATGTGAACCGCCGCCTGCTGATGGCCCTGAAATGGCTGTGGCTGCTGACCTGTACGGTGGGCTGGCTGGCCGTCGCTACGCACGTGGCCTACCTGCCATCTATCCCATTTTTGTTCGAATTGGGCCAAGACATCGTGGGCGGATTCCGCAACAGCGCGGGGCAAGCTGTGGTCATTTTGGCGCTGGCCCTGATCGCGTGGAATCTGATCGGCAGCCTCGCCGGACGCATCGTGGCCGAGGAAGAATTCAACCGCCGCAGCGTGCGAATCCAGACCCTGAAAGGTGTGGTGGAAAGTTCGCTGAAAGCCGTGGTGGTCATTATTGGCCTGATTGCGGGCCTGCAAACGCTGGGCGTGAATGCCACCAGCTTGCTGGCAGGTGTGTCAGTGCTGGGGTTGGCAGTGGGGTTCGGCGCTCAAAGCCTGATCAAAGATGTGTTCACCGGTTTTTTCATTCTGTTGGAAGACCAGTACGGCGTGGGCGACGTGATTACAGTCAATACGGGCCTGTTGTCGGGCAACGTGGAGCGCCTGAATTTGCGTGTCACGGCACTCCGGGCGCTGGACGGCACGGTGCATATCATCCCCAACGGCCAGATTCTGACCGTCAGTGTGAGCAGCAAAGACTGGAGCCGCGTGGTCGCTACCGTGAACGTCACCTACACTGCCAACATCAACGACGCCCTGCGCGTGCTGGAAGCCGTGAGCAACGAAATCTACGCCGATCCCGAATGGAGTCCGTTTTTTCTGGAAGCCCCGGAAATGCAGGGCGTGACGCAGCTTGCTCCCGACAGCGTGACGTTGCGGGCCTTGTTCAAGGTGCAGCCCAAGAGCCAGTACGCGATTGGCCGTGAATTCAACCGCCGCATCAAAATCGCTATGGATCAGGCCGCCATCGAAATCCCGTTTCCGCAGCGCTCTCTCAACTTTGGGGGCACGCCCATAGAAATCAAGATTACCCGCGACGATTTGCCCCGCGACCCACGTGACACGCAAGACCGCACCCACACGCCTGTGAAGCCCAGCACCACCCGTGACCCGGAAGACGACGAGAGTTGACCACCTCTGTCAGGAACGAAGCTGCCGCGAGCATTGAATGCTCGCGGCAGCCTTCTTGTTTCGTGTCTCATACGGGATTGCTTTGATTCCCGAACATCCGCAAAAGCACCGATAGGGTCGTCCATCGCCGCCATCCCGTCGTTTCTTCCACTCGCTTCGCTCGAAATTCGTCTTCGACCGATTTTAAGTTCGTATCAGACAGCACTTAGGCGGGCAGGGGAGAGCCGCCGCCCGCCAATGCAGGCGGCGTGGGCAAGTCGTCCAGCGTGCCGCCCGCCAGGAGGGTACTGAATTCCTCGCCACTCAGGGTTTCCCGGCGGAGCAGCACCCGCACGATCTCGTGAACGCCCGCCAGATGCTCCCGCACCAAGTCCAGCGCGCGGGCATAGGCGGTGTCGATCAGGGCGCGGACTTCCTCGTCTACAGCAAACGCGGTAGCCTCGCTGATAGGCATGGCCTGAGAACCGCCGCCCAGAAAGTTGCCGTCGTCGGAGGCGAGGGCCACCTTGCCGATCCGGTCTGACATGCCCCATTCGGTGACCATGCGGCGGGCGATGTTGGTGGCCTGCTGAAAGTCGTTTTGCGCCCCAGTCGTGACCTCGCCGTACACCACTTCCTCGGCGGCGCGGCCTGCCAGAGCCACCGCGATCATGTCTTCCAGCGCGTGCCGAGTCACGTGCAGGCGGTCATCGGCGTCGGGCATCATGTACCCTGCGGCCCGGCCACGCGGCACAACGGTGAGTTTGGCGACTCGGTTGGCATGTGGCAACAATTGAGCGGCGAGGGCATGTCCGACTTCGTGGTAGGCCGTCACCTTGCGGTCTGCTTCTCTGACCACGAGGCTGCGGCGTTCCGGCCCCATCAGCACCCGGTCACGCGCCTCATCCACATCCCGCCCCGTAATCCGCGTCCGCCCTTCCCGCGCCGCCAAGAGTGCGGCTTCGTTCAACAGGTTTTCGAGATCGGCTCCTACCATGCCTGCGGTTCTGCGAGCCACCAGAGCCAAATCCACACTGGCGTCCAGCGGCTTTTTCCGGGCATGAATCCGCAAGACCATTTCCCGGCCCCGCACATCGGGTGCGTCGACGACGACTTGACGGTCAAAGCGTCCGGGCCGCAAGAGAGCCGCATCCAAGACATCGGGTCTGTTCGTGGCGGCCAAGATAATCACTTCTTGTCCACTGCCGAAGCCGTCCATTTCCACGAGCAATTGATTGAGGGTCTGTTCGCGTTCGTCGTTGCCACCCTGAAGACTCACGCCACGTTTGCGCCCAACAGCATCTATTTCGTCGATGAAGACGATGCAGGGCGCACTTTTTCTGGCTTGCTCGAACAGGTCACGGACACGGGCCGCCCCGACGCCGACGAACATTTCGACGAAATCTGAACCGGAGATGGAGTAATAAGGCACTTTGGCTTCGCCTGCGACAGCTTTAGCGAGCAAGGTCTTGCCACTGCCAGGGGGGCCAACCAAGAGGACGCCGTGTGGGATGCGTGCGCCGAGTTGGTGGTATCTCTCGGGGTGACGGAGGAATTCGACGACTTCTTGTAAATCTTGCTTGGCTTCGTCACAGCCTGCTACGTCGGCGAAGGTCTGTTTGATCTGGCCCTCCGCAATGACTGCTGCCTTCGATTTCCCAAATTGACTCGCCGCGTTGCCTCCGCCCTGAGCGCCCCGCAGTGAGCGCCACAGCACCAGCAAAATCAGCCCGGTCAGGATCAAGGGCAGCACTTGCCCGATCCAGCCAAAGGGCGACCCACCCGGCGTCACGCGCAGGGGCACGCCCGCCGCCCGAATGCGCTTCAGAGTCACTGCGTCGGGCGGCACGACCACCGAACGCGGCCGCGAGGCATTGATAAAAGTGACGCTGGCATTGCCCGCCCCGTCCAGCGTGACCTGCGCGACTTTGCCCGCCTTCAGGTCTTCAAAAAAGCGGTTGGTGGAGTAGCCGCCCGTGTTCTGTGCCCCTGTGGTCTGAGCCGGAGAAGTGGTGATGGGCGGGAGGGCTTGGTCGGCGTTCTGGGCAGTTTGGGCACCCGCAGAGGCCGCGAGCGGGCCAGCCAGCAGCCCAGACAGCAGGAGCAGGGTCAAGGCGGCTCGCCGCGAATGCAGCGGCGCAAACAACCGGGCAGATCCAGATCGGGCGCGGGCAAATCGGGCAGGGGCCATAGCCCATGCTACGCCGCTCCCCCCGCGCATATCCTATGAAAGCTGACCATTGCCCCCGGCCCGGTTCTGCTTCCAACCCTATGACCCCCCCCATCAACCTGACCCATTTGTCCGGGTTTTCAGAGATGACATCCCAGTCAGACTCAGATTTCTGTCAGGCTCGGCCAGTAGACTGCCCCTATGCGTAGCCTCCTTGTTCTTGGCGCACTCAGCTTGACCCTGAGTGCCTGTACCGTCAGCGTTCGTCCTAACCTCGGCCTTAGCGGCAGCAGCAGCAACCTGATCACCAGCGTGCGCCCAGACCGGGGCGAGGGCGGCAACTACGTGGTGGGCGAGGCCCTGCGCCTGAGCGTGACCACCCGCACCGCCGGATACGTGACCCTGTTGGCCCTGAACGCGGGCGGCGCGGCCAATGTACTCGTCCGCGACGCCTACGTGCAGGCCGGAACCACCACCTTCCCCCGCGCTCAGGACGGCGTGACTTACAACGTGGCGGCCCCGCGTGGACTCCAGCGTGTGCGTGTGCTGTTTACCCGCGTGCGCCCCACCACCGACCTCGTGCTAGGCGGCGTGTACGACGGCAACCGTTGGAACCGTGCCAGCGACGAATACCTGAACAACTACGCGCCCGCTGACCGGGACGTGCAGGAAACGTACTTGTACGTGCGCTAACGCTTAAGCCTCAAGTTGCCTTCTGGAAGCCAGTCGCCCCATGCGGCTGGTTTTTTCGTACTCTGCCCGCATGACAGATGCTGTTGCTCCGCTGACCTTCGAGGCGGCCCGCGCCCGTGTGGACACCTATATTTCCCAGTTTAAGGAAGGCTATTTTCCGCCCCTGCTGATGCTGGCCCGCCTGACCGAAGAAACGGGCGAGATTGCGCGGGTGATTGCCCACCAGAACGGCAAAACGCCCAAGCCGGGGGAAGACGTGGGCGACCTAGAGTTGGAATTGGCCGACCTGCTCTTCGTCATGATCTGTATGGCAAACGAACGCGGCCTAAGCCTAGAGCGAGGCTTCGAGCGCATGATGACTAAAGTGGAAACGCGGGATGCGGATCGCTGGACACGCAAAGTCGGCCCCTTAGCGGAGAAGGAAGGACAGCCGGGCTGATCTGAATGAGGCGCTGCTTACTCCGGCTCTCCACAGCAGATTCCTTACTGCAAGCTGCCGCCGAGGGCGTACAGTACCTCATGGCCCGTTTTCTGCCCCGGCTTGTTGGTGTAGGTGCTGTCGTCTTGTTGGCCCTCGCAGGCACAGCGGCGGCGGCCCCGCGCCTGATCTACGACGCCAGCGTGAATCCGCCCCCGCCCCCGATTAGCCCGCCCGAACGCCGCGCATTGATCGACCTGTATCTGGCGCGGGGCCTCAGCGTGTGCCCTGATTTTCAAGTTCTGTTTCGCGGCTCTGGGCGGTTCACAGCAGACCAGAATCAAACCTTTTATCTGGTGTCCAACTGCTACACGGGCAGGGCTTCCAACCTGTACCGCGAGCGACTGGCCGGAGACGCCCTGATCCTGAACGGTCAGAACCCGGTCTACTTTAAGGCTGGCTTTGCAGACGATGTGGCGGTGCTGCCCGCTGTAGGCGGAAGCCGCCTGAATGCCGTGCTGACGAAGATTTGGCAGGGGCCGACTCAGGGGTATTTCTGGAACAGCACAGAGATCATGCGGTTTGCGGGCGGCACATTTAAAAGCCTCGTGTACTTGGGGCCGACCTATGCCGATAAAAGTACGCTGGGCACCGTGCCCACCAGCAGCAGGCGCACCCTCTGGTTTGACAGTGCAGCCCCCAACCTGCTGAGAATGCGGGAATTTACCAGTCCTCAGTGCGACACTTGCCCGGACGCGACCCGGCCTTACGTGCCTGCGCGGGCCAAACAAAGCCTGAACGTGCTGATAGACCTGACTCGCCCCCCCGAAGATGCCCCTTGGATGCGTGAACCATGACCCAGACTGATGCCCAGACTGATGTTCGTCACCCCACTGGCCCCATGCCCACCCCACTCACGCTGACGCCAGCAGAGCGGGCCGAAGCGGTGGCCGCCGTTCGCGCCCTGCCCGCCGAATTGCGTGCGGCGGTGGCCGATTTGGGAGAATCCCGCTTAGATACGCCCTACCGGGAAGGCGGCTGGACGGCGCGGCAGGTGGTTCATCATGTGGCCGACAGCCATCTGAACGCCTATGCTCGCCTGAAACTGACGCTGACCGAAACCAACCCGACCATTCGACCCTACGAGCAGACCCTCTGGGCCGAGCTGCCCGACTCGCGCCTGCCCGCAGAAGTCAGCCTGAACCTATTGGAGTCGCTGCACGCCCGGATCGTGGCCGTGCTGGAGGGCGTACACGACGCGGATTGGGCACGCCAATGGACGCACCCCGCGCAGGGCCGCACCTACACGCTGGATACTTTGGCCGCCATGTACGCTTGGCATGGCCGCCACCACATAGCTCACCTGAAGTTGATCGGGGTTTAGGATGGACTGGCTCCGGTTGCCGACTCTCCGCAACACCACCGGAAAGCCAGCAAGCTCTGCCTCTGGCTTACCGCACTAACATGCAGTACGACGAAACCCTGCACATCCCGGTCACGCTGCGTTCGGCGGGCGTGGTGGTTATCGATGCAGCGGGCGCGGTGCTGTTGGTGCAGGAGGGCAAACCCGGCAGCCGGGGGCTGTGGCACTTTCCGGCGGGCGGGGTAGAGGAGGGTGAGAATCCCCAAGACGCCGCCGTGCGCGAGGCGTGGGAAGAAACGGGACTGCGCGTGCGGCCCATCAAGCTCCTGAATACGCTGCTGGGCAAGATGCCAGACGGCGTATTGATCTTGCGGTTCGCGTGGCTGGCAGAAGTGATCGGGCCAACGCTCGCCCCCGCGCCCCGGCCTGAATTTGCCGCTGAGGTGCAGGAAGCGCGTTACTTTTCCCGCTTGGAAGTAGACGCCTTGTACGCCGCTCGCCAGTTGCGGATGCACCACACCAAGCTGTTTATAGACGCCGCTTTTGCCGAGTGGGAGCGGGCTGAGGCTCTGGCGTAGGGCAGCCGTTTGAAATTTCTGGCCTTGCCTAAAGCGGAGTCTCCCCGGCCCCCACACCCTTCCCACGTTCCACGATCCACACTCCAAACTCAGCTCTCTACCCGCAATTCCCCCTGCGCCGCCCCCGCTCTGTCAGCAGCAATGGCCTGCGCTACCGCTCCGGCGCTGATGGCTCCACGGGGCACGCGGCCCACTTGCGTCCACAGCGGTGTATCTACGGCGGGCGGCAGCACCAGCGTCAGCGCCTTTTGCGTGCCACGCGGCAATTCCAGGCGGGCAATGGTCACGGCCTGCGCCAACGCGGCTTTGCTGGCGGCGTACTGGGAAAACCCTTTGGCCGTCACCAGTTCGGGCCGTGCGCCGATCAGGTACATGCGTCCACCTTCGGCCAGCTTGGGCAGCCCATATTTCAGCGTCCAAATGGCCCCAAAATAATTGGCATTCCACACGGCCCGCACCTGCGCGGCGTCTAGGTCGGCCAGGGGTTGAGGCAGGGCCGCGCCCGCCGCATAGATCACGGTGTCCAGGCTCTCCACGCCGTCCAGCAGCGAGCGCACGTGGCTTTCAAAGCCCACGTCTACCCGCTGCGATTTGGCCCCGGTTTCGGCAGCAACAGCAGAGAGTTTGGCCTCGTCGCGCCCGGCCAGAACCAGTGAATCTGTGGCGGCCATCGCCCGCGCCATCGCCGCGCCAATGCCGCCCGTAGCCCCGATAATCAATGTGGTCATGCAGCGCAGTGCAGCACAGGCGGGGGCAGGTATGCCGTATGCGGGCATGCAAAAGCCGCCTGTCTGAAGCCCCCCGGCACTAGACCTTATAGTCATAGTCATCCAATCCATACAGATGACGATTGAAAGGAGAAAAGGCTGATCTTTAATTCAACCTGAGTCAGTAAGAAAGAATACAGAATGTATGGGATAATGCCGAAGTCGGTGGGGTTCAATAGTGTGACGTCAGGGTCAGAAGTACCATCGCGGCGTTGATTTAAGAAGCGAGGGCGAAGAGTCAGGTAAAAGCCTAATTTTTCATATGAACGCCCCTTGCACCCCCCTCTATTGTGGAACCGAATAGAGGACAGCACACTGAGATATGAGAAAAAAGTTAGGCTTCCTGATCGCTGCTTCTCTCCTGCTGATCCCCTCTGCCCTCGCTACAGACTTCGTGACCAAGTCCAATCTCACAGGCTTTCAACTGCCCAAGGGCGCACTTGAACTCACCGACGACGACTTCTCCGAAGAAATGGTCGAAGTGCTGGATGCGACGGCGGCGGAGCTGAACGGCAAGTGCCAGTATCATGAGCTGCTGTTCTGGGAAGGCAAGCCCGCCGCCATCGCCAAAGACCTGAACGCGAAGATTCCCAAAGACTTCAAGTATAAGAGCTTGGATGTAGGCGAGACCTCGGACGGCGGCGTGTACGAGCAGTTTGTGCTGACCACGCCCAAGATGTGGGTGGCCGGGACTTGGTTTCAGGGCGAGGCCGACGTGGTTTTGGCGTGGTGTACGGTGGTCAAGAAGTAATTTTGCTCTCGCACCCACATTTCTGAGCTGCACAAACCGCCCCCGCTTCAGCATCGGCTGTGAGCGGGGGCGGTTTGTGCCGAAGTCAATTGAAGCTCTAGTTGCGTGGCTTGCGGTTCTCGTTGATCAGAGTGACCAGTTGGGGTGAACGTTTAGCCCCATTCAGTTCGGCCAGCAGCGTGGCAGGATATTCCTTGCAGAGTTCTCCCCACCAACGCTCTGTTTTGCGGTTCCAGACTCGCCCACCGTCACTGGGAATGGCCTTGGTGACAAACCGGACGCGGCTCATCCGAACAGAATTTCCCTTACTCGTAGCCCAATTCGCGCAGGGCTTCTTCGTCCTCGCGCCAGCCGGGAATGACGATCACTTCTAGGCCCAAAAAGACTTTGCGGCTCAGGAACACTTCCAGTTGCTTGCGGGCGGCCTGACCGATTTCACGCAGTTGCTTGCCGCCTGCGCCGATCACCATGCCCTTGTGGGCGTTCTTTTCCACCACGATTTCGCCTTCGATGCGTTGCAGGCCGTCTTCGCGCTCCGTCCAACTGTTCACGCGGGTAGCGACGGCGTAGGGCAACTCGTCGCGCAGCTTTTTCATGGCTTCTTCGCGGATAATCTCGGCGGCCCACATTTCCCGCGTCTGGTCGCTGGCCGCGCCGAGGGGGTAGAAGAAGGGGTTTTCGGGCAACACGTCCAGCAGTTGCTCGCGCAGGGTCGCTACCGCCTGTGGGTTGTTCTGGGCGCTGAGCACCGTTTCGCTGGTGTCGTGGGTGCGGCCTTCCAGCAGCGCCCGGTACAGCTTCATGGCCTCCTCGGGATACTTGGCCACGTCGGTTTTGTTGCCCACCAAGAACAGCGGTTTGGGCAGTTCCCGCACCTGCCGCGCCACCAACTGGTCTTCATCGGTAGGCGGGTGGCGCAGGTCAACGACCCAAATGACGGCGTCCACATCGGCCAACGCGCTGTGAACCTCGTGGTTCATGTACTTGCCCAGCGCGTCTTTGGGCTTGTGCAGCCCCGGCGTATCTACGAACACCAGTTGGCGGTTGCCCGAAGAATGGATGCCGCGCACGCCGCGCCGCGTGGTCTGCGGGCGGGGGCTGGTGGGCGCGACTTTGGTGCCCAAAAACGAGTTCATCAGGGTGCTTTTGCCCACGTTGGGTTTGCCGACAATCGCCACGAACCCGGAATGGGTCTGCGGAGCCTTGCCCTTCTGGGAGGCCGTGTCTTTGGTCGTGCGGAGGTGATCTGGGCTGGAAGCTGAATCCGTCATCATTTCCATTGTCGCACGCGGCTGCTGGGGCAAGTGTTCATTGGGACAGGGAGGAGCGGGGCTGGCGGTGAGCAACATTCAAGGGCGGCTCAGTTCCACGAGCGTTTAGCGTTGACGATTCCGGGTGAACCCCCCAGTCTGCTTCGCAGCCAGCCCCCCTCAAGGGGAGCGCAACAGCTTTTAGTCCCCACCTCTAAGGGGGGGCGTTGCAAAGCAACGGGGGGGTTCACCTTCCACCAAAGACTCTTAGACCCTTGACCCTTAGACCGCCCTTAGACATTCCTCCGCGCCTGCACCCGCGCCATCAGGCGGGCCACCGCAGCGCGGGGCAAGAGGCGCGGCAACAGCGTTTGGCTGCGGTTGAAGCCGCCCGCGATCAGCACCGCTTGACCGCGCAGCATGGCATTCACACCTTGTTTGGCAACTTCTTCGGCACTGAGAATGCTGAGCCGAGCGACGCCGCTCAGGAGTTTGCTTTCACCCAGATTGGCCGTGTCCTGAAAGCCCGTTTCCACCGGGCCGGGGCACAGGGCGGTCACGCTGACGCCGGTGCCGCGCAACTCCTCGTTCACGGCCTCACTGAAGCTCAGCACATAGGCTTTGGAGGCATAGTAGACGGCCATCAGCGGCCCCGGAATGAAGGCGGCGGTGGAGGCCACATTCAGCACGCGCCCACGCCCCCGCGTCACCATGTCGGGCAGAAAACGGCGCGTCAGATCGGTCAGGGCGGCAATGTTCACGGCCACCATCCGGTTAATTTCACCCGCGTCCTGCGTCCAGAATTCGCTGAAACCGCCGAAGCCAGCGTTGTTGACCAGAATGTCTACCGTCAGATGGCGGGCCGCCACTTCGCGTTCCAGCACTTCGCCAGCGTCGGGGCGGGTCAGATCAAGCGCGATCACGGCGGCCTGAATGCCGTGCTTGGCGCTCATTTCCTGCGCCAGCGTCTGCATTTTGCCTTCGCTGCGGGCCACCAAGATCAGGTGTGCGCCGCGTGCCGCGAGTTGCCGCGCGATGGCCTCGCCAATGCCGCCGCTTGCGCCTGTAATGAGGGCGGTAGCGGGTTGGTGGCGTTGAAACTGGTCTGCGTTGGCCTGTGTCTGTTGCGTCTGCTGGGTCATGTCATCTCCTGTGGGCGGTCTGAGTGACTCCCGGTAAGTCAGACTTTACTAACTACGAGTAAGTCTGTCAAGCCGTGTTGATATGTTGTTTCGTCTTGACTTCTCCCCAATCCTCCCTTCTAATTAACCGGTGGTTACTCTTGCCCGTGCCCGATCCGACAGCGCCAAAGAAGCGCGGCGGGCCGATATCCTGCACCAAACGCTGACGCTGTGGCAGACGCACCGCTATGAAGACGTGACGCTGCAAGCCGTCGCGGGGCGCGTGGGCCTCACCAAACCTGCGCTGTACGGCTATTTTCCCACCAAAGAAACGCTGTTTCTCGCGCTGTACGAGGAGTTGTTGGGCGCGTGGCTGCACGCTCTGACGCGGCATCTGCGGTTAGGCGGCACGCACACTCCGGCCAGCCTCGCGGCGTTGGTGTGTACGCTGCTGGCCGAACACGCCGCCCTCACGCGCCTGATTCCACACTTGGCGGGCCTGCTGGAACGCAACATCAGCCAAGACCGCGCCCGCGCCCACAAGGGTTGGTTGTTGGGGCAGTTGCAACCGCTCGCGCCGCTCTTGGAGGGTGCGCTCCCCGGTCTGCCCCCCGGCGCGAGCCTGCCCCTGCTGACCTACACACAGGCGTTGGTGGCGGGCCTGTATCCGATGTCTGACCCTGCGCCCGCTGTACAGGCCGCCCTGCAAGACCCGGAACTCACGCCGCTGTGCGTGCAGTTCGGGCCTGCCTTGCAAGAGGCTCTGACGGCGCTGTATACGGGCCTGTCTGTGAGAACAGAGCAGTACAAATGAGCAGCGGCTCGCCGTGTTTGTGCCCTTCATCCACTGCAAAGATTGACCAAGTGTCAAGCATGCTCTGAAACTTCTTTGACAGGAGCGGCGTACTGTGTGGCATGAGCCGCCCAACCCAATCTGCCCCCACCGATACCGTTGCCCAGATGCTTCCCCAGAGTATGGCCGTCCTGACGCGCCCCAGTCCCAGCACCTTCGAACTGTATGAAAAGCGCGGCGGCATGACGCAAGCCGCTATTTATGTGGTTCTGGCTGCCTTGGTTTCAGGCGTCATCGCTGGAATCTTCGCCCCTTTTCATGACCTGAACCTGTTCAGCCAGTTTTTCAGCCGCCTGATTGCCATTCCTGTCCAGTTCGCTATCTTCGTGGCCGCCGTCTACCTGATCGGCAAGAATCTGTTCAAGGGTACGGGCACCTTTTCCGAAGTCGCCTACACTTTCGCACTGTTCTTCGTGCCACTCAGCATCGTCGGCACTCTCATCGGCATCATTCCCATTCTGGGCTGGATTGCGGGCATCCTCATCTCCATTGCCATGGTTTTCTTCGGCTTTTTGGCCGTTCAGTCCAGCATGAACCTGCGTGACCAAACCCAAGCCGCCATTACGTTGGTTTTGTCGGGTCTGGCTTACTGGGTTGTGGGGGCCATCGTGATCGGCATCTTGCTCTAACTTTTCAGCAGATTCCGGTAAGTTTGAACGACAACCAAACGAGCAGGGGCCAAAGTTCTACGCTTTGGCCCCTGCTCTTGCGCCTTGCTACTTCACACCCACCAACGCCGCCCGCGCATTGGCCGCGTCCTGCTGCAATTGTGCTTTCAGGGCGTCCAGACCGCTGAATTTTTGTTCGCCTCTGAGGTGGGCAAAGAACTTGATGTGCAATTCTTGGCCGTACAAGTCGCCCTCGTAATCGAACAGATGGACTTCGAAGCGGCGGGTGGTGCCGTTGACTGTAGGCCGGAAGCCCACGTTTGCCATGCCGTGCCAGCGCCCGTGATCGCCAATCGCCACCACCGCGAACACGCCCATCGGCAGCGCCTTGCCGTCTGGAACACTGATATTGGCCGTCGGCCAGCCGATGGTGCGCCCCAACTGATCGCCGTGAATGACCACGCCCTGCGCGTCGTAATGGCGGCCCAGCAGGCGGCGTGCGCCCTCCACGTCCCCAGTTTTCAGGTATTCCCGAATGCGCGTGCTCTTAATATCCTCGCCGCCCAGCCCATGAATCGGCACCACCACCACTTCCGGCGCGACTTCGGCCAAGTCTGCCGCGCTGCCCGCCCGCCCGCGCCCGAAATGAAAGTCTTCGCCCACGACGACGGTGCGGGGCCGCAGCAGCCGCAGGTCATCCAAAAACGCTTCCTTGGGGCGGGCCGCAAATTCGGCGGTAAAGGGCACGGCCACCGTTTCATCCACGCCGTAGCGGGCCAACAACTCCAGCTTTTCGGGCAGCGTCGACAGGAATTCCACGCCCTGAGTCAGCACGCGAGTCGGCGGGTCGAAGGTATACACCACGCTGGGCACACGGTGTTCGCGCGCTTTGGCCTTCAGTTGGGCGATCAGGGCTTGGTGTCCCAGATGAATTCCGTCGAAGCTGCCGATGGCGACCACCGTTTCGGTATCGGGGCGCTGACCGGGCGCGATGAAGGTCTTCATTGCTCGGCACCCGCCGCCAGCAGTTGCACGCCGAACAAGGCCGCCGTGATCGTGGCCGCGCTGCCCACCAGCGTGCCGCCCTGCAGGCCGTCCAGTACGGCTTGTGGGCGCATCCACAGCACTTCTATCTCTTCGTCGTCATCCATCGGCAGGCGGGAGTCGCGCAGGTTGCGGGCGGCGAACACGTACAGCAGTTCGTCGCAAAAGCCGGGGCTGGAGTAGAACTGTGTCAGCAGCGTCATCTCGGCGTCTAGGCCCGCCTCTTCCTGCAACTCGCGGCGGGCGGCCTGCTCCGGCGTTTCGCCCTCGTCGATCAATCCTGCCGGGGCTTCTACCGTGTGCGCGTTCACGGCCCGCCGAAGCTGACGCACCAGCAGCATTTCGCCCGCGTCGTTCAGGGCCAGAATAGACACGGCAGCGGCGTGCCGGATCACTTCCCATTTGCCTTCTTGCAGTTCCAGACGCAAAATTCGCCCGTCATAGATGACCTGTGTGCCGCCTGCCTGCGAATCGCTCATAGGCGCATTCTGGCAGAGCGGCGGAGCGGGGAAGCAGGCAGCGTTACGGTTTCTTGGCGTTTTGGCCCCCGCAGCCGCGCCATCTGCCAGAATCGCCGCATGTTGACCCGCCAGCAGTTGGAGGCGCGAGAGGCGGCCACCCTCGCGCCCTACGCGACCTTCAGCGCCGATTCGCGGGGGCGGGCCTACCCGGAAACCGAAAGCACGACCCGCACGGCGTTTCAAAAAGACCGTGACCGCGTGCTTCACACCACTGCTTTTCGGCGGCTGGAAGCCAAAACGCAGGTGTTCCTGAACGCGCAGGGCGACCATTACCGCACCCGCCTAACGCACACATTGGAAGTGGGGCAGGTGGCCCGCTCGGTGGCGCTGACGCTGGGCCTGAACGAAACCTTGGCCGAAACGTTGGCGCTGGCACACGATTTGGGCCACCCACCCTTCGGACATGCGGGCGAACGAGTGCTGAACGGACTGATGGCCGAGCAAGGTGAGTTGGGACGGGGCGGCTTTGACCACAACGGACAGGCCCGCCGAATCGTGACCTTGTTGGAAGACCGCTACGCCGAATTTCCGGGCCTGAACCTGACCTATGAGACGCTGGACGGCCTGAACAAGCATGACCGCGCCGGATTGGAGCGCCCCAGTCTGGAAGCCCAGTTGGTCGACGCTGCCGACGCGCTGGCCTACACCGCGCACGACCTCGACGACGGCCTGCGAAGTGGCCTGATCACGCCCGCGCAACTGGCTGAATTGCCCCTTTGGAACGAGTTGTTGGCCCGCGTGCCCACCGCCGCCCCCGACCTGACCGAGCGAGACCGCCGCACCCTGCACCGTGAGTTGCTGGGCTGGCTGATCTCTGACCTGACCCAGTCCAGTGACGCGGCGATTGCGGCCAGCGGGGTTGCGACGGCGCAGGCCGCCCGCCAACATCCGGTGGGCCTGATCACCTACAGCCCTGCTATGCGTGAGCTGCTGCGCGACACAGCCACTTTTCTGCGCGAGAACCTGTACCGCCATTGGCGAGTCGAACTGCAAGTGGAGCAGGCCACGCGGGTGCTGGAAACGATGTTCCGGGCTTTTCTGGCCCGCCCGTCTATGCTGCCCCCCACCGTCCGTGCCCGTGCCGAGGCCGAGGGCTTGCCCCGCGCTGTGTGCGACTTCGTGGCCGGAATGACAGACCGCTACGCACTGGAAACCTACGGCCTGATCACACCGCCCTGAGTGCGGGGCCGCCTTGCCCGTTGACACCCTGCCCCGCCCCTGATACATTGATCCCCGCCCGCCAGAACGGGGGCGCAGCGTGAGAATGCTGCTGTGGTGTTGGTCAAGTGTGTTGGTTGAAGACAATCGGTGCGCGGGTGTAGCTCAGTTGGTTAGAGCGCACGCCTGATAAGCGTGAGGTCCCCAGTTCAAGTCTGGGCATCCGCACCAAAAGAAAGATTCCCCGTCCTAGGCGGGGTTTTTTGTTGCCTTGCACAATCTTGACCCTGTTCTAAGCAGCAGTGGTCGTGCGCTCTTCAACTCGGCTGTATTCCTCGTCAAAGGAGCCTTTCTGATGACGACGGATCAATTTTGGGAGCAGTTCTTTTATCACCTGCGGGTGCAGCGGCGCTCGGCGGCCACCCTCAGCTTCTACTCGGTACCTGGAGCGCGAAGGCCTGCCTCAAGAAGTGCCGGGCCTGAGCATCACCCACTCTTAGCTTGAGGCGTCTGGAGGTACACAGCAGCAGGGACGGGCTCCCTCCCCATCACTGTGCTGGCTCCACCTGCTGTCACCTTCGCCAGCTGTTGGAAAGACCGCAGCAGCGCAGGTCTGAGCCACTGCGGCGGTCAGGAGCCCTTGGGCCTCAGCATTGGGGCGTCAATAGCAGTGTTCCGCCCTCCTGCTGTGTCTCCAACACGCTAGGCTGCCTTGATGTCGGAGCCTTCCCCCTTCCCCCACCTGTCCCTGACGGAGCGTTTGCAGGACGTCACCGAACTGTTGGCGGCGGCCACCACGCCTGCCTCGGTCTTCAAGGTGATTCTCGCCCCAGCGCTCACCGCTCTCAACGCCATAGCTGGAGCAGTGCTGCTGGTGAACGAACTCGGGAACGGTTTGGACGTGGCGGCGACTGCTGGGCACGAAGAGGACGCCCAGACCATCTGGCAGGCGGGGCCGCTGCAGACGGAGATGCCCGCTGGGGACGCGCTCCAGTGGGGTACACCGCTGTTCTTCGAGCATGCTGGAGCGCTCACCGCGGCCTATCCCGAACTCGAAGCGCACACCGGCGTGATCGCTCCTGTCGCCAGCGCCGTCTTGCCCATGTTCGAGGGTGGGCAGCCCTTGGGCGTCATCGTGCTGGACTTCAGGGAACCGCACACCTTTTCCCTAGAAGAACAGCATTTCCTGCGAACCCTGAGTGCCCAGTGCGGCATCGCCCTTGGCCGCGCCCGCCTGATGTCCGAATTGCAGCGGCAAGTGGATCAGCGCACCCAGCAGGTAGCAAGGGAGGCGCGCGCCCAAGAAGCCTTCATCGCGTTTACCGAGGCGGTGGGTACCGAGACGGAGGTTCTTCTGCTGGCCCAGCACAGCGTGACCGTGCTGGATCAACGCTTTCCGGGCAGTACCGTCACCTACTACGAACGCGAGGACGGGCGCTGGAAGCTGCGGGTGCAGAGTGAGGATCTGACTGCGAACCCGGTGCTGCTGGAACAGTTGCGGGCCGGTCTTCCCTTAGAGACCCCCGTGTTCGCAGCCGTGCTTCAGACTCACGCCCCTGTGTTCGTCAACGGCTGGGACGCGCAGCAGGAGCAAGTAGAACACACCGACATGTACCACACGGTTGCCACCTATCCCTTCTTGCGGCAGGGCGAGGTACAGGCGGTGCTGGGCATCGGCCTGAGAGACCAGATGCACTGGGCAGACAGTGACCGCGCCCTATTTCTGGCCGTGTGCCGGGGACTGAGCCTCGCCCTTGACCGGGCTGAGCAGATTCAGCAGGTGCAACTTCAGAAAACAGCTGTGCTCAACCGCAACCGGGCGCTCGAAGCGTTTGCCCAGCTTGCCCAAGACTTCATGTTCGAAACCGGGCGCTTCCCGTTGGTGCGCCGCGCTCAGGAGATCGTGCTGACCTTGTTGCCGCCGGGCTACGCGGTGTATTACGAACCCGAGGGTGAGCTGTGGCGCTGCCGATCTCAGGTGGGCGACTTGGGCAACGACGCGCTTCAGGCCTTGGTGGACGCCGGGTTCCCCTTGGAAATTCCGACCCTGCGCCAGCCCTTCGAGACCGGTCTGCCGCTCTATCAGGATGTGTATGCCCAGGGCAGTGACACGGACGCCGCGGTGGTCAAGCACATCCAGGCCGTCGTGTCACTGCCCCTTCAGGTATCGCGCACGACGGTGGGCATCTTTGTAATTGGCCTGTTCCACCAGCGCAAATGGACAGCCACTGACCGGGCGGTGCTGGAAACGACCATGAACAGCTTGAGCTTGGCCCTCGAGCGTGCCGAGCATGCGCGGGAACTGACGGCCCAACGCGACGTCCTAGATGCCCGAACCCGCTCCTTGAGCGCTGCCAACGAGGAACTGGAGGCCTTCGCCTACTCGGTGTCGCACGACCTGCGGACTCCGGTGCGGCACATGACGAGTTTCGGCACCCTGCTCCGCAAATCGTTAGCAGACCGTCTGGACGAAAAGTCGGCCCGCTACCTCACCATCATGGATCAGGCGGCGGGGCGGATGAACACCCTGATCGACGCGATGCTGGAGCTTTCGCGCACTTCCCAGCAAGCTCTGCTTCTCCAACCGGTCGATCTGGATCGGTTGGTGATGGGGGTACGGCAGAGCCTCGAGTCGGAGCTGAAGGGGCGACAGGTGACTTGGACGATAGGCCCGCTTCCGCTGGTGATGGGGGATCAGGGACTTCTGCGCCAAGTCTTCGAGAACCTGCTGGGTAACGCCCTCAAGTACAGCGCTCCTCGGTCAGAGGCACAGATCGAGATCTGGGCGGAGGACGGCCCCCAAGACTGGCGCATCTTTGTGCGCGACAACGGCGTGGGCTTCGATAATCGCTACACGCACAAGTTGTTCGGGGTGTTTCAGCGCCTGCACCGCCAAGAAGAGTTCGAAGGCAACGGCGTAGGGCTGGCGAACGTGCGCCGGGTCGTGGCTCGGCACGGCGGCACCGTGACGGCGCAAGGACAGGTGGGAGAGGGGGCCACCTTCTCGTTCACCTTGCCGAAGAGTGAGGACGCCAGCGCCCCTGAGTGAAGGCGTTGACCTCCCGCCTCGTTTTCTGGGTAAGTTGAGACCGTACAGATGCTGAATCCAGAGATCAGACGCGGGGATGCGGATTCCACTTGAAAGCGCCAGAGTTGACGCTTCAACCGGAGCGGACTGGAACAGACGCGCAGCAGAGCGGGGAGAAAAGAGTACGGGCTACGCGCTATGGACGCCCAGGCGGTGCTGTCCCGGTTGTGGTGCAATGAAACGGAGTCGGTCTAAGGCAGTGGAGCGGACAGTTTCCCAATTCTGCTGATCGCTGCCCAAGAACACAACGTTTTCGCCGCTCCCTCTAGTGGGGGCCGGGGACAGCTCGCCCGCGAGAGGCGGGGACTCGGAGAGCTTCGCACAAGAGGGGCACGGGCAAGGCGTACCAGGCGACGTTTCTCTTTGGCCTGTTTTTCTGAAGTAAAAACTGTCTGAATCAAAGAGGTCTCCAGCGCACACCTCGGCTCAACAGCAAAACGCCGGAGCAGGCAAAAGCTCAGGCGTTCGCTTTCTCATGCCCTCAGATCAAACTCAGTTGCTCGCCGCCTTCCAAATGGGCCAGATGCTCGGGCAAGTTGCCGGGCTTGTCCATCACGATCTGTTCGGCTTTGTAGCTGCTGCGCACCAGCGGCCCCGACACGATTTCTAGGAAGCCCAGTTTCATGCCCTCTTCCCGAATCTCTTCAAATTCGGCAGGCGACACGTAGCGCACCACGGGCAGATGGTGCATGGTGGGGCGCAGATATTGCCCGAAGGTCAGCACGTCTACCCCGGCGGCGCGGCAGTCGCGCATGGCCTCGCTGATTTCCTCACGGGTTTCGCCCAGTCCCAGCATGATGCTGGTTTTGGTGATCACGTCGGGGCGGGCCTGCTTGGCGTGGGCCAGCACCGCCAGCGTCTGGTCATAGCTGGCCCGAATATCGCGCACCGGGTGGGTCAGGCGGCGCACCGTTTCGATGTTTTGGGCGTAGGTGTCCACGCCGCTCTCCAGCACCAAGTCCACGCAGTGGGTATTGCCGCCAAAGTCGGGCGTCAGGGCTTCCACGCGGGTCTCCGGGTTCACGCGCTTGATGGCCTGCACCGTTTTGGCAAAGTGGTACGCGCCGCCGTCGGGCAAATCGTCGCGGTCTACGCTGGTCAGCACCACGTATTTCAGGCCCATCAGGCGCACGCTGTCGGCCACTCCAGCGGGTTCGTCCAAGTCCAGTTTGCCCATCGGATTGCCTGTGTCTACCGCACAAAAGCGGCAGGCGCGGGTGCAGATATGGCCCATCAGCATGAACGTGGCCGTGCCCCGGCTCCAGCATTCGCCGATGTTGGGGCACATGGCTTCCTCGCAGACCGTGTGCAGGCGGTGTTCCTTCACGATTTTCCGCACTTCCCCGAACACTTGCCCGGTGGGAATGGTCACCTTCAGCCAGTCGGGTTTCTTGTCGCGCACGGGCACGCTGTCTTTGCGGTAGATGCCGTTTTTGATGAATTTGGGTTCTTGGGTGCTGGGTGTCGTGGGGTCTTGGGTCATGCGGTGGCTCCCTGTAGGCTTGGGGAAGATGGATTGAGGGGGCTTGCCACGTCGGGCAACGTCCAGTCGTAGGCGGCAAAAGTGGTGTGGAAGGCAGAGATCAGGGCGGCTTTGGCTTCGGCTACGCTGGCCGTGCGCTCTACGCCGCGCAACTCGTATTCGCGCTGCACGCTGGTCATGTGGGTGCCGCTCAGGCCACACGGCACGATCAGGTCAAAGTGCTGCAAGTTGGTGGTCACGTTCAGGCCCAGCCCATGCAGCGCCACATTCTTCTGCACCGCCACGCCAAAAGAGCAGATTTTTTGCTCGTAGGTCAGGCCGTTCACGTCACGCGGATTCACGTACACGCCCGCGTAACCGGGATTGGGGCGGGCGTCGGGCAGGCCGAGCGCGGTCAGGGCGTGCAGGGTGGCGGCTTCCAGCAGGCGCAAAAAGTCCGCGACTCGCCTCCCCACCGGAAAAATCGCGTAGGCCACCAGTTGACCGGGGCCGTGATAGGTCACGTCGCCGCCGCGCTCCACTTCCAGCACCTCTATGCCCTGCGCGGCCAGATACTCCCGCGTGACCACGATATTGCTGCCTTCCCGCGCTTTGCGGCCCAGCGTCAGCACGGGCGGATGCTCCAGCAGCAGCAGCGCAGGCCGCCCACCTGCCGCCACCCGTGCATGGTGCTGTTTTTGCACATCCCACGCTTCCCGGTACGGCACCACGCCGAGGTCAAGCACGTCAAACGCGCCCACAACAGCAGCTTCAATTTCCCCCGGTAAGGCTCTCACGCCCAGAATTGTACGCCCACGCCGCCACCTTCCAAGGTGTGAAGGGGCTGTATTTGGGGGCAGATTCACCAATTGGGGTGGTGAAAGGAGGCGTGTGTGGTGGTAGGCACGCGGAAAAGGAGGGTGCTGGGGTGTCCGGCGGGTATGGACGGAGAGGCGTCTAAGGTGCTGGGGCGGGGACATTGACTGGGTGGATCGGCCTTCCGCTTCGGCCCTTGCCCTTCCTTAGACCCTCAGACCCTAGACCCTTAGACGCCCTCCCACGTCACTGATTCCGGCCAACATCCCCCCGCGCCACCTGATCTTCCGTGCGGTCTTGCTCCAGCGAAATGCCGAACGCATCGACTTTTCCGGCCTTGTCGAAGCCGATGGTCAAGGCCCACACCAACTTGGGAGCCTTCTGGAAGGCGGCGCTCCGCACGTAATAGGTCACGCCTGCCCGCGTAAACGTCCGCTCGCGCACCAGTTCCTGTTCTGCGCCGAAGTCGCGCACGCCCGTTTCCCGAAATTGCCGGAAGCCCGCCAGTGTGCCCCATTGTCCGCGCACATCGGCGTTAAAGGCGTTCCAGAGGTTGTCCAGCTTCACCGCGTAGAACTCTTTCATCAGGGTGCGCCCGCGTGTGAGGGCAGTCTTTTCTGCGGCGGTGGGTGCGGCGACGGGCGGCGTGGTGGGGGTTTTTTGGGCCTCGGCAGGCGCGGCAGCCGTCAAGACCAGCAGCAAGGCTCCGGCAGCGTGCGGGCGAATGGGATTCATGGCCTAGCGTAAGCGCTCGCGGGCGGCGGTCATGTCAGCGGGATGACGATTTGCGGTGAGGAGGGCCAGTCTCAAGAATCAGTTCAGGCCCAGAAGCCGCTCTACCACCAGTGCCACCCCGTCCTCATCGTTGCTGAGCGTGACTTCAGAGGCGGCGGCCAACGCTTCGGGTTCGGCATTGGCAACGGCTACGCCCCGGCCTGCCCATGCCAGCAGTTCTGCGTCGTTGGTGGCGTCACCGAAAGCCAAGACTTCAGCGGCCTCTAATCCCAGATGTGTACACAGATGGGCCAGTCCCCACGCCTTGCTGACGCCTTCGGCCAGCACTTCTAAAAAAGGTGCGCCCGAATGGGTCACGGCAAATCCCAGCACACCCAGCGCCTGCACTTCGGCCAGCAGTTGGCGCGGTGTCAGGGTGGGGTGCCGCACGATAAACTTGAGACTCGGAGCGTCTAGTACGGTACTGAGGGCGTGTTGACCCATATCGCTGGGATCGCGCTTGTGATCTTCGAAAGTCGCTAGAGCGGCGTAGTCCGTCTGCGCGACAAACACTTCTCCGCCGTCGCGCACGCTGGCAAAACGCACGTCCGGCACGCGCTCCGACAGCAACAGGGCCAGCCGGGTTTGCGCTTCTACCTCTACATGTGCCGTAAACAATGTCTCACCCGTCGTCAAGTGAACGCAGTGTGCGCCGTTCCCACACAGTGCCCACCCTTCAAATCCGGCCATCTCTGCGATTCGCTGCACCCCACGCGGTTGACGGGCCGTAACGGGCACGATGTGGATGCCTGCTGCCCGCGCTGCGTTCAGGGCCGCCCGCGTGCGTGGGCTGACCGTTTGGTCGGAATGTAGCAAAGTGCCGTCCAAATCGGTGGCGATCAAACGAACAGGGCGCGTCACCACTCCAACATCACCCACGCTGTTCCAAAATAACCACTGCCGCCGCGTGTTCCCGCGTGTGCGTCAGGCTCAGGTGGGCCACCCAGCCGCGCTCCTGCATCTCGGCGGCGATATGCGGCGCAAACCCCAAGATTGGCGGCGCAAACGGAAACGGGCCGTCCGGCGTGCGCTCGCGCTCTACCCACACGTCGCGCCATCCGTGTGGGCGGGGCCAGACCTTCTGAAAGGCTTCTTTGGCCGCAAACCGCGCTGCGAAACTGGGCACCGGGTCGGCCAATCCGGCGCAGTACGCCAACTCCAGAGGGTGAAACAACCGCTCGGCCCGCGCCCCTTCCCGCGCCAGCACGCCCCGGATGCGCTCCACTTCGATCAGGTCGTTTCCTATGGCGAGAATCATGGGGGAAAGTGTAGGGCGCTGACGCGCCGTGAGTGGGAGCAGGCGTCGTGGCGATGTGAATTTAATCTTGAGTTGTGTTCCCGAACCCAAACCTGAAAACGTTAATGCTCTCTCCCGCCGCGCTTTTCCCACGATCCACCCTCTACACTCCCTCTGTGACCCAACCCGCCCCCTTGTTCCCCGACTTGCGCCTGTACGATGTGGCTCAACTCTTGCAAGCCAACGCCGCCCAGTGGCAGGCGCTCGGTGTGGTGCGGGTGCGGGTCTTCGGCAGCGTGGCGCGGGGGCAGGCGAACAACGATTCGGATGTGGATCTGCTGGTGGATTTCGCCCTGACCACGCCGCCAGCGGGCCTCCTTCAACTCATGCGCGTCAAAGACCTGTTCGAAGATTTGCTGGAACGCCGCGTGGACGTGCTGACCGAGGGCGGCCTGAAGCCTGCGCTGAGGCGTGAGATTTTGGCTGACTGCGTGGATGTGACAAAAATTCCGATTGACTCCCGTCTGTTTGGGAGTCAATTCGAGCAGAGCGAGCAGGAAAGGGTACGGGTTCCGGGAGATGGAGCCGCAGGCGGTGTGGTTCCGACTGTGGCGGAATTGGACGGAATCCGTATGATGAATGCGGGCCTGCCCACTGCACCCCGCGTGGGCGTGAAGCGGTGGCGGTGGCGGGTCTTTGACTTGCTGGACGCTCTAGACCGCATTGAGCGTTTCACGTTTCTGCACACGCTGACCACTTTTCTGGCCGACGAACAGGCCCAAGACGCCGTGCTCCACAACCTTGCCCGCTTAGGCGAGACCACCAAATTCATTCCTCAGCGGATACAGGACACGCACCCGGAAGTGCCGTGGGTGCTGCTGCGCGATATCCGCAACCTCGTGTCACACGACTATTTTGGAATAGATACAGAGTTGCTGTGGCACACGGCCCGCCAAGAATTGCCGGGATTGCGGGCGGCATTGCAGGCGTTGGCGGAGGGGGAAGAAGAGGGGAGAGGCGGCTAAATCGTCTCCAACACTTCTGGCCCGTGCAATTTGCTCAGTGTAAAGGCGTGCGGCGTCGGCCCATGCGCCTCTAAGTGGGCCAAACGGTCATGGGCCTCGGCGGGGGTTGGGCGGTGTTGGTCATCTACCCACCACAGCGCCAAATGTGGGGTCGCCAGCCGATTAAACCAGTCGCGGCGGCGGCGCAAAAATTCGACGTGCGGCCCGGTATACGTGAAGGCGTGTAGGGCTTCGGCACTCTCCCAGACGCTCAGATTCACGATCAGCAGGGGGTCGGGGTCGTACACCACACTGGTCGCGTCGCCGCTTTCGTCTTGGAGCCTCCAAACAAAGCCCGGTGCAGCGTCGGCCAATGCATTGATGGGCGCGAGGCCCTCCACGAAACCTTGCAGTTCGGGTGCGTCCAGCGGCGCACGCAAGCGGGCGATATTGACCTGAGCCAAGAGCATGACAAAAGTTTACTGACTGGGGACAAGTTAGGGCATACCGCAAGCCTGACCCCTATCCTGCATCCCCCCTAATTCCAAGCCATCCCCGCCCGCTCCTGCCAGTACACCGCCGGAGCTTGCGCTGCGTCCTGCAAGGCGTCCAGCTCCTCTAACCCAAGTTCCAGACTCACGGCGCTGAGGTTGCTGCGAAGGTGTTGCTGCGTGGTCGCGCCGCTGAGTACCGTGTCGGCCCAAGGCTGCGCGAGGGCGGCGGCGAGGGCCACAGCGTCGGGCGTGGTGTGCAGGCGGGCGCACAGGTCGGTGATGGGTTTGGGAAGGGTGGCCCGTGCGGTCAGGCGGCCATTGGCAACCCCTTCCTTGACCACCACGCCCCAGCCTGCCGCGTGCGCCTCTGCCAACGCCGCGCCCGCTGAAGGCTCCAGCAGATTCCAAGTGGCCTGCACCACACTCAGGGGATTCACGCCGTCCACGCGCACCTCCAGCGCCCGCTGCAACGTCGCCGCCTGAGTTGGCCCGCTGAGGCTCAGGCCCACGCGCACGCCAGATTCGGCCAGTTCGGCCAGCCGTGCCAGCACCCTAGCGTCGTCCAGCACGCCCGTTTCTAAGGTCGCGGAATGAATCAGGTAAATGTCGGGCGTGCGGCGCAGGGCGGCTAACGTTTCGGGCCACTGGCGCTCCAGCGTAGGCCGCGTGTGGTCTTTGACCTCGTGCTGCTCGGCGTCGGTGCGCCAATTGGCGGTGTAGGTGTAGCCCCATTTGCTGCCGACTGTGGCGGTGTGGGCAGTGGTTTCAAGCCAGCTTCCCAAGAATTCTTCGGCCAATCCATAGCTGCGGGCCGCGTCAAAGTAGCGCACTCCTGCCGCCCAAGCCTCGTCCAGCATGGCATGGGCGTTGGCCCGCATCGCCTCCACCGACTTTTCTGGCCCCAAGTCGGCCCCGTGTCCTACGTTGATGTACCCGGGCCGCCCCAACGCTGCCAAGCCGAGGCCGAGGCGCGTGACGGTGGGCGGGTTGGCTCCCAGTAGGCGGTGTTCTAGTCCGGTCATTTGGCAAAATCCATCTCGGTATTCATCCCAGAATCCACACTGGCAGAATCCACACTGGGCAGGGGCAAAATCGCTTCGGCTTCAATTTCTACCAGATGGTCGGGGTCGATCAGCGCTGCCACCTGTACCATGCTGGCGGCAGGGCGAATGTTGGCAAACACCTCGCCGTGTGCGCGTCCTACCGCTTCCCACTGCCCGATGTCTGTTACGTAGATTCGGGTTCGCACCACGTCCTGCATGCGCCCGCCGAGGCTTTCCAGCGCGGCCTGAATAATGTTGAGGATCACGCGGGTCTGGCCCGCCGCGTCACCCACGCACTGAACCTCGCCGTGCAGGGTGGCGGTGGTTCCGGCGACATGCACGATTTGGCCCACCCGCACCGCCCGCGAATAGCCCACCACGTCTTCCCAAGGGCTGCCACCCGAAACGCGTTTGGTGATGGGGCGTTGAGGTTGCTGGGGCTTCATTTCTGCTCCTGACTTGCCAGACCCACATAGTCCGGTGCGGCAAATATTCCGCCCTGACGCTGCTCGGTAATATCGCTGGGGTCGCCGTGAATGTGGCCCACCACTCCTGCAAAAGCTTCGGCGTCGTCCTGCGGCGCGTAGCCCAACTCAGCCCAGCCTTCATCGGTCATCCAGCGGCGGGTGTTGGCGCTGATGCCTGCCACGATGCGGAAGCCGTCTGGCAGGGCGCTGGCGGGCGCAGTAACGGCGCGGGCAAACAGTTGGGCGGCGTCGCGGTGAGACAGCCAAGTGGAGAGGTGGCGGGCGTCCTGCGGTTCCCTCTGAAACGAGCAGATGCGTACCGACACGAACTCCAGCCCGAATTTTTCGGCGTACATGCGGCCCAGCGCTTCGCCATAGACCTTGCTGATGCCGTAATGGGTATCGGGGCGCACGGGGACATTGGGGCCAATTGGGGGGCCAATCGGCGTGCGCGGATACATCCCCACCGTGTGAATGCTGCTGGCGAATGCTACGCGCCGCACGCCCGCCTGCCGCGCCGCTTCCAACACGTGGTAAGTGCCGTCTATGTTCACGTCGCGGATGCGCTCGTAGCGGTCTTCGTTGGCAATGCCGCCCAAGTGAATCACGGCGTCTACGTCCTGCATCACGCGCTGCATCGCCTCTAGGTCGGTCAAGTCGGCCTGCTGCACTTCCTCGCCTGCCCGTGCGGGGCCGAGATCGCGGGCGTCGGTCAGGCGCAACACCGTCTGGGGATGAGCCAAAAAGTCGCGTAGACCTGTCCTCAATGCGCGGCCAATCTCTCCGGCAGCTCCGGTGATCAGGATTCGGCGGGGCTGGTTGCTGGTCTGATCGTTGAGCTGATGGGGGTGATCGTCGGGGGCATTCATGTCCTCTATCCTGCCCTGTCAAGGCCGTTCCTGTCTTGTGTGGGCCGACCCTGCCAAACCTAAGCAATCGCTCATGGCCGCATGTGAGAGGGAATGGAAGCTGAGCTGTACGGTGATTCGGGGCGGGCCAACGCTGATCGCGGCAGCCCCTCTGCCCCCGAGGGGAAACCTTAATGTGCCGACTGGTCAATGAGGCCCGGCGCAGTGAAATATCTTACAATCTGGGCCATTCGCTACCGAGTTGATTCTGTTTGCTGTTCACTGCCCACTTGTCCCTGCTCACTTTCCACTGCCTCTCTGATGCTGGCCCCCGTTTCACAGGAGAACGTTATGACCTTACTGGATCAGATCCAAAGCTATTTTGGAGCCGGAGCCGCAGAGCAGTTGGCCCACGCCGTCAAGCTGACGCCGGAGCAGGCCCGCACCGCGCTGCACGCTGGTTTACCCCTACAACTCGATGCCCTCGTGGATCACGCCGCCACCTCTGAAGGCCGTGAGCAAGTGCTAGACGCCGTGCAGAACCTGCCCCAGTTCGCCAGCGTGCAGGACGCCCTGAACGACGCCGACGGAGCCAGCAATCTGGAGCGGGCCGGAGAAATGCTCTCGCCTGTGCTGCTGGGCGGGCGGGGCGATCAGATCACGCAGGCGGTGGCAGCCAAGCTGAGTGCGGGCCAGACCGACACCGGAGCCAGTGGCGGCCTACACAGTGGGGTGCAGCGCCTGATGCAAATGGCGCTGCCGCTCTTGCTCAGCTTTTTGGGTCAGCGCGGCCTGAATGCGGGCAATGTGGCCACCATGTTGCCGGACATGAGAGGCGGCTTGGCGGGCCTCGCTGGTCTTGCTGGAGCTGGGGCGCTGGCCGCTGGCCTCGCCAAGACGGAAGTGAAGCTGCCGGGTCTGGATACACCCGATCTGGGCCAACCCCAATTGGGCAAGGTGGATTTGGGCAGCGCCACAGTCGTCACGCCCGATCTGCACCCGCCTGACCTGCACAAGGCCAATCCGGGTGCAATCGGCGGGCTGGCCGCTGCCGGGGCCGCAGGGTTGGCCGGAGCCGCGCTGACGTCCGGCAATCTGCTGGACTTTATCAAGGGCCAGTTCACGCCTGCGGTGGCCGAGCAGGTGGGCAAATCGGCAGGATTCGGCGGCAGTACGGCGGGCCGGGCCACGCTGGCCGCGCTACCGCTGGTGCTGAACGCGTTGGTCAACAAGGGCCGCACCGAAGCGGGTGCAAACGACGTGCTGAACATGGCCCGTCCGCTGGGACACCTGGCCGCCGATGACGGCACCCTGAAGACCAATCTGCTGAACGACGCCGCCGAGACCGCCCGCATGGAAGGCCAAGGACGCGGCCTGTTGGGCGGATTGTTCGGCAACGTGGAAGCGGTGACCGGGCGACTGGGTACCGCAGTGGGCGGCAGCGGCGCGAACGCTGGGCGACTCTTGGCGATCCTCACGCCGCTGGTGCTGGGCTTGTTGGGCAACCGCGCCCGTGCAAGCGGCGTGGGCGCAGGCGCGTTTTCTGGCCTGTTGGGGGGGATGGGCGGCAGTCTGGCGGGTCTGCTGCCTTCCGGCCTGTCCAGCTTGGGCGGGTTGTTGGGTGCAGGGGCACTGGGTGCGGGTGCAGCGGCCACGACGGTTGCAGCGGCAGTTCCGCCTGCCCCCCGTCCGGTTACGCCCCCGGCGACTCCGCCTGTGGTCACGCCAGCGGTGGTCAGAGAGCCGGAGCGCAAACGCGGCGGCTTCCCCTGGTGGCTCATTCCTCTGGCGCTCCTCCTGCTGTTGGGCGGCTGCTGGGTTCTGAACCGCAATCCTGCCGCCACCACGGGCACAGGCACGGGCACCAGCGCAGCGGCGGGCGGCATCGTGGTCACCAACCCCACAGCTGATGCCAACCTGCCTGCCGCCGAGTTCACCATGAGCGGCACAGGCACGGCGGGCGACACCCTGAGCATTGCCGATCAGGGCCAAGAAGTCGCCCAGTCCACCGTAGGCGCAGACGGCCAGTGGACGGCCACCATTCCCGCGCCTACGGTGGGCGAACACACCTACAGCATCACCGGCGGGGACGGCACGGCCAAGAGTGAATTCAAGGTCAACATTACCGACGACACGGCCAGCACCGAGCCGACAGCGACTGACCCAACCGGAACCGACGCGGCTGCGGCGGGCGACTCTGGTACGGGCGAGTTCTCTATCACCGAACCCGCTGCGGGCGCGACCTTGCCCAGCGGGGACTTCGCCCTGAGCGGTAGGGGCACCGCCGGACAAGAAATCGAACTGTTCGACGGCGACACCAGCCTCGGCAAAGTGACGGTAGACGCGGATGGAAACTGGACATTGCCTGTGACGGGCGCGGCGGCTGGAGCGCGGGCCTACGCCGTCAAGGGCAGCGACGGCACCGAACTCGCCACCCTGAGCGCCACGGTTGGGGAAGCTGGGGCCGCAAGCGGCACCGAAACCGGAACCGAAGCTGGTACGGATACCGCTGCACCCGACACTGCCGCGCCGGACGCTGCTGCACCCACTGGAGCGGCCCCCGTTGCCGCCGACTTCTCCATTACCGAACCCGCTGCCGACGCGCAGTTGCCCGCAGGCGGCTTTGCCCTCAGCGGTCAGGGCACGCCCGGAGCCAGCGTAGAAGTCTTCGAAGACGGCGTGAGCCTCGGCAGCGTGACGGTGGGCGCAGACGGCACGTGGACAAAAGACGTGCCCAGCCCCGCCGAAGGCGCACACACCTACGCCGTGAAGGCCGCAGACGGCACCGAGTTGACCACCGTGAGCGCCACTGTCGCCGCCGCCACCGCTGCTGCGGGTGCTGCTGCCGAAGCCTGCACCGAGGACTACACCCTCAGCATCACCGACGGCCAGACCGTCTCCGAACCCTTCCGCTTTGGCGGCGTGGGCGGCGGCGAAGGCTACAGCGTCACCGTCAAACGTGGCGAACGCCTGATCGGCACCAAAGACATCAAACTGGACGGAAGCTGCGGCTGGGCGTACCAGAGTCGCCCCGGCGTCGGCACCGTCACCTACGAGGTTCGTCCTCTGGGCGACGCCAGTGCCGAGCCTCTCAGCACGGTGAACTTGACCGTCGCGCAGTGAGGCCTACGGGTCTAAGGGCTTAAAGACTGTTCAGCACGGCATTGAGATAGTTACCAACGATCAACACCGCTCCTCTCGGGGGGCGGTTTTTATTGCTGGATGATGGTTGACTGCGCCACCCGGCCTACCCCTGTCCCGCCACGCGGCAGATGCATCCTGCGCCCAACTTCTGCACACTGAACCCATGACCGACACACCCCTCTCCGACAAGCACGTCTCTGACAAGCAACTGTCGCACCAACTGTCCTATCTGCTGAGGCACGCGCCGCATCAGGCGGGCCTGACCCTCGCGCCGGGCGGCTGGGTGCCGCTGGAGCCTGTGCTGGCGCATCTGGGCGTGAGCCGTGAACAGGTGGCGCGGGTAGTTGCGGCCAGCGACAAACAGAGATTCAGTCTGGAGGGTGAGCAGATTCGGGCCAATCAGGGCCACAGCGTTCCCGTAGACCTCGAACTGTTGCCCACGCTGCCGCCCACCGTGCTGTATCACGGCACGTTTCCTGCCGCGCTGCCCGCCATCCGTGCCACTGGACTGAAGGCCATGAACCGTCACCACGTCCATCTCTCGCCCGATGTGGCGACGGCCACCAAAGTTGGCGCTAGGCGCGGCTCGCCAGTTGTCCTGACCATTCAGGCAGGCCGGATGCACGCCGCCGGACACGCGTTCTATATCAGTGCCAACGGCGTGTGGCTCAGCGAACATGTGCCGCCCCAGTTCGTAGAGTTTCCGCAGGGCTGAGCCGACAGCCGTGAAATAATCCCCCCTATGCTCACTCTGGATCAGGCCCGCGCCGCCCTCGCTTCTGCTCGGCGGGTGGCCGTCCTGACCGGGGCAGGCGTGAGCGCCGAGAGCGGGATTCCCACCTTCCGGGACGCCCAGACCGGGCACTGGGCGCGGTTCCGGCCCGAAGACCTCGCCAGTCCTGACGCCTATCACCGCGACCCTGATCTGGTGTGGCAGTGGTACGCGGGCCGCTACGCCGATGTGACCCGTGCCCAGCCCAACGGCGCGCATACCCTGTTGGCGCAACTGGAGCGTGAAAAGGGCGCAGGTTTTTTCCTCGCCACCCAGAATGTAGACGGCCTGCACGCCCGCGCAGGCAGCGGTATGGGCGGCGGGCAGATGGTGGAACTGCACGGCAGCCTCGCCAGTGCCCGCGATGAGGTCACGGGTGAAGTGTTCGCCTTGCCCGCCCCTGCCGATCTGGTCACGCCGCCCCGCTCGCCCGCCGGAAACCGCATGCGTCCCCACATCGTCTGGTTTGGCGAATATCTCGCCCCAGCCGACTTGGAAGCCGCCCAAGCCGCGTTCTATGAGGCAGATGTAGCGCTGATTTTGGGCACCAGCGGCCTCGTGTACCCGGCGGCAGGGCTGGCCCGCCATACCCAAGTAGGCGGCGGCTTGGTCATCGAAATCAATACGGCAGACACGGAACTCACGTCTCAGATGGATTTCAGCCTGCGCGATCTGGCCTCCAGTGGGCTGGCGCGGTTGATGAGGGTGGGGTAGGCGAGGGGTTCACCCACAATCTCTACCTTGCACACGCAACAGCGAGCTTGCTGTGCCGAGTCGCCCCAACCGGGACACACATCACACCCAACCACCCCTCGTTCTGTTAAGCTGCCCTGTTTCGCGGCGGCCCTGTACGGCACTGCCGGAAGGGATTGATCTAGTCCGAAGGGAGAACAGATGACCGTCGCCAATTTGAATGACCCGCACAACCCAGCACCACTAACACCGGAAGAACTCTACCCCGCACCCGTCAAAACCGTCGAGGCGGGCAGTCCTGCCGAGCGTGCAGGCGTGCGCCCCGGCGACTTTTTGCTGCGCGTCAACGGGGCCGCCGTGACCGATGTGCTGGCTTACCGCCACGCCTTGTCATTGGGCAAGGCCACGCTGGAAATGGCCCGCCCTATCGCCGCGCCTCAGGTCATGACCGGCGTTCCCGGCACGGCGCAGGATCATCACCGCCTGTTTATGCCGCAGGAGCCGGGGCTGGGCGAAACGTTCTCCTTCGATGTGGAGTGGGAAGACCCCGGCCTAGACTTCGAGGAAGTGCTGTTCGACGGCATCAAGAAGTGCGCCAACAAGTGCGATTTTTGCTACGTGCATCAGATGCCCAGAGGCTTCCGCAAGAGCCTCTACATCATGGACGACGATTACCGCCTGTCGTTCCTCTACGGCTCCTTCGTGACGCTGACCAACCTCACCGAAGGCGACATCAACCGGATTTTGGATGAAAACCTGTCGCCGCTGTATGTGTCGGTGCATACGGCCAATCAGGAACTCCGCCAAGACCTGATGCGCTGGTGGAAACTGAAGGTGAAAGACCCGCAGGCCGTACAGATTCGCGGCATGATCGAGCGGCTGGAAAGCATTGACCTCTATACCCAGATCGTGCTGGTGCCGGGGCGCAATGACCGCGAACACTTGGACGATACGGTGGAATACCTGTCGAGCCGCCCCAACGTCCTCAGCGCGGCGGTAGTACCCATCGGCCTGACCTCGCACCGCACCAACCTGCCCGACGTGCGGACGTTTACCCGCGAGGACGCGCAGGACAGCCTGAAACGCCTGAACATCTGGCGCAAGAAGTTCTTGAACGAGCGCGGCACACGCTTCATCTTTCCGTCTGACGAGTTGTACCTGTTGGCCGGAGAACCGCTGCCCAGTGAGGAAGAATACGAAGGCTTCCCTATGCTGGAAAACGGTGTGGGCATGATCCGCGACTTCCTGACGGGCGGGATGGACGCCGAGTTGCCCGCCGCCCTGCCCCAGCCCAAGCGCGTGATTTTGGCGACTGGCGCACTGTTTGCAGAATCGCTGGATTTGGCCGTAGAACCCCTGCGGGCCATTGAGGGCTTGACGCTGGAAGTGCGGGCCGTAGAAAACAAAACCTTCGGCAAAGTGACGACGGTGGCGGGCCTGCTGACCGGACGCTGTTTCCGGCATGCCGTCAAGCCCGGAGAAGCCGACTTGCTGCTCGTGCCGCCCACCACCCTGCGCTACGGCACCGAACTGATGCTGGACGACACCAGCCTGACCGAACTCCGCAAGGAGTTTAAGATGGATGTGCAGGCGGGCGGGGCCACGTTGGGCGAGTTGGCCCGCGTGATCCTGAATGCCGCCACCAGCAGCGGTCACCAGTGGGGGATGAGCGCCCACGCCGTCAAGGACAGCGGCAAAGCAGATTCCGTGCAGATCCAAGTGGCCGAACAGGGCATGCGCGGTCAGGCGTAAAAGCCTGTAGCTCAGCACTGGACGGCAGAGCATTGGGTGGCAAAGCACTGGGCAGCAGGGAGTTCACTCTTCTTGTTGCCCAGTGCTTTGCGCCTAATTTTTCTTCTGACTTATTGTCCATACATCTAAGCTGACTGCCGAGTTGCTGACTAGCCTTCAAGTTTCACCAAAATAAGTGTAAGATTGTTCTCATGTTAAGTGGATTCCAGAAGTTTTTGATGCGCGGCAATTTGGTTGATCTTGCCGTCGGTGTGATTATCGGCGCGGCTTTTGCGGGTGTCGTCACGGCCTTTACGCAGGGTGTGGTCATGCCCATTCTCGGCATCTTCGGCGGGGTGCCTAACTTCGATGCTCTCACCTTCAGTATCAACGGCAGCATCTTCAAATACGGCACGTTCCTCACGGCTTTGATTACGTTCGTCATTACTGCGGCGGTGGTGTACTTCTTTGTCATCACGCCCTTTACCCGGATGCTGGAACGCGCCAAGCGTGAAGAAAAGCCTGCCGTGGAAGAACCCACCAACCAAGAGAAATTGCTGGCCGAAATCCGCGACGCCCTTCAGAACCGCCCGCTGTAAGGTTCTTCTCTTGCCGCGCCGCCCCTGTTGTCGTGGGCGGCGCGGCTCTATTGTGTGTCCATGACTGCACCTACTCCTGCGCCCACCGCCCCGTCCCGCTCGGCCCTGTTGGCCCGCGCCCTACACGGCCACCGCGCCGCCCTGATGGACTTGTATGCCGAATTGCCCGACGATCAGGCCCACTTTGCGGCGTGGGAAGGCGGCATGACCTTCGTGGCGTTGGCCGATCACCTGTCGGGCAGCAGCGAGCGGATGTTGGCGATGTTGCAGGGCCAGACTCCCGGCGCATTGCCTGCTCCTAGCGCCGATTTGCCTGCCGCCCGCGCCCGCCTTCAGCACACCACCGAGGCCGCCATGAGCGCCATTGCCGCCCTCAGCAACGAAGACCTCAGCCGCCGCGTGACCGCATTCGGGGGCCGCGAAATGCCGATTGCCGCCCTCGTCGACATGCTGGTTACGCATGAAGCGCACCACAAAGGTCAGGTGTGGATGATGGCCCGCATGATCGGCATAAAGCCGCCGATGTTCGTCAAAATGGGCTAAGCCCAGTCCGCCAACGGGGCCAGCCTGAGCATGGGCTGGCCCTGTTTTTGCCGTGTGATACGGACTCCGCTTAATTCCGCCGCAATCGGAACTGCTCTGCTTGGAGCTTCACACCGCGTGGCCCGTAGTTTTCCACACTCGCTCCGCTCGGATTGAGGCGCTAAAGGGTGGCGCTTTCAATCGGAATTCGGAGTATAAGAGCATGTATCAAAAGAGTTGTTTTGACCGAACGAAGTGAGTGGATTTCAGCGAGGATTTGGCAGAAGGGAAACGTCAGGAGTCTTTTTCTGACGCTTCCATTGGGACAAATGCTCTAGGTCTTGCTCGGCCCGCCCGCCTCTTTGGGCCGGGGAATGATGGGCGTCTCGTTGGCGGGCACGCGGCCCCGCACGTCTTTCAGCATCTCGCGGATCAGGGCAAAATCGGCGTCTAGGTCGCCTGTAGGCGTCACATAACCGATGACGCCGATGCGCTTGTGTTGCCAGTCCAGCGCGATCACGCCGATGGGCAGGCCCGCTTCCAGCGCCATGTAATAAAAGCCGGTTTTCCAGTACTGGCCGCGCTTGCGGGTTCCTTCGGGGGCCACCACCAACACGATTTCCTTCTGGCTGTGAATCAGGGCCACCACCGCGTCTACAAAGTTGCCGCCCGCCCGCTGACGGTTGACCGGCAGGCCCCCCACCGCCCGCATAAACAACCCCAGCGGAAACTGAAACAGTTCTTTTTTGCCCACCCAATGCACCGGGATGCGGGTGCCCCAGCGCCACAGCAGGGCAGGCCAGAAATCGAGGTTGCTGGTATGGGGAGCAGCAGCGGCCACAAATTTCGGCCCCGGCGGAGGCGCGATCATAGATTCCCACCCCGCCGCACGCAAAATGGAGGAAGCCGCACGCGACAACAGGGTGGGCCGCTGATTCAACCAGAGTACAGACACGCTTTGCAGTATAGGTGGGGAGCTATTGACCGCAGACCTATTTAGACGCGGTTCATTTATTGCCGCATCAGAGGCAGGCCGCTCAGTGGGCTTGTTCGGCCACCAACGCCCGCCATTCGCGGAAGGTGACAGGAAACAGCGGTTCAGCCAGTTCTGCGAGGGCGCGAGCATACAGCCGCATCTCGTACTGTGCGCCGTCGTGGTCGCGCAGGCCGATAAAGTGCAGCAGGCTTCTGACGTTGAAGGTGTAATACGACTCTGTATACAGGCTTTGCGGCAGCACTCCACGCGCCTGCTCCCGTGTGACGCTGAGGCCCAGCAACGTCTGGTACGCGCCGTAAGCTGCCTTCCACGCTTCCTCCCACACCCGCGCCGCCTCTGCCTGATCAAGTGTGCCGTCGTCCTCTACGCTGGCTTGGCGGTTGCTGGGAGCTTGCCGCCGGAAGCTGGGGGGCTGAAAATTGCGCTCCTGCTGCTCCACGTAGCGGCCCGACGTTTCGTTTTTTGAGACTCCTGCTCTGTGTCTAACCCACTGCCGATCAACAAAAATCGGGCAAATCACTTTAAAAGTAATCATGTTGTGTTCAAAAGGCGAACCGTGCTGATGCCGAAGCAGGTAGCGAATCAGCTTTTCGTCTCGGGCATTGAGGGGGGCGTCACTGTCGCCACCGAAACTCACACGTGCGGCGTTGGCGATCATTTTGTCATCGCCCGCGTGCTGAATCAGGGTGACGCTGCCCAATTGGTCACCGAGGGGGTAAAGGGTACGGGCGTCTGTCATCTCGGCGTTACTGTAGCGCCCGCACGCCGAGCCACCAAGTTGCTCACCCGTCCGAAGGCAGCGCCGTTCCGTCTTGGGCTGCTCCTGCCCGGTCTACTGTTCTTTGTGCCGCTCTCCCAAATACACTCCGGGCTGTCCGGCTAGACCAAGCCTCAACGATACGTTTAGCGTTTTGCTGTGGAGAAACGAGCGAATCCACCTCTAGGTCATAGGAACTGAACGTGTGCACGGTTGCGAAGTCCCGGCGTGCGTCACCGATTCTGCGGTCACCCCGCTGCTGTTCTCTGCGCTCCAATTCGGGCAAAGGACAATGGACGCCCACGAGGAACACATCAACACCGCCAAGCCGTTGGAGGAGGGTTCGCCACTGGTCTGACGATTCGATGATGTAATCCAAGACCAGATTGTTGCCCGCACTCAAGAGGGCAGGTAAGCAGTTGTAGTAGCCCTCAAACAGTTTTGGCCGCATTTCGGCCCATGAAAAGGGGCCACTTGCTTCGCGGCGCTGGGGTAAGACGCCGTCACGGAACATCAGGAAATCCAGTGAGAATTGCAGGAACGGCTCGTCAAGCTGATCTTGCAGGGCGGCACAGAGTGTAGATTTGCCTGCGCTTGAGGGGCCGTTGAGCAAAATCACTTTGCCGAGAGGAACAGAGGTCATAGACAAGACTATATGAAGGGCCGCGTGGGGTTCTGCATTGCTTCCGGGCTGGCTCCAACTGTGATTTGTTGCAGGGACATCTCAGTGCAAGCGGAGACACCCTACTGCGTCAAAACCTCAGTTTCGAGCACAAAAACCCGCCTGCCCCGGAGGAGGAGAGGGCAGGCGGGGCAATTAGGATGCGGGCGGAGGCTTGGCCCGCCGTGGAAGGTCTAACGGGGGGATTTCAGCGTCTGGGACGATTGGCAACACGCACGCGCACGGGCACCTGCTTGGGCCGCTCTTGTTGCGCCGCGATCAGCAGTGAAGTGGTGATAACCAAGGCGGCCAGCAGCAGTTCCATGCGTGCAGTGTGCGCCCTCGCCTCTGACAAGACCGTGACAAGTGCTGCGGGTTGGCGTGGGTAAATGGGACTCTTCGGCGTTCATGTGGAGGCCGCGCTCAGTTGCTCCAGCTCTAATCCCACCGCTTCCAATGCCGCCCTAAACTGCTCTGCCGTCACCGGAATCACGCTGAGGCGCGTGCCCTTTTGGGTCAGGGGCGAGTCGGCCCATTCTAGCAGCCCCCGGAGGGCGTCCAGCGTCAGCAGGGTGGGAAAGGCCAGAACGGGCGACACGTCTACCATGCTCCAGCGTGGATTGTCGGGCAGGCCTTTAGGGTCGAAATAGGCGCTTTCTGGGTCGAATTGCAGGTTGTCGGTGTAGGCCGCCCGCACCACCCGCGCTACGCCTGCCACGCCGTTTGGTTTGGCGTTGGAATGGTAGATCAGGCACAGGTCGCCCGCCACCATTTGGCGCAAATAGTTGCGGGCCAGATAATTCCGCACGCCGTTCCATGGCTCCTTGCCCACCCGTACCAGATCGGGGTAGCCGAACACGTCGGGTTCAGATTTCAGAAGCCAGTAGAGCATGAGGTCAGGGTAGCGTTTGGGGAAGAGCAGGCAGTGGCGGGAGGTCGCGGGTATCGCTGTTAATGCGTAAACGTCCGGCGTTGACCTCAAAAAATGGGGCCTTGGGTTTCAAGGAATATTCAAGTGGCATGACCATGATGTACAGAGAGCGATCTATGTTGTCGAAACCAGCACCACCAGAGAAGACCAAGCTCCAGCGGTTCAGGGCCATCGGCTGTTCCATCCAGTCGGCCTGCTGTGTCAGGGGTAGCTGTGCGGCCAGTTTCTTATCGGCTTCGTAACAGGCTCCGTAGGGAATGAAACCCCCCATCTGTCCCCCTTCCACCTGATTCCTGATGAGCGCAGATGGAATCTCTGGGGTAAGGAAATAAATCCCCAAGTTCTTGCACTGCGGATACCAAGGTAAAGATTCAGGCTGGTAAACACTTCCATTGATCAGCCAACGCTGCTGATAGCGGTAACTGCCGGGAGCGTTGATCTTCTGCTTGGCGCTGATCTGAGAGATATCGAGTACCTGAACTCGGCGCATATCCTCACTGATGAAGGCGGCGACAATGCTCTGCGTGCCTTTCGGGTACGTGATGTTATAGGCGTCGTAGTGCCCTCTGGGGGCAGTGGAATAAGTGAAAAGTAATTTTGCGTCATCGGCAGTGAATTCATCACGGAAGACACCCACCCTCGGCGGCATCCACTCCCTATACCCCCACCAGCCACCGCCGCCTGTCAACAAAACCACCAGCGCCAGCCAGCCTGCTTTGTGCGTCAGCGCGTGCCCCAGCAAACTGCGGTTCACAGGCTGCGGGTCGCCCATGCCCTTTACGGCCAAAAACTCGGCTTCCTCGCGGCTAAAGCCCTGCGTCTCGTGTTCGGCGGTGCGCTCCAGCAAGTGTGCCCGCAACTCGGCGGCGGCGTCTAGGCGCTCGGCTTTGGGCAGGCCCAACGTGGCGCGGTGAATGTAGGCGTTGATGCTCAGCAGGCGCGGCGCACGGCGGAGGCGGCGGGTCATACGGGTTGCCTGAGCCTACGCAGGAATATCAAATTGCGATGATTCGCAAGAATTAGCTGAGCGGAGCGAGTGGCAAAAAGTACGAGCTGGCGGAGATGGACGAACATCCGGTGTCGTTGCGGATGTTCGGGAATCAGAGCAAGTTCGTATAACAGGGCGTCCAGTGCGCCGCGTAGCGTTTGCCACTCGGCCCGCTTGCTGCTCAGCGCCCCTGTACCTTCATCGGTCAGGCGGTACACCTTGCGGGGTGCGCCGCCCTTGTCGCTGGGTTGCCAATCGCTTTCCACCCAGCCCGCCTTCACCAAGCGGTGCAGCGCCGGATACAGGCTGCCCTCACGCAGATCGAACAGGCCGCCGCTGCGCTCGTTCACGTACTTCAGGATGTCCAGCCCGTAGCGCGGTTGCTCGCTCAGGGCGGCCAGCAGGGCCAGATCAAGCGTGCCGGATTTCAGCGGGTTCATCAACGTTCTCCTCTTGGATACTTGCTTACTAAGGTAGTTGCCTTCAGCTATCTTGTCAAGCAAGGTAATGAAGGGCTGAATTGCCCGGTGCCTTCTCCCACTTTATTTTTTACTGTGCCGCCCTAGAATCAGCCTGTGCGATTCTCGCCGTGGTTACCTGTCCTCCTGATCCTTGCGCTCGGTGCCTATTTGTTGCCAGAGCAGACCAGCGCGCCGGTGCTGTCTGTGCCGCCCGCCCAAACCAGTGCGCTGCCCAACCAGTTGCCCGAAACCACCCGCGCCCTGTTCGAGAAGCTGCGCCCCGCCACCGTGCGCGTGGAAAGCGTGAACAGCGCCCGCAACACGGCGGGCCTCGGCACCGGCTTTTTTATCAGCGACACGGGGCAGGTTCTCACCGCGTACCACGTGGTTGCAGAGGGGCAACTGTTCCAAATCAGCACCTTGTCGGGGCGTTCTTATCCGGCGCGGGTCACGGCCTTCGATGCCGATGCCGATGTAGCGCTGTTGCAGGTGCAGGGGCGCGGGCCATTCCCGGCCTACAATCTCGCCACCCGCCCGCCACGTGTGGGCGAAACGGTGCTGGCGATTGGTAACAGTGGCGGAGACTTTTTGCAACCGCGCCGGGGCCGCTTGCTGCGCCTGAATGCCGATGCAGGCCGCGCCGATTTCCCGCAGGGCACGCTGGAAATGACCGCGCCCCTTGCTCCCGGCGACAGCGGCGGCCCGATCATAGACGGCAACGGGCAGGCCATCGGCGTCATCAGCTATATCCGCGTAGACACCAGCGGGCAAACGCGCACCAGTTACGCCGTGCCCGTGACCGAGGGCAACGACTTGATTACGGCCCTCAGAACCGGAGTTAAGCGCGATACGCCTGTGGTGGGCCTCGTGTTCGATGACCGTCACAGTGGACTCACCAATCCGCCCGGCGCAGTGGTGGCCCGCGTCGCCAAGGGCAGTCCCGCCGCCCGCGCAGGCTTGCAGGGAGCCACCCTCGATGAGAACAACAACTTGGCAGGCCTCGGAGACGTGATTCTGACCGTCAACGGTGTGCGTACCCGTGACGCTGGCGAGGTCATCAATCAGATTCGCCGCGCCGAAATTGGCGACACTATTACGCTGGGGTATCAGCGGGGCGAGCAACGCAGAGAAGCGCAAATTAAGCTGGCAGCGCGGCGCAGTGTGCCGGATTTGGATCAGTAAAAAACCGTGAGTATGAGTGGTCAGTCGTCAGTGGGAAAAGGACTGGGGCCGACGCTCAAGCTTTCGTTACGTTCTGCAAATGCCCGTTTCATCCGTCTAGCGCACACTAAACAGATGTCACGTGCCTTTGTCAAAGAAGACAGTGGGGAACGCTGGACGCCCCCAACCGCCCCGGCCCAATACCGAATCGTGCTGCCCACCGATCACGGCCCGGAAGTCCTGCGCGAAACCGATGATTTGCTGATCGCGTTGCAACGGCTTCAAGCAGGCCTAGAAGTGCGGGATCGTCAGGGAATTCTGATTGCCAGAGGGTAAGTGCTTTTCACCCTTCCAATCACCACTCGCCTTCTACCGTCACCCGCAGCGCTCCCGCCAGACTTTGCCCCGGCTGGAGCGTTTTCATGTCGGTGCCGCCAATGCACCGCACGGCCAAGTTGAAGGCGTCGGTGGCGTGCGACACGGGTTCGAGGGCAAGGCTTCCGTCTGGGGCCGTGAACACCACCAGATGCGAAAACACGTTGTCGGCGGTGAGGATCAGGGCGCGGCGGGGGCTATTTTCTGACGGCCAATCTAGGCGGGCGATGCCGTCCCACCCGGTATACACACGGTCTAGCGTCTGCGTGCCAACGGCGGTGGGTGTGCGGAAATCCTCGGCAGGCTGTACGGGCCTCGCGCCGCCCGTGGGCAAATGGCGTTCGTCGGTGTCATAGGTCAGCGCCGCATCAAAGGTCAGCAGCGGCTCTAAGCCATCTTGGGTGCGGGCAAAATAGGGATGCAGGCCCATGCCAGCGGGCATTTCAGCGGCAGGCATAGGCCGCGAATCCACGTTGGTCAGGGTCACGCTGATATCCAAATGCGGCCCGTGCAAGCGGTATTCCATGCGCCCGGTGAAGGCCCAAGGCCAGTTCAGATCAGCCACGTCCCGGCTGTCGAAGTCGCAGATCAGGTGGGAATCGCTCGCCCGCGTGACCGTCCACGGGCGGTTTCTCACGTCGCCGTGCTGAGACAGGCCGTCTTTGGTATTGGGCTTCAACTGTACGGTTTGGCCCCCAAATTCAAAGCGGGCGTCCCGAATCCGGTTGCTGTAGGGCAGCAGCGCAAAGCAGGCGCATTGGCTGCTGGTCTGCACAGCTTCCAGTGGTACGCGGCGCATCACCGGGCGGCCCGACGCGGCACGCAAGTTCAGGATGCTGGCCCCCACGTCGGGCAAGATTTCGAGGGTCAGGGCAGGGCTAGAGATAGTTTGGACTTGCCACTTGGCGGGAGCGCTCACCCCTTGCCGCCCCGGTTGCGCGTCGCCTCATACAGCAAAATGCCCGCCGCTACCGATGCATTCAGGCTTTGTACGCGCCCAGTGGTGGGAATCTTGACCAGCACGTCACACTTTTCGCGCACCAGACGGCGCAGGCCTTCGCCCTCGGCCCCGATGACAAGCGCCAATTTGCCCGAAAAATCGGTGCGGCCAATGTCCTGCGCGGCCTCGCCCGCTGCGCCGTACACCCACACGTTGTCTTCTTTCAGGGAATCTATGAAACGCGGCAGGTTTTTGGTCTGCGCTACAGGCAAATAAGCCACCGCGCCCGCCGCTGTTTTCGCCACAACAGGCGACAGGGGCGCACTTCGTCGCTCCTCTACCACCACGCCGTGTGCGCCCAAGACCTCCGCCGAACGGATGATGGCCCCAAAGTTGCGTGGATCGGTAATGCCGTCCAGCAACACGATCAACAGGGGTTCGCCCCGCGATTCGGCCCGGTCAAAAATGTCGTCTACGCTGGCCCATTTCAGGTCTTCCACTTCGGCCACCACGCCCTGATGCTGCGTCGTGCCCACCATCTGATCCATCTCTATACGCGAGGTAAAGCGCACCACCACGTCTAATTCCTTGAGTTCCCTGATAAACGATTCTTCTACGCCCCGCGCCACCAACACCTCATGAACGCGCCCATCTGCGATGGCTTCCAGCACCGGATTCCGCCCGTACAGCAACATGGGGGTAGTTTAAGGCACGCGGCGGGAAGGGCTATGGGTTGGGTTCTGAGTTGGCGTGTAAACCCCCCAGTCTGCTTCGCAGCCAGCCCCCCTTAAAGGGGAGCGTAAAAGCCCTTGTCCTCCCCTTAAGGGGGGGCGTTGCACAGCAACGGGGGGGGTTACACACCAACTTTAACTTCACCCCAACCCCACATCCCCCACCCTTTGTCCCGCCCACCCCGGCCTAGAATGCGGGCATGACCGATCTTTCTCCTGCCTCCACATCTGCCCAGCCCGTGCGGGGCGAAGTGCCGCGCGACGTGCTGGTGCGCTGGCTGAACGAGTACCTGAACGTGGGCGCACTCCCTGACCCCAGCATGAACGGCCTGCAAATCGAGGGCACCGACATGATCCGGCGCGTGGCCGCCAGCGTGGACACCAGCGCCCGCTCTTTGCAGGAAGCCGCCGACAGTGGCGCAGACATCCTGCTCGTGCATCACGGGCTGTTCTGGGGCGAGGCGCTCCCCATTACCGGGCCACACCGCCTGCGCGTCCGCACGGCACTCATGGCCGATCTGAACCTCTACGCCGCCCACATTCCGCTGGACGCCCACCCCGAAGTGGGCAACAACGCCATGATGGCCCGCGCCCTGACCCTGCAAAACACGGAGCCTTTTGGCGACTGGCAGGGCCACAAGATCGGTTTGGCGGGAGAATTGCCCTTTGTGCAGAGCCTTCAGGACTTTGCAGACCGGGTGCAGAAGTTGACCGGGGAAATCTGTCTGGTACACGGCGGCGGCATTCCGCACGTCCACCGCCTCGGCATCGTCAGTGGCAGCGGCGCGGGCGCAGTGGCCGAGGCCGCCGCGATGGGCCTCGATACCCTGCTGACTGGAGAACCCGAACACAAGTACTTTCATGATTCTTTTGAGTACGGCGTGAACGTGGTCTATGCCGGACATTACGAAACCGAAGTCTTCGGCGTGCGTGCGCTGGCCGCCCGCCTAGAGGATGAATTCGGCTTGCCGTGGCAATTCCTGCACCTGCCGACTGGCCTGTGAGTCCTGAATCTCGCGGCCTGTTCATCACCTTCGAGGGGCCGGAAGGGGCGGGCAAAACCACCCAGATTGCGCGGCTGGTGGAGCAGTTGGAAGGCGCTGGCGTGGCCCACATTCTGACCCGCGAACCGGGCGGCACACCGCTGGGCACGCGGATTCGGCAAGTGGTGCTGCTAGAGCCTGACTTGCAAGTCGATCCGCTGCCCGAATTCTTACTGTATTCGGCCAGCCGTGCCCAACTGGTGGGCCAAATCATCCGGCCCGCACTGGCACGCGGGGAAGTGGTGGTCTGTGACCGCTACGCCGATTCCAGTCTGGCCTATCAGGGGGCGGGGCGGGGGCTGGATGCGGGCTTGCTGGCCCAGATCACGCAAGCAGCCACCGGAGGCCTGAAACCCGATTTGACCTTTCTGCTCGATCTCGATCCCGCGATTGGGCTGGCCCGCGCGGCCACACGCGGCGAACCTGACCGTTTGGAACGCGCCGACTTGGCTTTTCACCAACGGGTACGGGCAGGCTTTCTGGCACTGGCTCAGCAGGAACCGGGGCGGTTTCACGTACTGGACGGCACACAAGAACCGGATGACTTGGCAGGGCAAATTTGGGCAGTCGTGGAAAACAAGTTGAGAATGGGGCAGGCCGAGGCGCACGCCTCAAGCAGTGGCTAGCGCCCTACTGCTCCCCGCCCAGTCACGCCCGCTTCCACCTTCAGGCCCGGCAATTTCACTTCAAACAGCGTGGGCCAGCGTTTGCCTGTCAGCAGCAGCGTGCCGCGTTCTGGAATGAAGGCGATGCCGTTGGGCACGTCGTCGAAGGTCAGAGGTTTGCCTGTGCGTGCGGCGGTGGTGCTGGCCTCACGTGTCAGGTTCGATACGTCAATCCATGCCATGACCTTCCCAGTGGCCGGGTCGATCTTGGCAATCCGGTCTGTGAGCCACACGTTGGCGTACACGCTGCCCTGCACGTATTCAAGCTCGTTCAGGTTGCGTACAGGCTGACCCTGATCGGTCACGGTGACGCTGCGCTTGATGGCGAAGGTTTTGGGATCGCGCCAGACCAACGCCGCGCTGCCGCTGCTCATGATCAGGTGCTTGCCGTCGTTGGTCAGGCCCCAGCCTTCGCCCGTGTAGCGGTAGCGGCCCGTCTCGCGCAAGGTAGTGGCGTCGAAAGCGAACGCCACGCCACTTTGCCAAGTGATGTGGTAGGCCACGCTGCCCAGCACGGTAGAGCCTTCGCCAAATGCCTGTGCCAGCGGCGTCGCTACGCTGGCTTGTACGCGGCCTGTTTTCAGGTCGACCCGGCGCACACCCGATTCTCCTACCTGCCCAGTGCTTTCCAGCAAGACGCCGCCGCCCAGATACTGGAGTCCCTGTGTAAAGGCCGCCCGGTCATGCGGAAAACGCGCCGTGACTCTGGGCGTCAGCAACGGAGTGCGCACCGATGGAGAGAGGGGAAGGGCGGGGGCCGGGGCAGCGACACTGGTCAGGCACAGCAAGGAGAGCAGAAGGCGGGAGCGCACGCCCTTATGGTAGGGCGCGGCTGACCCCCTCCGGGGCGGTTGTCCACTTTATGCGGACTTTAGATAGGGGTATGAAATGGGGGTGAGAGGAGCAGGTTATTCGGAGCGAACCTCGGCCACGCCTGTATTCACGAACGCCGCCGAATCGTAGTAGGTGCGGAAGGCGCTGACCTTATCGCCGTCGATCTCGATGATGCTGACGCCCCGGTAGGCCAGATCGGAGCCGCCCTTCAGTTGTCCGGTGGCTTCCCATTCCATCAGGCCAGTGCCGGCTGCCTCTAGGTGGTGCGTAAATTCGCTGCGAATAGTCTCAAAGTTGGACAGGTAGGCCGTCCAGAATTCGCGTGCGCCGTCTTGCCCTGTCCACGTGTGGGTCGTCAGGTTCCTCAGGCTGGAGCCTTCGGCGAAGAGGGCCACCAACGGTTCTACGTCGCCCGTTTGTTCAATCGTCTGGAGCGCCTGCATAAACTGCTCGGTCAGGTTGCTGGGAGTCTGGTTTTGGGTGGAATCGGCTTGGGTCATGCCTTACCCCAACACGCCCGCGCGGGTCAAAGCGTGGGGCATCCCCCAGAATGGAGGAGCCATAAAGTCTGGCTCAAGTGTCGCTCAACTTTGACTGAATGCCGAGGTGATTGATTTCAGCAGAATTGGCGATTACGGGCGAACCCCCAGTCTGCTGCGCAGCCAGCCCCCCTTAGAGGGGAGCGCAAAAGCTGTTGTCCTCCCCTCAAGGGGGGGCGTTGCGCCAGCAACGGGGGGGTTCACCTACCAGCGCAACCTTCCTGCCCGCTAGAGCACTCCTGCCAAAGCCTGTGCCGCTGTATCCCGAACCGCTTCATGGGGGTCGGCCAGCAGGGGAGAGAGGAGGTCAGCTTCGCCCCAGCGTCCCAGTGCCCACGCTGCCGCTTCGCGCACTTCCCATACGGGGTCTTGGGTTCCGGCCAGCAGCAGTGGGCGGGCTTGTTCGCGGCCCTCATGGTCGGCGGGCAGGTTGCCCAGCACCGTCAGGGCGTTGCGGGCCATGCCTTTGCGGCGAGGGCGAAGCAGAGCAGTTCCGGCCCATTCCCGTTCAAATTGCCGCTCACTGACTCCAAAAAACCGAGTCAGGTCGGGGAAGGCCAGCCGCGCCTGAGGTTCCAACAGCCGGGCCAGCGGGCCAGCTTTGGCGCTCCAAGGGCACACTTCGCTGCACACGTCGCAGCCCAGCAGCCAGTCTCCGACTCCGGCACGCCACTCGTGCGGCAGCGCCCCCCGGTGTTCTATGGTCAGATATGACACGCAACGCCGCGCATCTATGGTGCGGTCATCGCCAATGGCCGCCGTTGGGCAGGCCGAAATGCAGCGGGTGCAGCGGCCACAGCGGTCAGGGTGGGCCGCTGCTTCGGTTTCCCAAGGCAAGTCGGTGAGGAGTACCGCCAGCGTCACGAACGCTCCGAGCCGCGTGCTGACCGTCATGCCCGATTTGCCGCGCCAGCCCAAAAAAGCGCCCGCCGCAAAGAGCCGCTCCATGATAGGGCCGTGATCCACGTACCCCCGCGCCCGCACGCCCAGCCGCGCCGCTTCCTGCTCTAGCCGGGTCAGCAAGGGCTGCAACTGGTCGTGGTAATCGGGCGTCCAAGCGTAGCGGGCCACGCGCCCCAACCGCACGCCGTCACTCGGCACAGGCGGGGGGGCAAAGGCATGAGAGACACCCAGCACCAGCACGCTGCCCACACCCTCTAAGCGGCTGGCGGGGTCGGCGCGGGCGGGCAGTTGCCGCTCTAGGTAGCCCATCCCGGCGTGCTTGCCTGCACCCAGCCACCCGGCATACTCAGCCACCGCCGACGCTGGAACCCGTGCCGCCGCCCAGCCCACCGCGTCGGCTCCCAGCGCGGAGGCGAGGTCGGCCAAGGTTTCGGCAGCAGAGGTGGGGGCAGCGGAAAGCATCGGGGCAAAGTATGGCGCTGGGAGCGGGGGGAGATTGGGGGGTAGGGCGGGGAATTGGTGAGGTCGGGAGGGCGTCTAAGGGTCGAGGGTCGAAGGGTCTAAGGCAGGGCAATCGCTGGCGCTCACTCACCCCCCTCCCCGGCCCTCCCCCGCAAGGGGAGAGGGAGCAACAGCCCCAGATTCTTGCCCTTGCCCTTAGCCCTCGCCCCCTGCGGGACTCCTAGAGCTGTGCAGCAGAGGGGGCAATTCAGCAACCGTCCCCGCCCCGCCCCGACACCCTAGACCAAGCCCCCACCAACTCAATCTCCCACCGCCCCCAATCCCGCCTGATCTTCGTCCAGTACAGCCAGCAGCGCGTCTATCACCACTGCGTCGAAGTGGCTGCCGCGTGCCGTGACCAAGTGGGCTACTGCTTCGGCGTGGCTCCATGCGCGTTTGTAGGGGCGGGCGCTGGTCAGGGCGTCATACACGTCACAGGCGGCAAAAATCCGGGCGGGCAAGGGAATATCCGTGCCGCTCAGTCCATGTGGATAGCCGCTACCGTCCCAACATTCGTGGTGGGCCATGATGACGTCGTGGGCGCTGCGGGGCAAAAAGCTGAGTTGCCCGGCCAGTTCCGCGCCTTGCTGAACATGCAGCTGCATTTGGGCGCGGGCTTCGGCGTCCAGTGCACCGGGATGGTGCAAAATCACGTCTGGAATCGCCATTTTGCCGATGTCGTGCAGGTAGGCTCCCCAGCGCAGGTCACGCAGTTCCGGCCCACTCAGGCCGAGGCGTTGGCCCAAGCGCCCCGCCAGTGCGGTCACGCGGTCTGTATGGCCCTGCGTTTCGGCGTCCCGCGCTTCCAACATCAGCCCCAGCGCACGCAAGGCGCTTTCGTGGGCGGCCTGCTCGCGTTCTTCGGCGTCTAGGCGGGCGGCCAGCAGCGCCACCAATCCCATAATCGTGCCTAAGGTCTGGCGTTCGTAGGGTGTCCACAGGTGGGCCTCGAACACATGCGACAGCAGCGCCCCCACCAACACGCCCGCGCGGTTGCGAATGGGCGCGGCGGTCAGGGCGAACACGCCCAAATCTGGAAAGCCCGCAGACTGTGGTTGCAGGCGGGTATCGTTAAAAAACAGTGGCCCAGTGGCCGTTTCCAGCGCCTGCACCAGTGGCAGGTGGTGAGGCAATCCGTGCGCCAGCAGCGCGTCCATCGCCGCCCCTTGCGGCATCACGCCACTCGCGGCGCGGGCGTGGTAGGTCAGCGTGGCGTCGCGCAACTGAAAATATCCGGCCCCCACCGCCGAAGTGCGCTCCACCAGCACATTCAGCACCGGACTCATGGCGCTGCCCAAATCGGGGGCAGTCAGGCCCAACTGCGTGAGGTGCAGGGTCAGGTCGCCCAAACTCAGCGGTTGCAGAGGCAGGGGTTCAGCCGGAATCAGCAGCGGAGTGGGTGGGTCGCCGGGGGAGTCGTCGGAGAGCGAGAGAGCGCCAGTCATAGTGCAAATTTAGCCTGAGCTTTATGACGAAATTCTCACACAGCTCAACTGTACGAGGCTTCATGTGAAAACTTTTTGCTCTGACTACTTTGCAAATTAATGGACAACCTCAGATCAATACTCCATATGGTCAGAAAGGGATGGTGACCTGAAGTTGTGGGTCATGGGGCGGGTATGAGCGTTGCCTTGGTGTCTCTCATGTCTAGCCGTGGTCATCAGCCAAAAAGCAGAGGCGGGCGCACGATTGCTGCCCGCCTCTGCTCTAGCTCTTCTTTCTCAGGGCAGCGGGAAGCCGCCAGCAAAGGCGTGGACTTCGGCCTTCACGTCTTCACCCTTCAGGGCGCGGTCAATCAGTCCGGCGATGGTGTGCATGTCGGCCTCGTTCATGCCGCGCGTGGTCACGGCGGGCGTGCCGAGGCGAATGCCGCCGCCGTGCAGAATCTTCTCGGAGTCGTAGGGCAGCGTGGATTTGCTGATGGTGATGTGGTTGGCGTCCAGCAACTTGGTGGCCTTGGTGCCGTTCAGGCCGTTGGGGCGAATGTCAAGCACCAGCAGATGGTTGTCGGTGCCGCCCGACACCACGCGGTAGCCGAGGCTCTGAAAGGCTGTGGCGAGCGCCTGCGCGTTCTTCACGATCTGCGCGGCGTAGGTCTTAAATTCAGGCTGCAAGGCTTCGCGGAAGGCGACGGCTTTGGCGGCGATCACATGCTCCAGCGGCCCGCCCTGATAGCCGGGAAACACGGCCCGGTCAATCTTCGCGCCCAGTTCGGGGTCGTTGCTGAGAATCACGCCGCCGCGTGGCCCACGCAGGGTTTTGTGTGTGGTGCTGGCGACTACATGCGCGTGGGGCAGCGCGTTGGGATGCACGCCCGCCGCGATCAGTCCGGCAATGTGCGCCACGTCGGCAAACAGGATCGCGCCCACTTCATCGGCAATGACGCGGAAGGCCGCGAAATCAATAACGCGGCTGTAGGCACTGGCTCCGGCAATGATCATTTTGGGCTGGTGCTCGTGTGCGAGGCGGCGCACTTCTTCCATGTCGATCAGTTCGGTTTCGGGGTTCACCTTGTAGCCCACGATCTTGTACCGCAGGCCACTAAAATTCACCGGGTTGCCGTGCGTCAGGTGTCCGCCGTGCGACAAATCCATGCCCAGCACGGTATCGCCGGGTTCGATGAGCGCGTTGTAGATGGCGAGGTTGGCGCTGCTGCCCGAATGCGGCTGCACGTTGGCCCACGCCGCGCCAAACAGTTCCTTCACGCGCTCGATGGCCAACCGCTCTACCTGATCTACCACTTCGCAGCCGCCGTACCAGCGTTTGCCGGGGTAGCCTTCCGCGTATTTGTTGGTCAGCACGCTGCCCTGCGCAGCCCGCACTGCGGCGCTGGCAAAGTTCTCGGAGGCGATCAGCTCGATGCCTATGCGCTGGCGCTCGCCTTCCTGCGCGATCAGGTCAAAAATGGCCGAATCGTGATCGACGGTCTGGTGGGCGGTGGCGCTCGGAGCCGCGCTACTCACGGCGGGGGCAGTCGGTTCGGCAGTCGTCATAGGAGTACGGTAACACCGCAGCGCCGGGACGTTGGGGAGTTGTCTCCGCAGCTTGGACGTGGAGGCGTTGGTCTTTGGGCGGGAATAGTGGGGCGTTTAGGTTTTTGGTTTGCTGTGACGTTTTCCCCCACCCCCCAGCCCCCGCCCCCAAAGGGTGCAGGGGAGTTTGTCGCTCCGCTCGGGAGGATTGATCTTGTCGTATTCACACTCGGCTTGTTCGTTCTTTTGAAGCGGAGTCGCCAGTCGTCTTGAACATGGAATTGGCCCGCGCGCTGCACGCACGACGGCCTCACACGCAGTTGGGCGGGGACGGGTTGGGGTAGCGGTATGGTGGTTTTAGCTCCTCACCCTTGAGGGGGAGGCTGGGACTCGCAGAGCTGCGCAGCAGAGGGGGTGAGTGAGCAACGCGATTGCCCTTCCGCCCTGCCTTAGACCCTCAGACCCTAGACCCTTAGACCAAGCCCCCTAAACGCACCGCCCAAAACCGCCCCCACCCTACCCCGATTTGCCCCAACCGTTGTCCGAAAGGAGGGGCAGCGGCTCTGTCAGACTGGGCTGCGGCACTCCCAGCGGCACCGGAATCTGCTCGGGCGGCACGGCGCGGCCCACCAGATAGCCCTGAATGGCGTCGCAGCCCAGCACCCACACGGCCCGCGCCTGTGCCGGGGTTTCTACGCCCTCGGCCACCACGCGCAGGCCCAGCGCCGCGCCCAGCGCCACCACTGCCTGCACCACCTTGTAGGCCGCCTGCTGGCCGTGCAGCCCATAGTTCGCCTCCTGCCCCCGTTCAGATGGCCCCAGTTCCGACACGAAGGCCCGGTCAATTTTGAGGGTGGTGATCGGCAGGCGCAGCAAGGCCGCCAGCGAGGACTGCCCTACGCCAAAGTCGTCTATAGCCACGTCGACGCCCAAGTCCAGCAGCGCCCGCAGGGTTTCTCTGGCCTGATCGTCGTCGGCAATCAGCAGGCGCTCGGTGACTTCCAGTTCCAGCGCCGTACCGGGCAGGGCGTAGCGGGTCAGGGTGGCCTGTAGGCGGGGCAAGAAGTCCGGGCGCATCAGGTGCGGTGGGTCGATATTGATCGCCACTCGGCGTTCGGGTTGGGTCTGCCGCCATTCGGCCAGTTGGCGGCACGCTTCTTCTACGACCCATTGCCCGATGTCGATCATCAGGCCCGCGTCTTCGGCCACCGGAATAAATTCGGACGGCGACACGCTGCCCAGTTCGGCGTCGTCCCAGCGCAGCAGGGCTTCGAAGCGCCGGATCTGCCCGCCCCGCTCCTGCTGAGGCTGATAGAACAGCCGGAATTCCCCGCGTTCGAGTGCGCCCCGCAGCCGCGTTTCCAGCAGCACCCGCCGCGCCGCACCGTGGTCATCGCGCACGGGCGAGTACAGGCGCACCGCGTTCTTGCCGCTGCGTTTGGCCGCGTACATCGCCAGATCGGCGCGGCGCAGCAGGGCTTCGGCGCTCTGTGCATCCGGCCCCGACAGCACGCCGCCCAAGCAGGCCGTGACATGCAGCGTCTGGCCCGCCAGAAGTACCGGATCGCGTAGGGCGTCCAGCAGCCGTGCGCCCAAGTCCTGCAACAGTTCGGTGCTGGCAGGCGTGATCAGCACCAGAAACTCATCGCCGCCGAAGCGGATGCAGTGCGTCCGGCTGTGCTCGGTGTTTGCCCCCGCCGCCCGTTGCAACCGCCCCGCGACTTCCCTCAGCAACTCGTCGCCCATGCGGTGGCCGAGGGCGTCGTTCACGAACTTGAAATCATCGAGGTCTATGAACAGCACGCCAACCGGGTCGCCCTTGGCCAGCAGGTGCGGCAGCAGCGCGTCGAACTGGGCGCGGTTGCCCAGCCCGGTCAGGGGATCATGATGCGCCTGATGGTGCAGCAGCGTGCGGCTTTCTTCCAGTTTGGCCTGCTGGCTTTGCAGTTCCCGCAGCGCCAGCGTCTGGCGGGCCGCCACCAACAGCGCCACCACGAACGTCGCTACCAACACGCCCTGAGCCTGAGCCGAACGCAACTCCTGCAAGGTCAGCAGCAGCGCAAAACTACCGCCTAGCGCGGCGTAAGGGGCAATCAGGGTACGCAGGCCCATGCGAGGCGGGAGAGTCGGCGTGGGCGGTGGGGCAATTCTGGAAGACAGGCTGGCCTGCACCACCTTGGCCTGCATCATGCTCGCCTGCACCGCTGCGCCCGCAAACAGCAGCGTCGCCAGCGGCCAGAGGGTGTCGGGCCACTGCTGCCCGGTGTAGGCATTCTGGAGGGTCAGGAAGCTGTAGCCCAGATCGGCGGCGATAAAGCAGGCCATACCCAGTGCCAGCGTCCAACTCCAGTCGGGGTGTCTCCAGTCGATTCGGCGTGTGGTTCCCTTTCCCCGGTGGGCCGCGCCGCGCCATGCCCGCGCCAGCAGCAGGGTCAGCAGCAGCAGGTCAGAGAGCGGATAGGCCGCCGTGACGATGTTGGACAGCAGGGAATTGCTGGAATTCAGCAGTTGCGCGGCCAGCAGGAAATACCACAGGTACGCGCCCACACTGACCACCAGCGCGGCCACATCCAGCCACGCCGCCTGCCCCACCAAGGAGGGCTGCTGGCGCTCCAGCTTCAGGAAAGCCAGCAAAAAACAGACGGGGAGTGCCAGAAAAAACGGATCGGCCAGCGAGAACATCCCCGTGAACAGCTGCAGCGAGGCAAAAATAATCTGCCCGACGCCCCACAGCAGCGTGCCCAGCGCCAGCAGCCGCCACACACCGGGTTGTGCGGTGCGCGGGGCCACCCCCCACATGCTCGCTGCGGTGCCCAACAGCACGGGAACATACAAAAAGCCATTCAGGGGAGACGCCGTTTCAGGCAGCGTCCACAGTCCCATGACCCGGCTCAGATGCATGAAGTAAATCACTAGAGCCGTGCCTAAACCCCATTTGATGTATTGGGAGAGGGGGGAGGCTATAGGCCGCATACCCCGGAGTTTAGAGAACCCCCCCTGCCGCCCCTCTTACAGGGTTGGATGTGAATTGAATAGATTCGTCTTCATTAAGTCGAAAGGGGAATGAAATCGATGGGCTTGTGCCCCAGCCGCCGCTGCACCTCGCGTAGATCCTCGCCGTCTGCCAGCACCAGCACGCTGTCTCCGGCCTCCAGTTCGGTGGCTCCCTTGGGAATCAGGAATTCTCCGGCGCGGTGAATCAGGATCACGAGGGCGTTGGGCGGCAGGTGCAGGTCGACAATCCTTGTGCCGTCGGCGGCGCTGCCCCGCAACACGTCCACTTCCACCATCTCGTTCTTGTTGTGTCCGGTGGGCGTGTAGGTAATCGGGTAATCGGTGCGGGTGGGCAGGGCCTCGCGCACACCCAGCGCACGGGCCACCAGCGTCAGGGTGGTGGCCTGCAACAGCACGCTGGTCAGCACGATAAAAAACACCACGTTGAACAGGATTTGGGATTGCGGCACGCCCGCCAGCAGCGGAAAAGTCGCCAGCACGATGGGCACGGCCCCGCGCAGGCCCACCCACGCCACCATGCTCTTTTCGTTCAGCGGCATCTTGGCCCGCGACAGGCTGAGGTACACACTGACGGGCCGCGCCACGAACACCAGAAACAGGGAGCAGGCCAGCGCCAGCCCCGCCGTAGGCCACAACTCACGCGGATTGACCAGTAGGCCCAGCGTCAGGAACATGCCCACCTGCATCAGCCACGCCAGCCCATCGTGAAAGTTGATCAGGCTGCGCTTGTGAATGAATTCGGCGTTGCCCAGCACGACGCCTGCAATATAAATAGCCAGAAAGCCGCTGCCGCCCGCCAGAGCTGTGGCACTGAAAATGGTGAGGGCCAGCGCAATCGTCAGCACCGAATACAGCCCCTCGAACTGAAGCTGCACCCGGTTGATGATCCACAGTGCGGCCCGGCCCAACCCGTAGCCCAGCACGCCGCCGATAATCATCTGCTTGAGGAACAGCGGCACGATGCTCAGCACGCCCGCATCGGGTTGGGCGATCAGTTGCAGCAGGCCGATGGTCAGAAAGACTGCCATCGGATCGTTGCCGCCCGACTCGAATTCCAGCAGCGGGGCCACGTCGCCCTTGAGGCCCAGCGCCCGTTCCTTGAGAACGCTGAACACGGCGCTGGCATCGGTAGAACTGACTATCGCGCCCAGCAGCCACGCCACCAGCCAGGGCAACCCGAACACGTAATGGGAAAATACCGCCATCAGGCCCGCTGTGACCAACACGCCGATGGTAGCGAGGCTCAGCCCGCGCCGCACCACCGGTTTGGTCAGCGCCCAGTTGGTGTCCAGCCCCCCTTGAAACAGAATAAAGGCCAGTGCCACCACGCCAAAAATCTGGGCCAAGCGGTAATCGTGAAACTGGATGCCCAAGCCGTCTGATCCGGCCAACATGCCCACGCCCAAAAACAGCAGCAGGCCCGGAATCCCCAGCCTTCCCCCGATCCGGCTGAGCAACAAGCTCGCCAGCAGCAACACGCCCGCCGCCAGCAGGTACAGCTCGGCGTGTGCCTCACCCATTTGGGCCGCCTCCCGGTGCATGAGCGCCAGCGTTGTGGGGCTGTGCCTGTCGGGTCTGGAATGCTTGGCGGGGTGTGCGCTGGGTCAGGTTCATGATCTATGGTGGCATACGTACCGCACGGAAAAAGGGCGCACGCTGTGCAACTTGTGCGGGGCAGACACCTTGACCCCGCCCCAAGCACCCGCTACCCTGAACCCATGACTGCCCGCCCCGGTACCCCATCATCAGGTACACGTTCGCCGTTTACACGGAGCGGGAAGACGCTGACCTGAGAACCTCGGTCACGCGCCTCGTCCCGCCGCACCCTGACGCGGCGGGCTTTTTTTGGTTCTGTTCACCTTAGGAGTTCCTATGTCCGATCAAGCTATGACCGATCAAACGCTGCAAACCCAAGCTCTCCAAGAGATTGCCGCCGCCCCAGATGGAGAAGCCCTGCAAGCCGTCAAAACCCGCTATGTGGGCAAAAGCGGGCTGGTGACCAAAGAACTGGGCACGCTGGGCAAGTTGCCGCCTGAAGAACGCAAAGCACGCGGCGCAGAAATCAATGCCGTGCGGGCCGCGCTGGAAACTGCCCTGAACGAGCGCGAAGCCGTGCTGAAGCAGGCCGCCCTAGACGCCAAACTTGCCAGCGAAGCCATAGACGTGACGCTGCCGGGTCTGCCCCTTCCGGCAGGTGGCCTACACCCCATCAACCGTGTGTACGACGACCTGACCGCCATTTACGAACGCATGGGTTACGCCGTCATCGAAGGGCCGGAAGTGGAAGACGAGCATCACAACTTCGAGGCCCTGAACGTGCCTTGGTATCACCCCGCCCGCGACTTGCAAGATACGTTTTGGCTGGACGATGGCCGTCTGCTGCGGACACACACCAGCCCTATGCAGATTCGCTACATGGTGGCCCACGAACCCGCCCTAAAAGTCGTGGTGCGCGGCAAGGTCTACCGCTACGAAGCCACCGACGCCACCCACGAAGCCATGTTTCACCAGCTGGAGGGCTTGGTGGTGGGCGACGGCATAAGCATGACCGACTTGAAAGGTACGATTGCCGAAATGGCGCGTGGGCTGTACGGCCCCACCGCCAAAGTGCGCTTTCAGCCCAGCTATTACCCGTTCGTAGAACCGGGGGCCGACTTTGCCGTGTGGTGGGACAACCCGCGTGGCGAGAGCAAATGGCTGGAGCTGGGCGGCTGCGGCATGATTCACCCCAACGTGTTCAAGGCCGTGGACGACCTGCGCGAAGCCGAGGGCCGGGAGCGCGTATACGAGGGCAAAACCGGATTCGCCTTCGGGCTGGGGCCAGAGCGCATCGCCATGTTGAAGTACGGCATTCCTGACATCCGCTACTTCTACGCGAATGACCCGAAAGTGATCGGGCAGTTTCGGGGGGAGTTGGGGTAGGGCCAGTGGAAGCCCTCGCCATTCCCTGCGTCGGGGCCATCATTCGCGGTCAAAAGGATGGTCAAGACGCCCTACTGATTCAAAAACGCCAGAAACCGGGCGGCGGAATCGAAAACGGAATGCTGGAAGTGGCGGCGGGCAAAGTGCGCGAGTACGAAAATGTATTTGTGGCGCTGCGCCGGGAAGTGCGCGAGGAAACGGGCCTCAGCATTAGCCGAATCGTAGGCGAAGAATCTTCAATCGTTCGCACGGTCAACGGTTACGAGGTTATGAGCTTCACACCCTTCCTGACGACTCAGAATCTATCCGGCGGCTACTCCATCATCTTGCACACGTTTATCTGTGAAGCGGAGGGTCATTTGTTAGGGGAAACGGGCGAGACCACCAATATTCGCTGGATCACGCGTCAAGACTGCCGGGAATTGCTGAGGCGAACGCCTGAGGCTTTCTATCCGCTGCATATCAATGCTCTGAGTCTATTTTTGGGTGTGGAGTGAGGGGGAGTGATTTGGTTGCCCTGCCCAATCTTTTTGATGATTTAGATCGTTTTTTACAAGCCAGCCAGTTCAAAGATGCGTGGTCTGATGATGGATGCTGTTATGCGAACAGATTGCTTTTTGATTTCTCTGATAGTGATTGGGAACACCTAGCCGCTGTCATCGCAGGCCGGGAAAGACTCTGGAAACTCTCGCTTACACAGGCTCTGACTGAAATAACGACGAAGCAATCCATTTCGATCCTTATCTCTTTTATGCGAGAGCCTGACGAAGAACTATTTTACGAAGCTGCTGTGACTCTAGAAGAAAACATCCGTTCGGGCGCTGAACTTGCCATTCCACCGCTGGAAGTTCAGGGAGTGATTGAGCAAAAGAAAAGACAAACAGGCAAAGAACTGTTAGGCGTTTGGAGCCTAGAAGCCGAGATATTGCGTCTGATAGCGAAAAAAGGACACCCATGAAACTTCCCTACACTTGGCTTAAAGAACTCCTGCCCGCCCTGCCTCCCGCCGCTGACCTAGAACCGATTCTGGCCCAATTGGGGCTTCCCTTAGAAGGCATTGAAGACGTGCCAGCGCCCATTGAAGGCGTCGTGCTGGCTGCCGTGACCGAGGCCGCGCCCATAGAGGGCACGCAACTGACCCGCTTGGCGCTGGATGTCGGCCCACACGGAGCCAAAACCATTGCCAGCGGTGCGCCGAACGCGGTGGGCCTGCGGGCGGGCACGATGGTGGCCCTCGTGACCCCCGGTACCACGCTGGGCGGCATGGAGTACGGCGTGCGCGTGCTGCAAGGCGTGGAATCGTGGGGCATGGCGGCCAGCGCCAAAGAACTGAGTCTCGGTGAGTCGGCGGCGGGGCTGATGCTGTTTCCGGCGGGCACGGCGGCTCCCGGCACGCCCATGTACACCGTCTGGGCCGCTGACAGCGTGCTGGACGTAGAAGTCACCCCCAACCGCGCCGACGTGCTGAGCGCGGTGGGCTTGGCCCGTGACCTCGCCGCCTTCCTGAAGCTGGAACTGGTGATGCCCGATGCAGGGCCGCAACCCTCTGGAGAAGGAGAAATCCGGGTGTCGCTCCCGCCACGTGGCCTCGTCATCGAGCGCGATCCTTCCCGCAAATTGCGCTTCGGGTGCGACCATTTTGCCGCCCGCACCGTGTCGGGTCTCCAAAACGGCCCCAGCCCGCTGTGGATGCAGCGCCGCCTGACGCTGGCCGGAATGCGCCCCATTGACCTGATCGTGGACGCCAGCAATTACGTGATGCTGGAACTGGGCCAACCCACCGCCCTGTATGACCGCCGCGACGTGACCGACGACCAGATCATCGTGTCGTTCGGCTTGCGGCAGGGCGAAACCGTGCGTGATCTGATGGGCGGCGAGCATGGGACGGGGCCAGAAGATTTGCTGATCTTGGATGGCCGCCCCGTGCCGATCTCCACGGTGGCCGACGCTTTTGCTACCGCTGGCGAGGTCAAAGCTGGACAGGGCGTGCTGGGTATCGCGGGTATCATGGGCGGCGAGCATGGGCGCGTGCGGGCTGATACGAGCGATGTGGTCATCGAATCGGCGCACTTTGACCCCGTGTTGCTGCGGCGCACCAGCACCCGCCTTGGCCTGAAAACAGATGCCGTGTACCGCTACGAGCGCGGCGTTGATCCGTTGCTGGCCCCACGCGGCGCGAACCGGGTGGCCGGACTGCTGGCGGCGGCGGGCGGCGGCGCGGCCCATCCCGGCCTGACGTTGGTGGGCACGCCCGACGTTCCCGGCGTCATCGGGGCCACGGGCAGCCAGATTCGCGCCCTGCTGGGCATGGACATCTCCACCACCGAAATGAGCGAAATCCTGACCCGACTGGGCTGCGAAGTGGTGGCCGCTGACGACCAACTGACGGTGACGCCGCCCTCATGGCGCATCGATATGTCTATCTGGCAGGATTTGGCCGAAGAAGTGGCCCGCCTGCACGGCTTTATCCATCTGCCTGAAACGCTGCCCACGCTGCGGATTCATACCAGCAACATCGGCGCGGAAAAAGAAGGCTTGGCACGGGCTGGCCTGCGCCGCGCCTTGGCCGGACTGGGCGCACAAGAAGTCGTGACCTACACCTTTACCAGCGATGAAGAAGCCGCCAAATCCCGCGCCGAAGCGCCCACCGTGCGCCTGCAAAATCCGCTGACGGCAGACCGCACGGCCATGCGAACCGCGCTGTATCCGTCGCTGCTGAAGGCGGCGGGCGCTCATGCCAAAGGCGAGCGCGTGCTGATCTTCGAGATCGGGCGTATTTTCCCCGCCAGCGGAGAGGCCGAGCGCGTGGGCCTGCTGATGCGCGGCGACCTCGCGCCCAAAACCCATCAGCCCGCCGTTGCCGGATCGTTTGGCGTGTTCAAGGGCCTGCTGGAAAGCCTCGCTGCCAGCCTCGGCGCGGGCGTAGAGGTGCGCCAGTTGCGCGGCGACGCGGTGCCCAGTGCGCTGCATCCCGGCATTGCGGGCGAACTGGTCTGGAATGGTCAGGGCGTGGGCTGGATCGGGGCGCTGCATCCCGCTGTGGCCGCCGAATTTGGCCTGAAAGGGGAGACCTTTTTGCTGGAAGCCGCCTTACCGCTACCGGGGCGGGCGTGGGCCTTCCGCGATCCCAGCCGCGCCCCCGCCGCGTGGCGTGATTTGGCGATTATCGCGCCCAACGGCGTCTCTTACGGCGAATTGGCCGCGCTGCTGAAGGCCGAGGCTGGAGCATTGCTGGAAACCGTGGAACCCTTTGACGTGTACGTGGGCACGCCCATTCCCGAAGGAGAGCGCAGCGTAGCCGTGCGCCTCGTGTTCCGGGGCGAAAAGACTCTGACCGACGCCGAGGTAGACCCAGTGATGGAACGCCTGATCGGGGCGATTCGGGCGCAGGGGTGGGGGATTCGGGACAAGTGAGCGGGAGCGAAAGGAGGGGGCTGAAGCGTGATGCTTCAGCCCCTTTTTGTGGGGAGAAGGGCAATCGCTTCGCTCACTCACCCCCTCTACTGCGTAGCTCTGCGAGTCCCAGCCTCCCCCCTCAAGGGTGAGGAGCTAAAAGCCCAAACGCCCCCCGCACCCCCTCCCGCACATACGCCCCCGCCCATTCCCCTTGCCCCGGCAACTCATTCGGCCCAGCCCAGCGTGCTTCTGAGATTTCGTCAGTCCTCAGGCGCAGGCTTCCGCTGATGCCCTCTGCACGGAAAATCACGCCTACTGGGTCAGTGATATTGCCCGCCGTATCCTGCACCCTGAACCCAGCCCCCGCCTGCATGTGTACCGGAATCAACCGTGCCGCCGTGAGGCCTGTTTCTTCCCGCAACTCGCGGGCGGCGCAGGCTTCAAAGCGTTCGCCGGGTTCCATGCCGCCGCCCGGCAATGCCCACAGGCCCGTGTTGGCATGCCGAAGCAGCAGCAAGCGCCCTGATTCATCCAAGACCTGAACGCTGGCACCGGGCAACAGGAGAGGCCGTTTGCCCGCTGCTGCACGCAAGGCCCGCGCAAAGTTGCCAGTCACGGGCGGCGGCGCGGGCACAGGCAACAGGGGCAACGGCGGCACGCCCACCCGCGCCCGCAGCAGGTTCATTTTCACGATGTTGGCATTCGCGCTGATGGGTGGAAGATCATCTAAATCGAACCACTTCAGAGCCAACGTTTCGCCGCTGTCGTCGGGGGCGGCATTGTCCAGCGCGGCGGCGGGGAGCGTGCCCTGCGCCCGCATCCCCACCATGTACACCTGATGGCCGTTGGGGTAGCAGTGGTACAGCTCCGGCCCGTCCACCAGACCTTCGGGAAAGTCCAGCAGGTGCAAGTCAGGACATACCAGCCCGGTTTCCTCTAACAACTCGCGGCGGGCGGCGGTCAAGAAGTCCTCGCCGGGTTCTACTGCGCCCCCCGGTGTGCCCCACAACCCGTCATCCCCACGCTGCTGCAACAAAATGCGGCCCCGTTCATCCAAGATCATCACGCCGATGCCGACTGCAAACAGCGGCGCGTGGCCCCAGACGGCCCGCAACTCTGACAAGTACCCCATGCGGGCGAGTGTAGCGGGGCGGGGGCGGGATGCCGGGCAAGTTGTCCTACTTGCGCCCTATTCTGCGCGGCCCTATCGCCTACCATGAACCCATGACCGACGCGCCCGCCCGTTCCCCCGATGCCGATTGGATTGATGAAGCTGGAACTTCTACGCCTGATTGGAGCTACGAAACCACTGCCGTCCAGACCGGAATCGGGCGCGGATTGGGCGTCACCATCGGCATTCCGGTGCATCACGCCGCCGCCTTTCAGTTCGAGACGCTGGAGCAGGCGCAGGAAGAATTTCAACTGAACACAGGCCTCAGCTATGCCCGCCTGCAAAACCCCACCGTGCGGGCGCTAGAAGAACGCCTGACTGCGCTGGAAGGCGGCGCAGCCACCATTGCGCTGTCCAGCGGGCAGGCGGCCACCCTCACCACCATCATGGGCGTGTGCCGCGCCGGGGATCATGTGGTGTCTACGGCCAGTTTGTTCGGCGGCACGTCGGGCATGCTGAACAACATTTTGCCGCTGATGGGCATTTCGGCCACCCTGACGGCCAATACACCCGACGCGGTGCGGGCCGCCATGCAGCCCAACACCCGGCTGGTCTGGGCCGAAACGCTCAGCAATCCCGCCGGAGACGTACCCGACATCGCTGCCTTTGCCGACATCGCGCACGCACACGGGGCGCTGCTGGGCATAGACAACACCTGCGCGGGCGTGGGATTCCTGTGCCGTCCACTGGAACACGGCGCAGATATCGTGTCTCAGTCGCTGACCAAGTGGGCGGGCGGGCACGGCGGGGTGCTGGGCGGCAGCGTTACGGTGGGCACGCAGCACGACCTGACGCGCAATCCGATTTACACCGAGGGCGGACCCAACAGCGTGCTGAACGTGCGCGGCGACGCGGCCCTCGCATGGCGGCAACGCTGGTTCGGGGCGCACCAACTGGGCATGAATCTGGCCCCTCAGAATGCCCACCAGATCGCGCAGGGTCTGGAAACGCTGGCGCTGCGGCTGGAGCGCGAATCAGCTACAGCGTTGGCGTTGGCACACTGGTTGGAAGCCCATCCCGGCGTGGGCCGCGTCAGCTACGTGGGCCTGCCGGGTCATCCTTCGCACGCCAACGCCCAACGGGTCTTGCGGCACGGTTTCGGCGCAGTCCTGACCTTTGAAGTGCCTGATCCCTCGGCCTTCTTGCCCCGCCTGAAGGTGCTGAGAATTGCCCCCAATCTGGGCGATACCCGGACGCTGGTGGTACATCCGTGGACGACCACGCATGGCCGCATTGCCGAGCCTGCCCGCCACGCCGCCGGGGTCACGCCCCTGACCATCCGCATGAGCGTGGGCCTAGAAGCACTGGCCGATTTGCAGGCGGATATTGGGCAGGCATTGAGGTAACGGCGTCGGGGTGAAACTGGGAGGGGTGCGCCACGATTCCAGCTCGATTCCAATCCTTACGAGTGCCGTAGACAACCCCACACTTGAGCTGACCCGCTATTCTGTATGCTGTGTCAGCTAATGGGTTGGATTTTTGTACGAGTCACAAAAAAAGTCCACTCCTAAGACGCCGAGTGCGCCACTCTGGGTTGCTCCACTTCCTAGCTTTGCGCCTCATCAGTCGGCTTTAGAGCATCAGCAAGCCGAACAACTGGCTGCACAAGTGGCCGTGCAACGTCAGCAACGGGCATGGATGGGGGCGTTTAAACCTACCATCAGTCTGCAGCGAGCAGTTCTTACGCCGCTGCTGAAGGCTGGACAGTACCGAAATCAGGATAAGCAATCTCTTCAGCAGGAGAGGACGGCGGTGCAAGATGCCTTGAGCGCGACTCAGGCGGCGCTTCCACCCTCAACTGTCCTGCAACGCATTCGCGATCCTCAGCCCACCGCTGTGTCTGCGCCAGTTCAGCGCACTCCTGATGGACGCCTGTTCATCCCTTCGCTACATGCCGCTACCCAGCATTTCAATGAACAAGTCAGCTTGCAACGGCAGCGCAGTTCGGGTGGCATTTTGCCTTTAGAGGCTTGGCAGGATGCCGCCCGAACAACCAGTGCAGCGTTGGTCAAGCTCTACCAAACCAATCAAACGCCTGTTGTTCAGCGGCAACAGGAATTGGCATCCAGCCTAGCTCAGATTCAGGGCGATTCTGACCGGGCCATGCTGTCTCAAGTGGTCTTGTCGCAGATCAGGCCCGCCGCCGAGCGTCCCATTATTCAGCGCCTGCTTCAGAATGCCGTCGCTGAACAGACACAACGTCAAACAATTTTGTCTGATCTGGCGAGCATTCAACGGTTGCAGGCGCGGCTAGAAGAGCTGGAAGAGGAAGGGGCAATTCATAGTGGGCCAGCCCTGACGAAGCGCATTGAGGCGCGGCGCGGCCAAGGTTTCACCCTGCCCGTTGCGGTGCAGCGTCAATTGGAACAGGGCCTCAATACCAACCTGAGCGCCGTGCGGATTCATGCCGACAGCGAGGCAGATCAGCTTGCCAAGAGTGTGCAAGCGACAGCGTTTACCACGGGAAGCGATATTTTCTTTCGGGCCAATCGGTATGACCCGCACAGCACCGGGGGTTTCGCCCTGTTGGCACACGAAACGACGCATGTTAAGCAGCAACAGGAAGGACGGGCCAGCCCCGGCATCGACACCGACGCGGGACTGGAAGCCGAAGCGCAGCGGGTGGAAGCCACCGCCCCCACATGGAAGCCCACTCGGAAACAAGCTCCTCAACACTTTTCTGTAAAACCAGCGGTACAAACGGTCAGAATGACGGGGGCGTTGCAGCGCAAACCAATGTATCAGCCCGCAGCGCCAACAGGTCAGGGCGTTCGTTTGGGCGGCGCAGGGCAAAAGTGGCAGGACGCTCAAGCCGCCACTTCTCAGGCGTTGTCACTTCTCCCCAGTCGTTTGGCCGCGCAGTACAAAAGCCTACCTGCCATGTTGAAAGACGGCCTCTTGCAGGTGTTGAAATACACCGCCTTGCTGCTGGGAGCGACCACTGCGGCTGGTGCCATCATTGGAGCGTTTTTTCTCGGTGTGGGGGCACCATTCGGTGCAAGAGCTGGCTTTGAAGTAGGCCTGACTGGGCTGAAATACTGGGGCCTGTACGAGATCGTCAGACTGGTCATGTCTCAGTTAGGCGCGTTGGGCACTCAGTTGGCTGCCTTTGTCCAGCAAGTGAACGTAGCCAACGGTGATCCCAAGAAAATTAGTGCCGCAGCAAACACCTTGACCAATGCCTTTCTGATTCTGACCAATGCTGTTGTGGCAGGCGTCGCGGTTTACGCCCTCAAGCAGGGTGTACCCGCACTGGTCAACAGTAAGTTTGGTCAGGCGATTGGCGCGAAGTCGGAAAAAAGTCCATCGGTTCAGTGGTTAATGGCACGCCACCGGGCTATCGCGGCGAGAGAACAGCGGGCAGTGCAGGCAGGGCAGCGGGTCACGACTCCAGCCATCAAAGTCATGGATGCAGCATTAGCTCAGGCAAGAAGTCACCTGACCAAGAATGAATATTGGACTCGAGGCGTTCAGGAAGGTCAATATCCTAAGGGAATAACCCAAATGGGTGTTTTAACAACGAAAAATGAATTTGTTGCCGCGTCAGAGCGGGTGTTTCTGGAGCCTATTCCTAAACAGTCTGGCGGATTTGTATCGGGTGGATTTGTGATCGAGAAGATACAAGTGTGGGATCAAGCTGGCAAGGATCTAGGAAAGATCAGCGTGAAAGGTGGCTTGCCCGTGAATGCCAACTACACACTTGACCTGAGCGGAGCGGGACAAACAGTACGCTGGACGCCGGGAAATGTGCTTCCAGCAGGCTTCCGACTTCAACTTTTGGAGAGAAGTGTAAAAGATGCTGGTCTGGCCGGTGGGCATACCAGAGACGCTTGGGACGAGAGTTTGGCAACCTATGGCGACAAGCTAAAAGTGGTAAAAACCGATCAGATCGTGTTGCGGTTTCCCGGTAATGCAGAGGCGGTCACGATGTCCAGAATAAATGCTGAATGGGATGGAATGATGATTAAACAGCCCAAGACTATTTTTGAGGGCAAGGGCGATGCAGGGATCATTGTTTTTGAAAGAGCGTTGGCTACGGAGTTGGCGACGTATTTTAGGAAGGGGGGAGCCATAAGAAGAGAAATCACAGTTGATATGCCCGTAATTGGTAAATATTCTCAACAGACAACTATCAAGATTGTTATTCTGCTCAAAGCGCCTCTCCCAGCGAATCCTGCAAGTGTTGTTTTTAGTACTTGGTATATAGACTCCGCTGCCTTCTCAAATCTTAAACTTGTGAGGTAGAATGACTTTTAGATATGCAGTTGCAGACAAGTATCCGAACTACTTTTCAATTACGAACGATGACAAAGGATTAGTTGCTGATATAATTGGCTATGTTCTTGGAGAGACAGTTAGTGGCCGTACAACTTTTGCGGAGATTGAAGCCTGCTTTGCTCCCAAAGGGGAAGGCTACTATGTTCAAGATGTAGTTGGCTGTCATTGGATTGATGACATTGAATACTCCATTTATGGCGGCTACCGGGAAATGGGCGCTCGGTATGGCAAACATGTCTATGAGGGTGTTGCGTTGGATTATCCCAACCTAGACTTGTGGCGCATTGATCGGGATCGGCCCAGAGCAATGATGGAAATTGAAGGCGAGGAATTGCGCCGCTTGTTCCGTGAAGTCCATGCGATTTATTTGGAGAAGGGCCTATACGATCCACCTAAAAAGAAGCGGGGCTGGTTCGGATTCTGACCCTTGAACTTGACGCTTAGCATTCTCCTGAAATGATTGGCCCGATGAGCTGCGGGTCTTTCCCCCTCGGGTTCCGAAAAAACATAAATGAAGCTTGGGCAAACGCTGGATTAGGTTTGCCCTGGCATCTATATTCTGCTATAAACGTAATTGAGCATCGTAATCCAATTCGCCTAACCGAGGTTCCCATGATTGTCGAAACCAAGATTGTTGGCCGCCGCACTCCCCTAGAACGCCGTCCGCTGGAACTTGTGGGCGAGGTGGCGACTCTGCGGGGGCTGATAGAGCAACTGGTCAGGGCCGAAGTAGACGGCTACAACGGGCGGCAAGCGGGCGCGGGCCTACTGCGGGTGCTGACCGAGCGCGAGCTGGATGCGGGCGCGGCAGCGGGCAAGGTCAGCGTGGGGCCTCAGGAAAGTGCGCGGCTAGCCGAGCCGGATGAAGCGGTGAAAGTGGCGCTGCTGGCCTACAACGACGGCATGTATTTCGTATTCGTAGACGATACACAGATCATGGCGCTGGATGAACCCCTAACCCTGCGCCCCGACAGCACGCTGCTGCTGCTGCGCCTGACCCCTCTGGCGGGCGGTTAAGCATGACCAGCCCTGCTCTGAACGGCCAAACCTTGGATGTGTACCTCGGCACTTTTCGCAAGGCGTGGAAGCCCGCCTATGACCGCCGCGCCGCCGCCCTGCCTGCTCCGCAAGCCGAGAAACTGGCCTTCCTGCGGGCCGATACGAGCACGGGCTACAACCCCAACCACATGGCCGAGCGCCTGATCTATCTGCAAGAGGGGTTGGCCGCCCCCAGCCCGGAGCGCACGGCTCTGCTAGGCGTCCTGTTTCCCCAGATCGCAGACACCGTAGAACGTGCCGTAGACACCTTCCTCACGCGCCATACCTATCCGCAGGGCTACTCGCGGCGGGCGTTTCGTGCGCCCGGACAGCCGCAGCAAGCAGAGCGGGCCGCCGCGTGGGTGTGGGCCTTGTGGGAACTGACCCGCGAATATCCGCAGGATGTGGAGTGGTTCGCCGTTCATGCCGGGCTGTTGGGCTGGCGTTCCGACGATTTGGGCTGGCTGCTGGCACAGGCCATAGACGACGGCAACGAGGCTGTCTTTGACGTGCTGGCACAGACTGCCGCCACACAGCACCCGGTGGCCCGCATGGGGCGGCATGTCACGCGGGCATGGCTGGTGTCGGCGCGGGCGGACGCTTGGGCGTTGGCCGAAGGATTGCTGTTGGCCGCCCAACGTCAGGAAGGGCTGCGGCAAGTCATTCTGGAAAGCATCGACGAGGCCCACCCAGACGCCTTTGCCCGCATGTTGCGCCTGATCCTGAAGGAAGACCTGCTCCGCTTTGCTGCCACCGTGCGGGCCGCCGACGTGTGGTTCGGCCTGAATTACGACGTGACCGACCTGAAACGCCTTCGCCCGCTGCTGACTCAGGCCAGCGGATTTTTAGACGACCCGGCACAGGCGCGGGCCGCCGTCGCTTCTGGAACCGGGCAAGACGCATTCTTGGCGTTCTACACGCTCGCCATGCGCGACGCGCCAGAAGCCGCCGCTTTGGCCCTCGGCCTGCTTCAGCCCACGCCCGACGCCGACCCGGAACGCCGCATGGCCGCCGCCCGTTTCCTGCTCGACAGCGACCTGTACACCTCCGCCGACCTGCTGTTCCTGCTGGACGACCCGGAACTGCGAATCGGGGCGCTGTATCTGAACCAGCATGGGTACAGCACCGACCCCGTAGACAGCAAATTTGAGCGAATCGAGGCCTATGCGCTGCGCCTGTCTGCTGCCCCCAAAGCTGCCAGCGGCGACGCCACGCATACGCCGCTGCTGTTTCCGTGGTTGGGCCACCTGCCCAGCAGAATAGACGTGCTGGACGGCCTGCCCCGGCATTTGGGCACGCGGCCTATCGGAATGGTGCTGGCCCATCTGCCTGCCATGAGCGGGTCTGGGCGGGCGGCGGTGTTGGGGGCCATACAGGAGCGGGCACTGGACGGGCGGGAAGTGGACGGCAAGATTGTGGCAACCACGCCGGTCACGCTGGATACCCAGAGCCGCGCCGCCATCTTCACGCTGCTGCAAGACCGTTCGTCGGCGTTGTCTCAGCAGGCTGTGAACCTGATAGACCGCTTGCTGACGCACGGATTAACTTTGGAAGAGGGTGAAACGCTGGAACTGGACGCCCTGCTGAAGCGCAAGGGGGCCGACCTGCGCCGGGGTGTGCTGAAACTGCTGGGCCGTGACCCTGCGCAGGCGGGAGCCAGTGCGCTGCGCCTGTTGGCCTCGCGTACCGGAGAGCAGCGGCAGGCGGGCCTCCAACTCCTGCTGCTGCACGGGCAGGCCGCCGATCTGCCCGCCGACTTCGTACCGCGTGGGCAGGCCGAAGAATCGCTGCACGCCGCCCTGATCACGCCCGATGCGGCGCTGACACTGAAAGATGGTCTGGGCCTGTTCGACCCGGCTCAGCGCACCTTGCCGCGCCCGGTGACGGCGCATATCCGGTCAACCCAGTCAACTCAGGGTGGATCGAAGGTGTCGCAGTGGATCAAAAACATTCTGCGCCCGTCCGCTGGCCCAACCCGGCCCTATACCGCTGTGCTGGAGCGAGGCGCGGCCCTGCTCACTGCCCTTGATGAACTTGTCCACACCCACCGCGAAACCCCGGTCACGGGCGAGGGCTGGGACGGCGAGGAAGTGCGGCTGCTGGGCAATCTGGGCTACTGGTACGGCGAACAGTTCCCGCTGCCTGACCTGTGGCTCACCTTCTGGCAGACCCGTGAAGACGCGCAAGACGATGATTTCACGGCCCTGATGTGGGCCACACGCCGTCACAAGACGCCCGCCGGGGCCGCCGCGCCGGATGAGGAAGACGACATTGATCTGGACGCCTTGCTGGACGAGGCCGAAGGCGCTGACACGGATGATGTGGACGACGAAGACGAGGATGAAGAGGAAAACGAGTTTGAAGACGGCGAAACTGAAAAGCTGGCGCTGACCGATCAGATTCTGGAAAAGATGTTCGGGCCGCCTGTGATGTTGCCCGCGCCCCTGCGCTATGCCTCGCTAATTTTCCGCGTGTTGCCGCTGTTGGCGCGGCAGGCCACCTCCGCCGACGTGGAGTTGGCGCTGGACGTGTGGGAAACGCAGTTGGCCGCCCTGCCGCAGGACGCCGAGCTGCAACCTAGCCGCTACAGCTGGGGCAGGGGCGACGATCCCCGCGACGGCCTGCATTCGCCCAATTTTCTGCCTTTGAGTTGCTGGACATTGCCTCAGCGCGAGCGGCTGTGGTGGCTGAGCCTGTACCAGAACCAAGCTTTCCCCAAGTTGGCGCGGCGGCGGCCCGACACGGCGCTGTTGCTGGAAGCCTATGGGCAGGGCTGGGCCAACCGCACCGACCTGCTGGACGCCCTGATCGGCGCTCCGGGCGAACGCGACGGCTATTCCAGCTACAACAACTTCTCGGAGCTGCGCCGTTATTCGGGCCGCAAACCCGATGAACGCCTGCCCACCCATCCAGATTGGGTGGCCGCCGTGAACACGGTGCGGGAGCGGGTGCTGGCCGTAGAACTGGAACGTGGCGACCTAGAAACAGCGGCCAGCACGCCTGCTCTGGCGCTGGCTTGGGTAGACGGGGCAGCGTATGCATTGAGGGCATTGGCGGCGCTGGGCAAGGAACCCCTGCGGCGCGGCTACACGGGCAGCAACGAGAGCCGCCCCAATGTGCTGAGTCACCTGATCCGGGTCTCTTTTCCTGCGGTGACCGATACGCCCGAAACGTTTGCGGCGGCGGTACAGACTCACGCCATCCCCGAAAGCCGCCTGCTTGACCTCGCCATGTTCGCCCCCCAGTGGGCCAAATTGGTAGCCGCCACGCTGGGCTGGAAGGGCTTGGAAAGCGGCGTGTACTGGTTGCACGCCCACACCCGTGACACCAGTTGGTCTGTGGCGCAGGACGTGCGGGAGGCGTGGGAAGCCGAAATCAGCGAGCGCACCCCGCTGACGCCGCAGGAGTTGCTGGACGGCGCGGTGGACGTGGGCTGGTTCCGGCAGATGTACGCCGAACTGGGCGCGGCGCACTTTGCCCGCTTGCTGGACGCCGCCAAATACGCTTCCAGCAGTGGCGGCCACAAACGCGCTGAACGCTTTGCGCGGGCGCTGCTGGGCGAGTTGCCCGAAGAAGAACTGACCGGAGCCATTGCCGCCAAACGCCAGCAGGACAGCGTGCGGGCGCTGGGGCTGCTGCCGCTCAGCAAGGGCAAGCAAAAGGGAGCGGCGCAACTGGAAGGCCGGTACCGCGTGCTCTCGGACTTCCGCCACTCGGCGCGGCAATTCGGGGCGCAGCGGCAGGCCAGCGAACGCCTCGCGGCAGACATCGGGATGCAGAATCTGGCCCGCACTGCTGGATATGCCGACCCGCAACGCCTGCGCTGGGCGATGGAAGCGCGGCTGGCCCCCGACTGGACACGGCAGGCCGATGTAGAGGGCGTGCAGGTGGGCCTGACCCTGACCACGCAGGGCGAAGCCAGCCTGTGGGTGCGGCGCGGCGAGAAACCGCTGAAGAACCTGCCCGCCGCCCTCAAGAAGCACCCCGAAATCGTGGCGATCCGTGAAACCCTGACCGAACTGGGGGCCACACGGGGCCGAATGCGGGCCGCGCTGGAGGAAGCGATGGTGCGCGGCGACCTGTTTACGCCGCAGGAATTGGCGCAACTGGCGCTGCATCCGGTGATTTCACCGCTGTTGCGGGCGCTGGTGTGGGTGCAAAACGAAGCGGCGTTGGGGTGGTGGCAGGGCCACGAGTTACAAACGCTGGCTGGGCCTGTGCCTACCGCTGAGCTTGCCCTCAGAATTGCCCACCCACACGACTTGTTTGCTTCCGGGCAGTGGCGAGAATGGCAAGCGCAGGTCATCGAACACGAGATTCAGCAGCCCTTCAAGCAGGTGTTCCGCGAGTATTACCCGCTGACGCCCACCGAAAGTGGCGCGAAACGCTCGGCCCGCTCCGCCGGACACCATGTGCAGCCCGCCAAAGCGCTGGCGCTCCTGAAAGCTCGCGGCTGGGTGGCGGTTCACGAGGAAGGCATCCGCAAAACCTTTCACGCCGAGGGCATCAACGTGTGGCTGGATACGTCTTTGGCGTACACCACGCCCAGTGAAGTGGAAGGCACGCCGCTGGACGGAGCCTATTTCACGTCGCGCGACACGGGTGAAGTGTTGGCGCTGGCCGCAATTCCGCCCCGCCTGTTCAGCGAAACCATGCGCGACCTCGATCTGGTGGTCAGCGTGGCGCATGTGGGCGGCGTAGACCCCGAAGCCAGCCAAAGCACTACCGAAATGCGGGCGGCGTTGGTGGGCGAAACCGTGCGCCTGCTGAAGCTGAACAACGTGCGCCTGCAAGATCAACACGCCCTGATCGACGGCGCGTTTGCACAGTACAGCGTGCATTTGGGATCGGGCAACGTGCATCTGCTGCCGGGTGGGGCGCTGTGCGTGGTGCCCGTGCATAACCAGCAGCAGGGCCGAATCTTCCTGCCGTTTGCCGATCCTGACCCCCGCACCGCCGAAGTGGTCTCGAAGGTGCTGCTATTTGCCCGCGACCGTGAGATTCAAGACCCGACGATTCTGGAGCAGTTGCGGTGAGAGGCTATTGGCGATACGTGGGAGGGCGTTTAGGGGTCTAGGGTTTAAGGAAAGATTCCAACCTCACCCGAAATCCTTGCACTCTCTATCCAACCTCGACCAAAAAAAGGACGCTTGGGCAACTGCTCCAGCGTCCTTTTCCTGCGGTCTGTCCGTCTCAGTGCTTTAGAGCCATTCCTGCTTGCCGCGCACATATTTCGCGTCAAAGTCGGCGTCGGATTTGGTGAGGTACAGGATGCCTTCGATCAGGCCCACAATGCTCATGACAAAGGGCAGCAGCAGGAACAGGAAGCCGATGCCGATCCACCACAGTAGGCCAAACATCAGGTAGCCGCCGAGCGTGAGGGCCAGCATGAGTATGCCCGGTTTGGTGATGCCCAGATAGAACTTGTGAATGCCGAGGCTGCCCAGAAAGATCGCCAGCAAGCCCGCGATCAGTTTTTTGGTGCTGGCATCGGCAGAGGCAAGTTGGTTCAGGCCGCCCTGCACCGAAGATTGGACGGAACTTTGAGCATCGTTCCAGAGCTGTGAGGACGTGGGTGGCGGCAGAGGCTGGCCCATCGGCGCAGGCTGGGGCGCAGGCGCGTAAGCCGTCGGCGCGGGCGTACTCTTGCCCCCCGTGACCTGCCCGAACGGATCGTCGCTGCGGTAGGGCGTGTGGCTGGGTGTCTGGCCGGGGGCCGTGCTGGGAACAGGTTCCGCCGCGTGCTTACCGAGGTTGACGCTAGACGGCTTTGCAGGTTCGCTAGGGCTTGGGCTGGGCGCAGCTTTGGTATCAGCAGTTTTTGTATCAAACGTGTCGGCCCAGTGCGGCGCGTTGCCCGAAGTGGAGCCGGACGGGGAAGCGGGAGCATCGGGCTTAGGGCCGGGATTGTTCGGATCGTTCGTCACAAGTGGGCCTCCAGTTCGTACCTTAAGTGTCACCTTGAATCATGACCCGGCGGCTTGCAAGTTGTTACGAAAGTTCACTGTTCCAGAAGGGCGCGAACCTGTTCCACCCGCGCTTCTACGCTGCCGGTGACCTCCGTGAACGCGCTGCCCCGCGTGCCCAGATCCTGCCGAATAAAGCCCTGCTGCACGGTACGAACTTCGGTATTGGCCCGCCAGCCGTCTTGTTCGTGGGGGAGGTCGGGGGCGCAGAGCAGCGTGTGGGTATAGCGGGTGCGGCAGGCGTCGGCTAGAGCGTGCAGTTCAGGCAATGCCGTGCCAGTCAGCAAATATGACCACATCAGCGTGGTGGCGGCGTGGGTATCGCAAAAGACCCAGCGGTGCACGCCGGGAGCGCGGGCGGCCTCGTCCTCTAGAGCGCGGTGGCCGAGGGCGATTTCCAGAAAATGCTCCGGCATCAGCACTCCATTTTCCCGCTCGTACACGTCGCGCCCGTACTCGCGCACCCAAGTTGTGCCAAGGCTCTCGCCCAACGCCCGCGTGAGGGTGCTTTTGCCGGTGCTTTCTGCGCCCAGCACGGCTACACGTTGTACAAAATGGGCGTACACGTGTGGTTCCAAATAAGCCCGCTGCCCATGCATGTCGGCCCGGAGTTGCGTGCCCGAAATGGGAACCGTCGCCCGCGCCGCGTCCACGCACACATGCACTGCGCCCAGTTCGGCAGCCAGCGCGTCGCCGTAGGCTTCAGAAGTAAACACGGCGTCGGGATGAATGTTCCAGCCGTCCAGCACGGCCCGCACATAGGCGCGGTGGGTGGCGTCGGGTTCGGTGTTCAGTGGGGGAGACGGGGCATCGGGCAGAAGGTGTAACCCCGGAAACAGCCGCGCCGGGAACACCTCCCGAATCCAGTTGCGGCGCAGGGGCGAAGGCATCTGGGCAAAGTCGGGCCGGGAGTAGACCCACACACTGACCCGTTCGCACTGCTCTAGCGCCCGCTGAATGAGCAGTCGGTGGCCCAGATGAAAGGGGGCAAACTTGCCGATGATCAGGCCATGCGAGTAGAGACCCGGCTCAGGCAAGGGCCACCGTCCGGGCTTCGTCACGCCGCCATGCTTGCCAGCCGTACACGCTCATGGCCGCCAGCACGAATTGCAGCCCAAACAGTACCCAGTATTCGGCGTGCCAGAAGAACACGGCCTGCACCGCATTCACCGCGATCCACACGGGCCAAGACCAGGCCCAGCGCCGCGTGGTGGCAAAGTTGGCGATCAGGGCCAGCGACACCGCCGCGAACTGCACCCAGTTCCACACCGCCGAAAAGTCGGTGACAGCGATGGTGTAGGCAAAAATCAGCAGACTGGCGATCCACGTGACGCCGTACCAGAGCGGTTCGTTGAACCGGACTTCGCCCCGGTTGCGCCGCGCCTCTAGGTGCCACAGGTACAGGCCGTGAATGCCGAAAATCAGGTACGTGACCTGCAAGCCCGCCAGCAGCCATTGCCCCCCGCCCACGAACAGCAGGAAATACGGCAGCAGCGACGCATTAGACCAGTGCCAGTATGTGCTTGCTTTGCTCCAGAGGTAGTACAGACTGATGAGGACGCACAGGCCGCCCGCGAGGTCTAGGACAAGTGGGGGAATGGGGAGGGTGAAAAGGGTCATTGGACTCCTTGAGGCAGATGCGTTACTGAGTCAATTTCCCCCGTATAACTCTCGCCTGCAAAGTGCGCCACCACGCGAATTGGCCCAGTGATGGCGGCATTGAAGGCGTCCAGTTCTTCTGCCGGAACCCAGAGTTCCTGATGAATGCCCTCTGACCCGACGATCTGAATGTCGTAGCTTGTCGCCACTTTCGCCTGCACCTCAAATTCAGTCACGTAGCCGACAGGCAGGTTATTGCGTTTCGCGTTCCAGTCGCGGGCGATCTCTTCGGCATAGGGACGGTTCAGCACCGGATAGAAAATCGGCTGATCGGGGAGGCGGGGCGGAAAGGCGGCCCACTGGCTCGCGGCGATCAGGGCCAGTTCATGCTCTCCTACAGGCCGCCAAAGCGTCAACGTCTGGCCTACTTCCGGCCAAGGCAACGTGCGTTCGGCGTTGTCTGGGAAGAGGTTTTGTAGCCAAGCGTCTGAGCGGGTCATCTCTACACCCGCCCCCTAACCTCATCCAGAGTATCCCGCACTAACATCTCTCCGTCCCTGTACACCGTCCGCATCAGCGAGCCGGGAAAGTCGGTGTCGAAGGTTTTATACGCCTTGGTGACCATGCGCCCGTTTTCCTGCACCAAGTCCAGCACACCGTCTTTACTGCGTTTGCCGGGATCGGTCACGGGGTCTTTGTAGATGCCCCGGTATTCGCCGTCAATCAGGCCCGCGCTGGCTTTATAGGCAAAGCGTTGGGTGTCGCGGTCTACTTTTTGCAGGAGTGCGCCGCCCATGCCAAAGGCCACGTTTTCGGCGCTGTAGCCGTCTACCACGAGGTTTTGCAAAATCTGGCGAATGGTGGTTTCGTCTATGCCGTCGCCCTGAAGCACGCGCACATGGTTCAGCACCTTGAAGCCCTTGGAATTGAGGGTGGTGCCGAATTTGGCGGCCAGCGCGTTCACGGCGAGGCGCACCATCGCAGGCGGTTCGCCGCTGTCGGGCCGCACCACCAGAGTTGCGCCGCAGTCGATGACCTCTTGGCGTAGCGTTTCGCCCCAATGCACGTTGATGGCGTATTTCAGATCGTAGGAGTCGCTGACCACCGCGTATAGGCCGCCGGGTTTGCCGAACTGCCGAATCATGTTGCGGTAGGCGTCCACCTCATGCTCTTTGCCCCAACTGGTAATCGTGCTGTGCTCGGATGCGGGAATGCTGAAGCCTGCAATGTCTGCGCCGTAGTGGTTGCGGGCCACGCGCAGGGCTTCCAGCGTATCGCTGCCCTGAAAGTTGATCAGGTGTGCGAGGCCGCCCAGCCCGGCGCTTTCGCGGCTGCTGACGCCCCGGCTGCCAAAATCATGCAGCTTGAACGGCAGTTCCTCGGCGGCGCGGTCACTGGTCTGTTCCAGCACGGCGCGGATAATTTCGCGGATGTGGTAGCTCTGCGTGGCGACGGTGGTGGGGTACCAAACCCGCATCAACATGGTTTCGAACCAGCCCACCAACCACGGCAATTCGGGGTCGGTGTTGGTCACACTCATCAGCACGTTGTGAATCGGCACCAGCGTCCCTTCGGGTACGGCGCGGATTTCTAGGGGCAGCTTGCCGCCGTGAACGTTCACCACACGCATCCAGCCGTCGTAGGGAAAAGGTTCGCCGTGCGCTTCGATCAGGTCGCGGGCTTCTTCCACCATCGGGGCCGTTACGCGGCGCGTCAGGTAGCGGTCGAGCAGGTATTGCAGCCCAAAAAAGCGCGTGACTGGGTACCGCCCGCCGCGAGATTCGAGGTAGGAAAACAGCCGCGTGGTGCCCGCCGGATACTGAAGAAAGTGGCTGCTTTTGTAGCTGTCGGTGTCCAGAATCAGGTTGTCGTCGGCCAGCAGATGCAGAGGGGCAGTCATGGTCAAACTCCTTTAGAGCAGGGGAGAGGGGGTAATGTCCTGTCTCATAATCTATACCTGTAATTATGAGATTAGTGAGTTCTTGGGTCTACCCCCGCATCAAAAAGTGTTCGATGATCGCGTGGTGATCCTCGAAAAAGAGTTCCGGGTGCGCTAGCGCCTCGCTCATCGGCAGCCAGAAGGCTTCGGCGGCGTCGCTGGCGGCCCGTAGCAGGGGCAACTGGCCTATGCCCAAATCGAAGTGGTAGGCGTGCGTAATAGTGCGCCCGCGCTGGCTGCGGTCTGGGTAATCGAACACCGCCTGAGCGCGTAAGGCTCCGGCCAGATTCACGCCCTCGCTGAGGCCAGTTTCTTCGTGCGCCTCGCGCACAGCGCAGTGCAGCAGCGTTTCTCCGGGTTCCAGAAAACCCCCCGGCATGGCAAGGCGGCCCCGGCCCGGCAACCCCGCCCGCCGCACCACCAGCACATGCCCGCTGCGCGTGATCACGGCGTCGGTGGTCACGAACACGGGCGCGAACGGCGCGTCTTTCCACGCGGCGCGGTAGGCCTGCAAATACTGGTATTCCTCACGCAACTCGGCGTATTCGGGCAGGGCGCGGAAGGCATCCAAGAAGGCATGCACGGCGGGCGGAACCATGCCCCGCACATCGTCTAGGCGGTCTTCAAAGTACGCCTTGCGAACATCGGTGGCACTCAGCGGGCTAACCACATGCGTCGGAATAAACTCCCAAGCCGGAAAGGAACGCAGGTAGTAACTGCTTTCATCCTTGACATGACCGATCAGGGCTACGTCGCTGCTGCCGTGCGTGTGGGCCTGTACGCCGCGCTGCACGGCTCCCAGCCACAGCCCTTCATTATAAAAGTAGTCGCGGACATGCACGAACAGCAGGCGCGATTTCTTAATGCCCACGCCTTCCAGCATGGCCGTCAGCACCGCTTCCCGCTCGGCTGCCGTAAACGGGTTTTTGGTGTTGCGGGCGGCCTCGGCGCTACCGATCACCACGATCAGCTTCTGCACGCTCTCCAGCGCTTCTTGCATCACCAGCAGGTGGGCCATGTGCGGCGGCTCGAATCTGCCGATGTACACACCGAATGTGCGTTTGCGCGTGCGGTTGGAAGACGAGGATTCACGGGCAAGAGCAGCAGACTCGGTGGGCGGCGGGGTCATACCTCACAATGCACAGACGAAATCATGTGAAGAATGAGTGTTGTAAGCCGAACGGTAAGGAACGCCGAAGGCCGCGCTCGTATCCCCCCCAATACATACAGCAATTGGCCGTAAAAATGACGTAATGTGACGTTATGAAGACAAAACCAGTGAACAAGGTGCTTCTTGCTGCCGCCCTTCTGCTGACCTCCGGACTTGGTGTGGCCTCTGCCGGGGGAGCTGCCGCGCCCACCGTAGGCGGCAGCACTGGTCAGATTCAGGCCGCGACGCCCAACAGCGTGGCCGCCGTCCTGCGCGAGGCAGGCTACAAGGTCACGGTCAATCCGGCCAACCCCGACGAAGATCCCAGCCTCACGGTGACGGCGGGCGAACGCCAAGTAGACATGTGGTTCAGCAATTGCAAGAGCAACGTCTGCACCCGCGTGACCGCCAGCTCCTACTGGGACTACAGCGACGATGAAGATGCCCTAGACGTAGAACTGGCCAACGAATGGAACGGCAACTACTACACTCAGGCCTACATCTATGAGGGCAGCTATTACCTTGACGCCACCATGATGATCGCGGGCGGCTACCTGAAAACGGCCCTGAAAGCATGGATGACCGAGTACTTGGATGATGTCGACGGCTTCAGCGAGTCGCTGGAAGAATAACCGCCGGGGGAAACATAGTTTTAAGGCACCATAGTTTTGCCGCGCCGTCTGCTCCTGTGCAGGCGGCGCTTTGTGTGGTCGTGTTGGCCCAATCTTTAGAACAGGTTGGCGTGCCCTTCAATTTGCGGGCGGGACTACTCTTGACCAACTCGGCAGCAGTGCAGCATAGCGTCACATTCTAAAGACCACGCCAACCCATGCTGTGCATAGGGGCGTGGTCTGGAGGTTCTCCCCATGAAACGAATCCTGATGCTTTCTGCCGTTGCCGCCGCCGCCCTGTCCTCTTGCAGCCTGATTGACCGGGGCATCGGTACCAATTACACGCTGGGCAAGCAACCTGCCGCTGGTGAGCTGAATCCTGTGGGCGGCGTAAACGTGCGGCGCGGCGATATGGTCATGACCGCTGCCCGCGTGACTGGCCTGAAGGCCGATACCTACTACGTGGCCCACTACCACGTGCAGGGCACGGCCAGCGCTGACCCCTGCAAGAGCGGCGGCGCACCGATCATGGCCAGCACGATTGTGGGCAAGACCGACAGCAGCGGTTATCTGGCCCTCAACGGCGAAGTGGCCGCCAATGTGGTCACGGCAGCGACCTACTTCAACATTCACACCGCAACGGGCGCGACGGGCACCCCAGCCGACGCGGGCGTGGCCTGCACGGGCGTCCGCCTCTAAGGACTGATTTCCAAGCACAGATCACAGCGGTATTCGGGGCGGCCTTCCAAGCGGGGGCCGCCCTGTTTCTACATTGAACTTCTGGGACAGATTTCTGGCTTGGCCTGTTCGTCTGCTCCGGCTGCGTTACCCTGCACGGATGAACTTCACGTTTTCAGCCCCCGGCTTGCCTGTCTGGTCACTCCTATGAGCCTGCGTATTCTGGGCGGCAGCGCCAAAGGCCGGGAACTGCAGGTGCCGGAAGGAGCGCGGCCCTCCAATGTCCGCATTCGCAAAAGCCTGTTCGACATGCTCGCGTCGCGCTTGCCTGCTGGGCCGCCCCCCGGACGCCGATTCTTGGATATGCACGGCGGCAGCGGCGCGATTGGGCTGGAAGCCGCCAGCCGGGGCTATTCGGTCACGCTGATCGAAATGAACCCGCGCGGCGTGCGTACACTGGACGAGAATGCCCGCGCCGCGCAACTGAAGGTGCGAATCTTGAAGGGCGACGCCGAAAGCCTCCTGCCCGCGCTGGGAAGCTTCGACGTGGTGTTCAGCGACCCGCCCTATGCCCAAGACATCCCGCGCCTCGCCGCCTCGCTCCTGAAGGGCCAGATCGTGGCCCCCGGCGGCCTGCTGATTTGCCAGCACCCAGACCGCTGGGAGCGCGTGGCCCTGAACTTGCCCGAACACCCCGACTTCGAACGGGAACTGCGCGAGTACGGCAGCAACTCGCTGACCATCTACGAGCGGCGGGAACTGGAAGAAGCGGAGGACGAGAACACTGAAGCTTCAGAACCCGCTAGCATCCAACCCACATGAACGCCGTCTTCCCCGGATCATTCGACCCCATCACCAGCGGCCACATGGATGTGCTGACGCGGGCCGCCAAAATCTTCGACCACGTGACCGTGACCGTGATGCACAACGCCCGCAAAACCGGACGCCACCTATTTACGCTAGAAGAGCGGCTGGAGATTTTGCGCGAGGCCACCGCGCACTTCGGCAACGTCAGCGTGGACAGCTTTGGCGGCCTGCTGGTGGATTACATGCGCCAGCAGCAAAAAGGCATCATCATTCGCGGGCTGCGGGCCGTGTCGGACTACGAATACGAACTTCAGATCGCGCACCTGAACCGTCAGATCGGCGAGGTAGAAACCGTGTTCATCATGGCCGCGACCCGTTGGAGCTTTGTGAGCAGCAGCATGGTGCGCGAAATTGCCAGCTACGGCGCAGACATCAGCGAAATGGTGCCGCGTGCCAGCGCCAACGCCCTGCGCCGCATTCACGCCGACGTGTACGCCGAACGCGAGGCCGAGAAGTTGGAAACCCAGTTGCGGGTGGACGGGGGAGTGGGAGAGCGGGGGTAGGGGAGGGCGCAGCAATTTCGGCAAGCCAAAAAAGGGCCAGCACACCGGGTATTCCCCCGCGTCTGGCCCCCTTTTTATCGGTGATTAGCCGAGTACGACTTCAGCCTGAGCCGCAGCTTTCAGCTTCCCGGCTTTGTCGGTGGCTTCCCACGGAAATCCGTCGCGGCCAAAGTGACCATAGGCAGCGGTCTGGGCGTAAATGGGGCGGCGCAAATCCAGTTCGGCAATGATGGCCTGCGGGCGGGCGTCGAAGTGAGCGGCCACCAGCGCGGCTAACGTTTCGTCGGACACCGTGCCCGTGCCGTAGGTATCCACGCGCAGGCTGACCGGGTGGGCGCGGCCAATCGCGTAGGCCACCTCCACCAAGGCCCGCCGTGCCAGCCCCGCCGCCACGATGTTTTTGGCGATGTAGCGGGCGTAGTAGGCCGCACTCCGGTCGACTTTGGTGGGGTCTTTGCCGCTAAATGCGCCGCCGCCGTGTGGTACAGCCCCGCCGTAGGTATCCACGATGATTTTGCGGCCCGTGAGTCCCGTGTCGCCGTGCGGCCCGCCGATCACAAAACGCCCACTGGGATTGATGAAAAACTTGGTGTCGGCGTTCAGCAACTCGGCGGGAATCACGGCGCGAATGACCTGTTCGATCATGTCGGTGCGAATCTGCTCCTGCGATACGTGTTCATCGTGCTGCGTGCTGATGACCACCGTATCCACCAGCGTTTCGGTGGCGTCGTGTGGCTCGCCGTCGCGCACCACCGTCACCTGTGCTTTGGCGTCGGGGCGCAGGTAGGCAAAGTGCAGGGCGGCGGTGTCGGCGTCGCTGAGGCTCTGGCCCTCTTGCAGTTCGGTTTGCCGCGTCTGGGCCGCAATCGCCGCCTTCCGCAACTCGGCCAAACGGCGCGTCAGCTTGTGCGCCAAGGAAATCGGCAGCGGCATCAGCTCCGGCGTTTCGTCGGTGGCGTAGCCGAACATCAGGCCCTGATCCCCGGCCCCCACCTCCGAATAGGCGTTCTGGGGCAACGCACGCTCGGCAGGCGTCATGGCCCGCCATTCTTCCGAGTGGTCTACGCCCCCCGCAATCTCGGGCGACTGCTCATGAATAGCCACCAGCACGGCGCTGTACTCGGCATCGAATCCGTAGTTGGCGCGGGTGTAGCCCACCTGTTTCACGGCTTCCCGCACCGTTTTCTGGATGTCCACGTGCGCGGTGGTGGCCCGCACCTCGCCCGCAACGACGGCCATGCCGGTGGTCACCAGCGTTTCCACAGCCACGCGACTTTCCGGCTCCATTCGCAAAAACTCATCCAGAATCGAGTCCGAAATAAAGTCTGCCAACTTGTCCGGGTGTCCTTCCGATACCGACTCCGACGTGTAAAACTTCCGCATACGTTCTCCTGACGGGGCGGGGGTGCGTCTCACAGAACTCTGTCTCACAGAACTAGGGAAACTACCTGGAGAGGATGTCGCCTGCGGCCCCGCCCGGCCCGGTCTGCACGGTGGCAGCCCAGACGCCTTGCAGGGTAACGCAAGGTCAGGGGTCAGAACAGGGACGAATTTCAGGTGGGCGCTGTGAGAGGCGCTGTGGGGGGCGGGGGGTCAGGGATGCGGGACAGGGTTGGGGTGTGGGACGTGGATTGTCAAGGGGAGGCAAGGCGTCTAAGGGTCTAGGGTCAACGGGTCTAAGACGAGTAATTTGTTTCTACTGAGCCGTTTCCGCCGCCACCGCCGCCCCGATCCCCTGCGGCAACTCCCGCGCCACCCGTTCAAGCGTGCGGCCCGCCGCTGCCCGCACCATTTTTTCGAACGCCGCGCCGCCCCAGCCCTCGGCTTCGGGGGTGGCAAGGTGGGCCACAAAATGAAAATGGAAGCTGATCAGGCCCGTGCTGTCTGCCGAGGCCGTGCCGCTGACTTCCACCCACGCCCGCTCGCCTGAGATGAGCTGGGGCGTCAGTGTTGCTCCGTCTGGCGTCACTTGCAGCAGGCTGAAAAACGGCAAATCCACTTCACCCAACACGGGCACAGGCACGATCAATTCTCCGCGCACGCCCTCGGCGTTGCCCGCCAACCCGCGCAGAAAGCGTACCCTCGACAACGCCAGCGACGGATCGCGCACGAAGGCCAAGGCCGCCGCCTGCCCGTGCGGGTGAGTCAAGCTGAAGCTCTGCTGTGCTTCCAAGATCACGCGGGAACCTTAGGATTTAGGAGGTACAGGCTCAATCCACCCACTCGATCACCACGCGGCCCGCCTGCATGGCGTCTTGCAGCTCGGTGTCGTTGGCACTCCTCAAGCGCGGCAGGTGGGCAAAACGTGGCGTGGCCGAGGCGAATCCTAATCTCACCACGATCTCGTCGCTCACGTCATCCTTGCCCATGCGCCACACCAGTTGCCCGCCCAGCGACTCCAGATGCCGGGTGAGGTCTGCGGGAATGGGCGGGTCAGGCGCGTCCGTCATAGGTTCATTGTAAAGCGCCCGAACCAAAGAGATGCCCCATTGCAGCCGGGAGCGTGGGTGGGCTACAACAGACAGCATGACAGCCCCTGAACTCCGCTGGCGCACCCTAGAAACTCGCGTAGGTCTGGACGCTTTGCCCGACTTTCACCGGGCATTTTTGGCTTGGCGCGGCGTAGACGGCGTGTCTGATATGCCCTTGCGGCGGGTGGGCCAGCGGGTAGAAGCCGAACTGAACCGCATGGTGCTGCAAGGCCTGACGCGCAAAGAGGACGACGATTGGGCGCTGATTCCCGGCGCACTGGAAGGCTTCGAGGCCGCCGCGCCGTATCTGCCCGGTTCCCCGGATGGGTTGCCCGTCTAGGCCCTCCGACTGAGATTCCTCATATCTTCCCCACAGAAAACTCATTCTCGGCCAAGCTGTCAGGCGTGAAAAAGTTCCTGTTGGCCCTTGCCCTGCCCGCCTTGCTGGCTTCCTGCGCTCCTGCCGTCATGGGCGCTCAGCCCTACAACCCGGTTGCGCTGGAGACGCCCTTTTCGGTGGTGCGTGTGGCCCCCGGCCAAACTGTATTTGTTCAGATCAAATACCCACGCGCCATGCTCGGGGTGAGCGAAAGCATGTTCGATGCCGTCGTCATCGACTTTACTCAGCGGGTGGGCGTCGATGTCGCTTCTCCCGAAAACCGCGCCGAGTGGCTGAAAATGACGGCCTCCGACTTGCCCAAAGGTGTGAATGTCGAACTGGTTCAAGCGGGCCTGCTCAAGGACATTCGCCGCACCAAAGACAACTCGGCCAGTGTTCAGGTCAACTATGCGGAAGTCGTGCGGGTGGTGTTGAAAGTGACGGCAGAACCCGGCGCAGACCTGGGCCCTAACATTGCCGAGCTGAACTTCAGCGGTCAGGGTGTGGACGACAGGGCATTGCTCTCTCTTTCGGTAGAAAAGTAAGCCGCTGACGCTTGGTTCCTCGCTCCAGGTGGGCCAAAACAGATCAAAACAGAGAGGCAGCGCGAAAAGGCTGCCTCTCTGTTTTGGCCTGCGCTCGAACCGTGTTCAGGCCGTACTGTATTCAGGTCGCACTGTGTTCAGGCCATGGTGCGCTTCACTTCTTCCAGCACCATCGCCGCGTCTGTGGCAGGGTCAACGCCTTGCCAGTGCTGGGCAATCCGGCCCTGTGGGTCGATCAGAAAGGTTTCGCGCCGGGCCACCTGCACTTCCTCACCGGGCACGAGGGTGTCGAGTACGCCGAATTGACGGCTGACAGCGTGGTCGGTATCTGAAATCAGGGGGAAATCCACCTTGCAGATATCCCGGAACATGAGTTGCTGTTTGCGGGTGTCGCTGCTGACGCCCAACAGCGATACGCCGCGTGCCGCGAATTCGCCGCTGAGCGCCTGATAGCGCCGCGCCTGCATCTGGCAATGGGTGGTGTTGGCACGGGGAAAAAAGAAGAGGACGCGCCAGCTGCCGCTGTGCTGGGCAAACTGGTAGGGGCGGTCTTGGTCGGTTTGGGCGGTGAAGTCGGACACGAGGTCGCCAGTGGTCAGAGACATGGACACAGTGTAAGAACTCGGCTTTACCGTGGGATGACAAGTGTGTGGGAGGGGAGTGATCTGGATTCCGCTTCATCTCGCGGCCAGCCTCTACTAGGGCTATAAGGTGGATTTTTGGTGTCTGGTATGAAGAAAAACGCCAAAGCCTTCGGCGGCTGACCGCACGGGTGTAACGTTGTCTTCGCAATGGGGGCCGGAGTCTCTGCTACGTTGTTAGGGTGATCAAAGACGACATGGCTATTCATGCCGGAGTTCCAGAAAAAGCCATCAAGGCTGCCCTCAAACAATTTGACCTAGAGGCCGACTTGTCCGGCGTCACGTGGGATCTGGCCCGCAGCCGTCCGGGCCGCCCCACCAAGGTGTATTTCGAGGCAGAAGAGATGGCCCAGATTCAGGACGCCAAGAAGAAACTGGAGCAACTGCTCAACGACAGCGGGTTTGACCTGTACCCCTGAACGTCCTTTCATACAGTTATTGCCTGCCAGAGAGCAACGTCGGAAGTCGTGACGTTGCTCTCTGCTTGGGTGCTGACTGCGCTTCGACTGGGGAGTTGGAAGGCGGTCTAAGGGTGGCGCTCTAAGGGTCTAGGGTCGAAGGGCGTGTTACAAAGATGAGGTGGAGATGTTGCGGGCAGCACGGCCTTCCCACTCTCTACCGCCTTCTACCCACTCCCCAGAACCTACCGTTCGGCCAGCCACAGGCCCAGAGCGTCCGCCGACAGGGGCGGGGTGATGGCGTAGCCCTGCGCGGCGTCGCAGCCGAGGTCGCGCAGCACGCCCAGTTGCTCCTGCGTTTCTACACCGACTGCCGTCACATGCAGGTTCAGGCGGTGGGCCAGATCAATCGTGGCCTGCACCAGCGTCAGGCTGCGTTCGTCGTTGGGCAGGCGGGCGGTCAGGGTCGGGTGCAGTTTCAGGCCGCTGAGGGGAAAGCGGGTCAGTGCCGTCAGGCTGCTGGCTCCGTCGCCAAAGTCGTCCACGATCAGGCGTGCGCCGTGCGTCCGCAGTTGCTCCAGCAGGCCCAACGTATCCTGACTGTGATCGAGCAGGCTGCCCGCCGACACTTCTATGTCGGGTGCGCCCTGCTGGGCCAGCAAGGGCATCAGGTGCTCCAAGCCCGCACTGCGCCGCAGTTCTTCGAGGCTCAGGTTCACGCTCACGCGCCAGTCTAGGTGCTTGGGCACGCTGGCCCGGATAGCGGCGCGGCCCCGCAGGGCTTCCTGAACCACCCAGTCGCCCACTTGCATAATCAGGTCGCTGCGGCTTGCCAGCGGCAAGAATCGGCTGGGGGCCAAGGTTCCCAGCGTGGGGTGCTGCCAGCGCAGCAGGGCTTCGGCGCTGAACGGCTGCCCATCTGCGAGGCGCACAGCGGGCTGATACAGCAGCGTAAACTGCTCGCCCGCAATCGCGCCGCGCAGGGCGTCTTCCAACTCATACGCTTCAGCCACGCTGGCCCGCAACCCCGGATGAAAGGCGCTGGTCTGGGCGCGGCCCTGCCGTTTGGCGTGCTGCATGGCAATTTCGGCGTCGGCTAGGGCGGCGTCGGCGGTCATGTCGGCGGGCAGGTGCGCCACACCCAGCGCAAAAGTCAGCGACACGTCGCGGCGGCCCGAACGCAGGGGCAGTTGCAACGTCGCCTGAATCGCGTGTACCGCTTCGTCGGCACTGAGGTCGGGCAGGTGGGCGGCAAACGTATCGTCGGCCAGACGTGCGGCGAGGCCCCCGTGCAGCCCGGCGAGGTCGTTCAGGCGGGCGGCCAGCTGAATCAGCAGATGATCGCAGGCGGTGCGGCCCAGCGCGGCGTTCAGTGCACCGAAGCCGTCGGCGTCCAGGCAGACCACCGCGCCCGTTTTGGGGGTGGCCGACGCCGCCAAGTGTTCGCGCAGGCCGGGACGGTTGGGCAGTCCGGTCAGGGCGTCGTGGCGGGCGTCGTGCTTCATTTTGGCCTGTGCGCGGCGCAGGGCGGTCAGGTCGCGCAGCACCAGCAGCGTGCCGGGTTTGCTGCCTTCTTCTACGCGGGTGGCCCGCACCTCCATATGGCGGGCCACTCCGTCTGGGCGCACCACCAGCAGTTCGCGGATCAGGGGCAGGTTCAGCGTCCGCAGGTCGGGAATAGACAGAGGGTCGCCTTCCGGCGTGTGCAGGCGCACTCCCAGTTCTCCCAGCACCCGCGAGAGGCTCAGGTTCAGCAGCTTGGCAGCGTCCAGACCCACCAGTTGAGCGGCCTGCTCGCTGACCAGTTGGGCGCGGCCCGCGTGATCGAGCAAGATAGTGGCCGCGTCGCTGAGCGCCAACACCTGTGCCACCACGCTGGACGACGCCTGCAAGCCCATGCCGCGCCCGCTGAGGCCCGCCGCCACCAACAACCCCGGCGCGGTGCTGCGCCGCAGAGCCAGAGGCAAAGTTCCGCCCGATACGAGGGGCACGTCGCCGTTGGCCGCGCCGCCGCTGGCCGCCACGCGCACGAGGTCGCGCACCAGTTCCGAGGGCAGGTCGGCAAAGCAGGGCCAAGTCCACAGCGGGGTGCCCACGATGGCGGGCGCGGTGGCCGGAGCCAGATCAGACAGGCCCGTGCTGGCCGCCAACACCGTTCCTGTGTCGGTCAGCAGGGCCAACGGTGTTTCGAGGCCGTCCAGCAACGCCGTGAGCCGGGCCGCCTCTTGGCGCTCGCCACTCACGTCCTGCACCGTCCACAGCACACCCGCCGACGCGCCGCCAAAGTAGGGCCGGGCCTCGCCGCGCAGCCAGACGCCTGTGCCTGCGCTGGCTGTTCCTGCCGCGCCTGTTCCGCCCGCTGCCACAGTTGCAGCCGCGCTCCGGTCAGGCACCAGCGCGTATTCGTCGGCCAGGTGGCTGGCCCGCCCCGACGCGGCGAGGGTCAGGCTGTGTACCAAGTCCTCACGCCCCGGAAACACCGTTTGCAGCGGTTGCCCTACCACTTCTGGCCCATGAAAGCCGAACAGTTCCAGAAAGGTACGGCTGACCTGTCGGAACACCAGATCGGCATTCAGCCACGCGGTAGGCGCGGGGAGCTGAGTAATCAGCATGTCGGCCTCGCGGTTGGCTCCCTCGGCACTGGCCGCCGACAGTAGCAGCGTCAGCACTTCTACTGCCCCCTCGGGCACCGCCGCTTCTTCGCTCCAGAGCAGGCCCAGCAGCGCCCCGTCCCGCGTCAGCCAAGACAACTGGCCCCGGTCTAACCAAGCATCGGGCGGAATCAGTTCGCCGCTGGGTGTCTCGAAGGGCGCGGCGTCGGCACGCACGCTCAGCACCTGTTTGCCCACAGAGGCAAGCAGCGTCGCTTCCGGCGCATGCACACGCAGCAGGTCACGCAGGGCGGTATGGAGGGCGGAAGTCGGAAGAGTCACGTTGGGCAGTACCTCTGGAGAAAGGGCGAGAATAGGGGGGCGCAGCCTAGGAGGGTCTGGCAACCGCTCTGGAGGCAGAACGGGCCGGAAGAAGCGGGCAGATCGGCGCAGTGGCTCGGACACAGCCGGGGCAACAGCATCAGCCTGTACCAAGAGTTTCCAGCCGAAAGAAACCGATCAGGAAAACCGCTTCCGTGGATCTATCTTCTCACGCCAGTTCTTACGGCAGTCATGCAAATAGCTCGGCGGTCTGCACCGCACGTTGGGGGCATGTGGGAGCGGTACAGCCCCAATCTAGGCCAATGCGCCCTGTCTCCTGACTGTATCTTCTCATTCAATGTTCATGCCTTCTTGCCAAAAACTTCAGCTTCGGAATGCAAGCTGCGGGTCAAGCGCAGTATTCAGAACCACTCGGTGTTTACAGAACGACAGCGGGCCTGACCGTAGCGCAGCGCCGTCACTTGGCGACCCAACTGGCTACACTCTGGGCATCATGCCGGGTCAAACTGCGGGAAACGGGAAATCTCTAGGCCGAGCGTTTTTGGTGCGGCGCAATGCGCTGTGGGCGAAGTTGCGCGGGCTAGAGCCGGGGACGGCGTTCGAAGAGACTCTGGCTGAACTGTCGGCCCTGATCGGCTGGAACCGCGCCCGCATTTTGGCGGGACTGGGGTTGCCGGAACAGGGTGCCGCTGAAGCTGAAGCCCGTGCTGGCCGCCATCCATGAGCGCCGAAATCGTCCCTTTCGACTGGGGCCGGATGTTTCTGGGCGACGTACCCCCACTGTTTCTCCTAGAAATCGTCTTCCGCACCACCCTGATGTTCGTGTGGCTGATGTTGCTGCTCCGCATCACGGGCAAGCGCGGTCTGGCACAACTTAGCCCGCTGGAACTCGCCATCGTCATCGGGCTGGGGTCGGCGGCGGGCGATCCTATGTTTTACCCGGAAGTGCCGCTGCTACACGCCATGCTTACTTTGGCGTTGGTGGTGGGATTGCAGCGCCTGCTGACCTTTTTGGTCATTCGCAGCGAGCGGGTCGAAACCTTTGTGGAAGGTCTGCCCGTAGAACTGGTGCGGGGCGGCGTGATGGTGCCGAATGCGCTGGGCCGCGCCAACCTGAGCCGCGAAGACCTGTTCGAGCGCCTGCGGGGTCAGGGGGTGCGCCAACTCGGAGAAGTGCAGCGGGCCTACTTTGAGCAAGACGGCAACCTGACCGTGTTTACGCACAAAGACAACCCGCCCCCCGGCCTTCAGGTGGTGCCGCCGTGGGATTTGCAGTGGCCCCTGACGCTGGATGTCGGTTCGCCCCACAGTGGGGTTGTGGCGTGCCTGCGTTGCGGCCATACGCTGGAAGTGGCTGGATTGTTGCCCCAGTGTCCAGCCTGCTCGGATGGTCAGGCCACACCGGAGCCAACCAGCGGCCACCAAGACAGCGTGCAGGGCAAAGGCTGGACGCCCGCCACCCTTGACCCGTTGGCCTCGGATGAGGGAAGGGAGTCTGGGGGGCAGGCCAACGACGGCGGCGAAAAGGCAGCACAGGCACAACCGGGAGGCCGGAGCTGAAGCTGAGGGCGGGCGGGTATTGGGGGCGGGAGACTGAAAGCAAAATCTTGACTCTCAATAAGTTGCCGTACAGTTAGCTGTGACCATACGCCCACAACCGAGCATAGAGTCTGCGATAACTCGAATAAAAAACTGGTTGCAGAGCGAAGTCCCGGAAATGCTGGAAGACCTGAATCCACCATTGACCGATCAAGAGAATGAATTTTTATTAGCAGAAGGGATCATTCTTTCTGATGAATTGTTGCAACTGTACCGACTGCACAACGGGCAGGCTGGGGATGCATGTGGCATCTTCTGTGGCTATGAATTCATCGATTACTGGGGAATCTTCAGTCAGCGTATGTTGGCTGTGGAGTTGTCGGCAGATCTCACAGTAGAAGAACTCTATGTTCAATCGTTTGAGGAAGACAAGATTGCTGAAGTTTTTCTGCATCCCGGCAGGATCGCCTTCGGTGGGCCGGGGGGCAATTATTTGGCGGTGGATTTTGTCCCGGCATCCAAGGGAATCTTTGGGCAAGTCATCAACTGTGGGCGAGACGATCAGGTGATGTACGTCTTGGCTGACAGCTTGGGCGAATTTTTGAATATGTACGCTGATATGCTGGAGAGTGGCGCAATAGAAGTAGTCAATGATCCCGATTTAGGAAACAGATTGGACTCGCCCCATCACGGTAATCTGATCTCACTCTTTGTGGCTTGGAAATCGAAAGGATCAGCAGCTTCTTAGCCCCGAATGCCGATCAGTGCATAGGCCGCCAGCGCCACTTTTTCGCGCAGCAGGTAGCTGGCACTCACGTTGGCGCTCAGGGGGCTGGCACTGGCGTTGGCCTCAAAGCCCAGAGCGCGGGCGAGGGCCAAAGCGCGGGGGGCATGAGCTTCATCGGTGACGAGGGTAATAGGGGTCTGGGGCGGCAAATACACGCGGGCGTTGCGGAGGTTTTCGATGGTGGTGCGGCTGCGGGTCTCGGCCAACACCCGCGCCGCCGGGATGCCCAAGCGCGTCAGGTAGCTGCGGCCTACTTCGCCCTCGGTGTGTGGGTCGCCCGGACGCCTGCCGCCTGTAACCACGATGGTTTGCACGCCGCCCGCCCGGTACAGCGCAAGAGCGTGATCGAGCCTGCGCTGAAAGGCGGGGCTGGGTTTGCCTGCGTATTGCGCGGCCCCCAATACCACCACCGCCCCGTAAGGCTGCTCCGGGTGCGGTACGCGCGGCCCCGGCAGCAACAAAAACCCCAGTGCCAGTAGGCCCACCACAGCCAGCGGCAACAGGGTCAGAGTGGAGCCACGCGAGCGCATAGGGCCGCAGCCTAGCATAAAGGAAAACATAAGATGGGGTGCGGGTCACACGGTCAAAAGGCGGCAGGCTGGGGCTTGACAGGCGGAGTATGGCCGCTTTACACGCCACGCCGCTGTGCTAGGCTCGCCCGCAAGTTCCCATCCTTTTCTCAGGGAGCGCCCCCAAACCAACATGCCCACTCTACCCACCAAGTCCACAGGCCCTGCAACCAACACTCTGGTGATCGTCGAATCGCCCGCCAAGGCCCGTACCATCGAAAAGTATCTCGGTAAGGGCTACTCGGTGGAATCGAGCATCGGCCATATTCGTGATCTGCCCAAAAGTGCTGCCGATATTCCCGAAAAGTACAAGGGCAAGGCGTGGGCCAGACTGGGACTGGACATAGAAGACGACTTCCGGCCTCTGTACGTGGTGTCGCCGGACAAGCGGGCGCATGTGGCCAAGCTCCGCAAGATGGCGAGCGAGGCCGACGAGATCATTCTGGCGACGGACGATGACCGCGAGGGCGAAAGTATCGCGTGGCACCTGTTTCAGGAACTCAAACCCAAAGTGCCGGTCAAGCGCATGGTGTTTCACGAGATCACCAAAGAGGCGATTCTGGCGGCCATCGCCAACCCGCGTTCTATAGACACCAATTTGGTAGAGGCGCAAGAAACCCGCCGCGCCCTAGACCGCTTGTACGGCTACGAGGTTTCGCCCGTGCTGTGGAAGAAGGTGGCCCCCAAGCTCAGCGCGGGCCGCGTGCAGTCGGTGGCGACCCGGATGCTGGTAGAGCGGGAGCGCGAGCGGATGCGCTTTGTCAGTGCGTCGTGGTGGGACTTGTTGGTCACGGCCCAAACCGCAGAGGGCGCGACTTTTCCCGCCCGCTTGACCGATGTGGGCGGCGTTCGCCTCGCTACAGGCAAAGATTTTGACCCGCTGACAGGTAAGCTGAAATCCGATTCCGGCGTGCTGCAAATGAACGAAACCCGCGCCGTAGCGTTGGCCGATGCTCTGAAGGGCCAGACCCTCACCATCGCTTCTGCCGAAGAAAAACCGTTTACGCAAAAGCCTTACGCACCGTTTATTACGTCCACTTTGCAGCAGGAAGGCAGCCGCAAGCTGGGGTTTGCCGCCACGCGCACTATGCGGGCCGCTCAGCGGTTGTACGAGGGCGGCTACATCACCTATATGCGTACCGATTCCACCAACCTGTCGGCAGAGGCAGTGTCGGCGGCCCGCGCACAGGTGCAGGAAATGTACGGCCCGGACTACCTGAGTCCTCAGCCCCGCGTGTATTCCAAGAAGGCCAAAAACGCACAGGAAGCGCACGAGGCGGTGCGGCCCGCCGGAAGCACCTTCCGCACGCCTGACCAACTGCGGGCCGAACTGGGCGGCGACGAATGGCGCTTGTACGACCTGATCTGGAAGCGCACGGTGGCCTGCCAGATGGCCGACGCACGGGGCCGGGGCCTGCGCGTGCGCCTGACTGGGCAGGCTTTAGGCGATGACGTCACCCTGAGCGCGTCGGGCCGCACTATCGATTTCCCCGGATTCCTGCGGGCCTACGTGGAAGGCAGCGATGACCCCGCCGCCGCCCTCGAAGACCGCGAAACGCCCTTGCCCCCGCTGAAAGCTGGGCAGACCGTGACCGGACAGGCCGCCAAACCCGAAGGCCACGACACCCAGCCCCCCGCCCGCTACACCGAAGCCAGCCTCGTGCAGTCGCTGGAAGGTGCGGGCATCGGGCGTCCGAGTACGTATGCCAGCATTCTGGGCACCATTCAAGACCGGGGCTACGCGGCCAAAAAAGGTCAGGCGTTGGTTCCGTCTTGGACGGCCTTTGCGACTTCTGCGTTGCTGGAACACCACTTCGGCAAGCTGGTGGACTACGATTTCACCGCCCGCATGGAAGAAGATTTGGACGATATCGCGGGTGGACGGGCACAGCGCGTGCCGTACTTGCGCCGTTTCTTCTTGGGCGACAACGGCGAAGGCATGGCGCTGCGGCCCCTGATCGAGCAGCAGATGGGCGAGATAGACGCACGCGGGATTGCGACCATCCGGATTCCCAAACTGGAAGGCACGGGCATAGAGGTGCGGGTGGGGCGCTACGGCGCGTACATGCAACTGGGCGAGCAAAAAGCCAACCTCCCCGAAGGCATGGCCCCGGACGAACTGACGGCGGAACGGGCCGCCGAGATTCTGAGCCGCCCCAGCGGAGACCGCGTGATCGGCACCGACGAGGCCAGCGGGCATCCGGTGGTGGCCCGCGCTGGGCGCTACGGCCCGTATGTGACGCTGGGCGAGGGCAACCCGCCTATTCGCACCGCCAGCCTGTTTCCCGGCGACGACCTGAACGAATTGACGCTGGAGCGGGCGCTGAGGCTGCTCAGTTTGCCCCGCTTGGTGGGCACGTCCGAGGGCGAGGAAGTCTGGGCCTTCAACGGCAAATACGGCCCGTACCTGAAGCGCGACAACGACAGCCGCAGCCTCACCAATCACGAGCAACTGTTCAGCGTGGGTATCATGGAAGCCGAGGCGCTGTTCATGCAGCCGCGTTTCCGGGCGCGTGGGGTGGCTGCCGCGCCGCTGCAAACCTTCGAGTTCGAGGGCCGGGCCCCCATTTTGCTCAAATCAGGCCGCTTTGGGCCGTACCTGACCGACGGAGAGCGCAACGCCACATTACGTAAGGGTGAAGAAGAAGGCACGCTGACCGCCGAACGTGCCCTAGAAATCCTCGAAGAACGGGGCAAGGAGCCGAAAGGCAAGCCCGCCAAACCCGCGAAGAAGGCGTCTGGAACGGCCAAAGCGGGAACGAGAAAGGCAGCTTCGGCCAGCAAGAAGGCCCCGGCTAAGGCCAGTGCAGCCAAGGCGACGGCCACCAAGAAAGCGCCCGCCAAGAAGCCTGCTTCCAAGGCGGCGGCGGCCAAAGCACCGGCTAAAACTCCGCTGACTTGGGCGGAACTCAAGCCCCATCTGTCGGTACTCAGCGAGCAGGAACGCCAACTCGTCACCGCCACCCGTGAGCGGGGCCAGAAAGTCGAAGACATTGCGCCTACGCTGGGGCTGGACGTGAAGAAGGCCAAAGGTATGGCGCTACAGGCCAGCAAGAAACTGAATCAGGCCGCGCGGGCCGAGTAAGGCAGGTTGCTGAGTGCCGTCCCGCGCCCGCCCCGAAGCGCCGCCGCCGCTGAACTTGGCCCGCCTCGCTGCGGGTGCGCCCGGTGCTTGGGTGGTGCTGCCGGGAGCCGAGGTGCGCGTGCTGGCGATGGACGGCAAGCAGGCTGGCCCCAGCGAGTCGGGCTGGCTGGTCTGCCTGACCGGAGAAGCCCTGATAGACCTGTCCGAGGGCGATTTTGTGCGCCTGCGGGCCAGTGAAGCCCATCGCCTGACCCCCGCAGACGATTGGGAAGCCCTGCCCGTGAAGGCTGGAACGGTGCTGATGCTGGTGCCGGACGGCCAGCAGTAAGGCGGGTTCCGTCTCTTTTCTGCTTGCCCTGATCGGACAGAAACCTAGCATGAACGGCTTTCAAATTGGCTGCTGACTGACCGCGTGCTGAGCTTGTGCCTGCCTGCTCCCCACGGTGGTTCGGCGTGCTGCGGCTGTTCAACCGTGTCGGTCATCCCGGCCCGCGCCTTTGGCTGAAGCCGCCAATTTCGCAATATTTATGCAAATTAATAACCCGGTAGTCAGAGGATTGTGACATCCTCCTGCTTAATCTCGCTCTTAGAAGACCAATCGGGCAGTTATCACAGCGCCATCTCCGGGTCTTTGCCCTCAGCCGTTCAAACCACTCGTTCTAGCCCTGACCTACGGAAGCTCGCCGCTTCTGTGTTCGGTGTCTTGCTCATTTTGTTTTGCGGGCAACCTCAGGTGAAGCAAGGAGACCACTATGAAAACAGAACAACGGTTCAGCTCGAAGTTGTTAGGAATTACCTTGGGTGCGGCGCTGTTGGCTGCGGGTTCTGGCGCATCGGCCCAGAGCAATTTAACCCTCAAAATTCTGGCTCCGGCGTCGGTGGGCGGGGGCTGGGACAACACCGCCAAAGCTATTGCCGAAACCCTGAAGCGCGAGGGGATTTTTAACGATGTGAGCGTGTACAACCTGCCCGGTAAAGCAGGCACGCTGGGCTTGGCCGAATTTGTGAAACTCAAGGGACAAAGCAATCAGCTCATGCTCACCGGATTTGTGATGGTGGCGGGGATTCCGCTCAACCAAAGTCCCTTCGACCTCAACAGCGACGTGACCCCGATTGCCCGCCTGACTACCGATTACGAAGTGCTGATCGTGCCTGCCAAGTCGCGGTTCCGTGATGTCGAAGACTTGGTTGCCGCATTCAAGGCCGCGCCGAGCAGCATCCGGTTTGGCGGCAGCAGCGCGGGCGGCAGCGCCCACATCGCCATCGGCAAGCTGGCCCGCGAACTCAATATTTCTATGGATCAGGTGAAATATGTGCCCTCGGCGGGCGGCGCACAGGCCACCGCTGCCATGTTGGGCGGAGAGCTGGACGTGGTCAGCGCGGGCTACAGCGAAATAGAAGACGCTCTGAAGAGTGGACAGGTACGCGGGCTGGCTATTTTGGCCCCCGAAGCTGTGAACGGCATCAATCTGCCCACCCTGATCGAAAAAGGCATCGACGTAGACGTGTCCAACTGGCGCGGCGTGGTGGCTCCCGCCGGAATCAGCGCCGCCCAACGCGCCCGCCTCACGCTGATGATGACCCGCATGGTGCGGAGCCGGACTTGGCAGCAGCAGTTGTCTCAGAACAAATGGAACGCCTACTTCGCAACGGGCGATACCTTTGACCGCTTCGTGCGCTCGCAAAAAACAGTAGTGACTCAATTGCTCCGCAGTCTGGACATCCTGAAATAAGTCGGCGCAGTCAGATCACCCTGCACGGACGGGAGAGCCTCACCTCTACGGCCCATTCGGATGTTGACCGCCTGTGGCCCCACAGAATTTACCGGAGAGTTGCCTATGTTCAGAGCCACCTACACTTCAGAAACGCTACCGCTGCTGCTCCGCTATGTGGCGAGCCTCGGTCAGACTGGGCTGATGCGCTGTCACTCGTCGGGCGCGGGCGTGACCGTCATTGGGATTTCGGGGCAGCAAGTGGTGTCTTGTACCACCGTGCCGCAGCACCTAGAGGGCTTGGCCGCCGTGCAAGCCCTGACGCGCCACGCGGGGGGAACCTGTCATTTCGAGGAAAGCTGGGCCGCCGAAGAAGAACCCGCGCCCCTTAGTGCGGCCAGCCTGATCGGGCTGAGTATGGACGCTCTGTTGGGGCGTGTGCTGGCCGCTTCAGAACCCAGCCATCCGGCTCACCTTGACCTGACGCATATCCGCCCCCATAGCGTGCCTTTTGCGTTGGTGGCCGCGCCTGCAAGGACAACAGGTAGAGCAGAGGCCGATCTGTTTGATCTAGACCTGCTTGACCTCGATGCTCTGGAGATAGAGCCGGAGAGGGCCGCCACCGAATCTCACCGCCTGCTGTGGGCACTCATAGACGGCCAGCGCAGCGCCCAAGCTCTGGCCTCGGCGCTGGGCCAACCCCTCGACGAAGTGCGCTGGACGTTGGCGCAACTGGAACAGCAAGGCTCGCTGCGCTTGGGCACGGGGCCGGTGCTGCCCGCTGCGGGCGTGACCGAGTTCATGCGGGGCCTGACCGCCGTCGTTGGCCCCGTCGCGCAACTCCTGATGCGCGACGCCCTCAAAGCGGTGGGAGCCACCAAAGAAGCCATTCCGGTAGAGGTGCTGCCCGGTCTGAAAGCAGATGTCCTGCGCGGTTGCCCGGTCAGCCGTCACCCCCAAATAGAGGTGTTGTTTGCGGCTCTCGCCAGCTTGCCCCCCGTACAGCCTGCCGCCCCGCCCACCGCGCCGCCTTTTTCTCCGCAAGACCTGACCCACCAACTGACCCATCTGCTTGGCCCGATTGCGCGGGAACTGGTGAACGAGAGCTTGCAACAGGTGCAGGGCGGTGCGGCCACCCGGCCCCTCGACAAGGCGCAGATTCCCAGTTTTCTAGATGCGTTGCAGGCGCTCCTGCCCCCAGCGCGGCGAGTCGAAGCGGTGTCTTTGCTGCAAAGTTTTCGCCGTTAGGGACAGTGTTTTGTTTGTAGTGAGTGTGATTGTAGGAGACTCTAAGCTCTAATACGGAATTAACTTGAATCCTTGACATGGGGTAGGTACGCCGCTCATACGCCCCCTCTGCTTTGCAGCTCTGCGAGGCACCCCGCTGCAACCCAAGCGCCCCTCTCCCGCAGGTGGAGAGGGCAACAGCACCTGTCCGAGACTCTTTTGCCGACTGTCCTCCAAGGAGTGAACTCTATGTTTACCGCATCTAAAGCGTCTCCAGCCAAGTTGTCTGCGGTCAAGTTGTCTCCACTCAAGCTGTCACTGAAACTCAAGATTTTTTTGCTGGTGCTGGTACCTCTGTTGGTGCTGGCAACCCTGATGCTTGCGCTGATGTCGGGCCGCCACGCCAACGAATACCGGGGGCTGTTGGTGCGGGCCACCGCGCAATCGTCGTCGGTGTTCGGGATGGGCGTGCAGGAACTCATGGACTCGTCGGGCAAACCCCTGAGCAGCAACGATATTCAGGACAGCGTGCAGATGCGCCTGATGGAACTGGTGGCGTTGGGGGCCACGCCGCTGCATTTTGCCAGCGTGTACAACCAAGACGGCACCTTGCTGGCCGCCTACGACAGCAGCTTTCAAGGCTCCAGCGTCGAAACTTCGGTGCTGCGCCAAAACTTTATTCGGCTGATGGGGGCGGACGTGAAGCCCATCAGCGCCTACAGCCAGAAGATCGGCAAATTTGAACCCACCGCGGCGCAGGTCACGCCCCCGGCCCTGACCAAGGTGCTGGGCAACCGGCAAACCACCCTGACCGGCTACCCGTTGCCCGGAGGCGTGGGCGTGGTGGTGCTGGGCCTCAGCGAGCAGTACATCCGCGAGCGCGTGCTGGCAAGTTTGGCTCCCACCGCCCTCCTGACCTTGCTGGTGGTGCTGCTGACGGCAGTCGGCGCGGCCCTGTTCGCCAACGCCCTGATTGGCCGGATTCAACGGTTGTCGGCGCGGGTCACGGCCATCAGCATGGGCGAACTCGATCAGCCGATAGACGCCGACGCCAAAGATGAACTTGGCGAACTGGCCGAATCGGTAGAGCGCATGCGCTTTAGCCTAGAAACCATCATGGCTCGGATGTAAACGGTGCAAGACGCGCCATTCATCCCCCGATGGGACATTCACAGCCCCGCCCAGTGCTAGCGTAAGCCCATGACGGCCCCCGCACTGCTGCCCACCCCCGACTCTGCCCGGTTCGCGGTGCTGGACAGGGCCGCACGGGGCGAGCGCCTGAACGCCGAAGAAATTGAGTCGTTGTATCACCTGCCCTTGCCCGACGTGGCGGCGGTGGCCCACGAACTGCGCCTGACTCGCCGAGACCCCAACACGGTCACGTTCCTGATCGACAGGAACATCAATTACACCAATATCTGCAACGTGGGCTGCAACTTCTGCGCCTTTTACCGCACGGGCCGCCAAAAAGACAGCTATACGCTGGATTACGAAACGGTCAGCGCCAAGATTCGGGAACTGGAAGCGGTGAACGGCACGCGCATTTTGCTGCAAGGCGGCGTGAATCCGGCGCTGGGGCTGGACTACTACTTGGGCCTGCTGCGCCACGTCAAAGCCCACCACCCCAGCATTCGCATCGACGCCTTTTCGCCCGAAGAAGTGCTGTTCATGGAAAAAAACTTCGGGCTAGACCTGAACACGTTGCTGGATACGCTGATCGAGGCGGGATTGGACGGCCTGCCGGGTGCAGGCGGCGAGATTCTGGAAGATGAAGTGCGGGCCAAAGCCGCGCCTGCCCGCATTCGCAGCGCCGACTGGTTCCGCATTCTGGATGCGGCGCAGCAAAAGGGGCTGTACACGATTTCCACGATGGTCATCGGCTTCGGCGAAACCTACGCGCAGCGCACCCGCCATCTGCTCAAAATCCGTGACCAGCAGGACAAGGCGCAGGCCGAGTACGGCGGCAACGGCTTTAGCGGCTTTGCCATGTGGACGCTGCAAACCGAGCATACCCGGCTGCACGGCAAGGCCCCGGGGGCCACCGCGCACGAGTATTTGCAGCAACTTGCCATCGCCCGAATCGCGCTGGACAACATCGTGAATATTCAGGCGTCGTGGCCCGCACAGGGCTTTAAAGTGGCGCAGGCGGCCCTGTATTACGGCGCGAACGACCTCGGCTCCACCATGCTGGAAGAAAACGTGGTCAGCGCGGCGGGCGGGCATGGGCGGCATCACGCCACCGTGCGCGAACTGATCCGCATCGCCGTAGACGCTGGATTTGACCCGGCCATTCGCAACAGCCGCTTTCAGATCATTGACCGGCCCGATGTGGACGCTGTGCTGAACCGTGCCGACGCCAATCCCGAAGCGGCGCGTGCGGTGGGCGCTCCCGGCTGAGCAAGCTCGACAGGACGGGGTTTCTGAAGCCTCTGCTCTAGCTTTTCAGTGCTTTTGCATCTGCTTTTCCGCCACAATAGGCCGCATGAGTGCCCTCGTCTTTGTCGCCTGTGAAAGTTACGGCGAGGGCGCGTGGCGTCTGGAAGCGCATTTTCACCTCGCCGCAGTGCGGGATTTCCTGACCGTGCTGGCCTCGGCGGGAATCAGTGGGCGCGGCCATCCCCCCGACCTGAGCGTGACGCTAGAGGCCGAACTCCTGTTTGAAGAGGAAGTCATCGCCGTGCCGACCTACTTGGCCGCCTCTGAACTTGGGCGGTTGCTGGGTCACGCGCCACCCGAATTGGCCGCCCAGTTCCGCGCATGGCACGCCCTGACCCGCGCCTTCGAGGGCATGGGCCGCCCCGCGAGGCTGATCGTGTGGCAGATCGAATGAGGCAGATCAAATGAGACAGGCGAGCTACGATTCCCGAACATCCGCAACCCCACCGGATGTTCGTCCACCTTCGCTCTCCCGTCTTTTTTGCTGCTCCTTCCAGTCGGATTCGTCTTCGACTCATCGCAATTATTTATGAGCGCCCTCGTCTTCGCCGTCTGCGAGGCCCGGATAGGGGAGAGTTGGTACGAGGTAGCCAGCTTCGAGCATGGCTCAGGCCGTCATCTGCTGGCGCTGCTGGATGAAGCAACGCTGTCTGGGCGCGGCTGGCCGCCAGAGCCGGGGGCGGGTGCGCGTGCAGGTCAGGAAGAAGCTCAGGCCTTTGGCGCGACGTTCTTGACTGGGCCGGAGCTGGCAGTTTTGGCGGCAGCAGACGACGACCCCATCACGCTCCCTGCATGGCAAGCCTTCGCCCGCGTGTACGAGGACGCGGGCGCGGCGGTGCGGGTGGTGCTTTGGTTTGTGTAGGTTGGGGGTTTTGTAGGCTGAAGCCTATGACCGCTTCAGCCGCCGCATCACGCCCGCCACTTCCGGCATTTTGAGGGCCACCGCCAGCCCCAAATAAGCCGCCAAGCCCGCGCCGCCCGCCACCGCCAGCCCCAGCATTCCCGGCAAGATAAATCCGGGTTCGGGCATCAGGCGTGAAATGAACCACGCCAACGCCCCGGCCACCGCCGCCATTGGCAAGATGCGGGCCAGGTGCGCGGCGATCTGGCGCGATGGAAAGCCTAGAGCGCGGCGATAGAGCCACGCCAACGCCCCGGCCATCAAAATACCGCTGATGGTGGTGCTGACACCAAAGCCCAGGAGCCCCAGTGGCGGCACCAGCAGGCTGTAGAGCCCCACTTCCAGCACAAAGCCGATGGCGCTGATAATCACGGCTTCGCGGGTGCGCTCGCGGGCATAGAAGGTTCTCAGCAAAATGGTGACAATGGCCCACGGCACCAAGGCCAGCGCCCAGCCAGTCAGGATTCCGGTTCCGGCCTCGAAGCGCGGCACATCGAAATTGGGGCGCAGGTTGAACAGACTGACCGCATATGGCGCGAGCGCCACCAACAGCGCCCCCATAGGCGCGGCCAGAAAAGTGGTGCTGCGAACCGCTTGCACGGTCAGCGCCCGGAAAGCAGGCCAGTCTTTCTCGGCGGCGTGTTGGGAAAACCGGGGCAACAATGCCAGCGCGGGCGACACCACGAAGAGGCCGTTGACCAAACTGAACAACGTTTCAGCGTAAAAGTAGCCTGATTGGGTTCCGGCCCGGAACTGGGTGCCGTCGCTGAGCAGGCGTGTGACATATAGATTCAGGAATTGCCGTGCGCCCGCCGTTAAGGTAAAGGGGGCCATTTGCCGCAACACCCGCCCCAGCGCTGGATGCCGCCTGAGCGCGGGCGTGGGCAGCAGTCCAAAGCGCCGTAGCGCGGGCAGTTGCACCACCAATTGCGCCACCCCGCCGATCAGCCACCCGAACGCCAGCCAAGTGGCCGTATCGGGTAGCAGCAGCAGCGCGATGATGGAGGCGATGTTGAAGGCCACTGGCGCAAAGCTGGATTCGCGGAAATGTTCGTCGGCGTTCAGCAGGCCCATCGCAACGCTGGACAGGCTGATCAGCATCAAAAACGGCATCACCAGTTGCGTCATGTACACGGCCAGCGCCCGGTCTACGTTGGAATTGGCGGCCAGCAGCAGGTCTACGATCAGGGGCGCGGCCAAGATTCCCGCCGCCATCAACACGAGATTCACGGCGATCAGCACGCCCGAAAAAGCCGATGCGAGGGCCTTGCGCTCTGCGGCGTCCAACGTTTTGTACACCGGAATAAACGAGTTGACCAGCGCACCTTCGGCCAGCAGTTCGCGCAAGAGGTTGGGAATCTTGACGGCGGCTAAGAAAGCGTCCAGCAAGGTATTGCCAAACAGCGCCATAATCTGCGCCCTCACGATGCCCGACAAGCGCGATCCCAGCGTTCCGGCCATCACGATCAGGGTGTTGCGCCGGATGGATTTTTGCGGCACGGGCTTTTTTGGCCCCCCGGTATCGGCGGGCGTACTGTCCTGAAAGTCGATTTGAATGACTGGGGGAGTGTTTGGAGGGCCGGAAGGCGGGACGGTCACGCGGTCAACTGTAGCGCCTCACTGCGGCCCTGACCTCTCGCGCCCCCCCAAAAGCTGTGGTAAACTCCCTCTTGCTTGTGGGGCCATGCGCCCAGCGGCAGTGCGGAGAGGTGCCAGAGTGGTTGAATGGGTCAGTCTCGAAAACTGAAGTACGGGCAACTGTATCGTGGGTTCGAATCCCACCCTCTTCGCCAAAGACCAAAGAACTGCCCCGGACAGATGATGTCTGGGGCAGCTTCTTTTTGCTTAACACGAGTGTGGATCGTGGAACGTGGTGAACACCAACACCACGTTCTTAGACTGCACCCGCTCTCGGCTTCAGCGCCCCCTGTGCCTGCAAGTATTCCGCGATCTGCACGGCATTCAGGGCTGCCCCCTTCAGCAGTTGGTCACCCGCCACGAACAGTTCTAGGCCGCCTTCAAACGCGAGGCTGGCGCGGATTCGCCCTACTTCCACGTCGTATTTGCCGCTGGCGGTGAGGGGCATGGGGTACAGCTTGGCTTCGGGGTCGTCACGCACTTCTACCCCGGCGGTATGGCGCAGCAGTTCGCGGGCTTCGTCGGGCGTGGCGGGGCGCTCCAGCTCCAGCGTAATGGCCTCACTGTGGGTACGCAGCGTAGGAATCCGCACGGCGGTACAGGAAATGATCAGGTTTTCGTCGCCCAAAATCTTGCGGGTTTCCCACGCCACTTTCATTTCCTCTTTAGTGTAGCCGTTGTCCTGAAAGGCGTCGATGTGCGGAATCACGTTGAAGGGAATCGGGTGGGCGAACACGCTGGCGGTGGCCTCTTTGCCGTGAAGCTGCATGTGCGTCTGCTCCAGCAGTTCTTCCATCCCCTTCTGGCCCGCGCCGCTGGTGGCCTGATAGGTCGAAACGATCATGCGTTTCACGCCGTATTTGCGGTGTAGCGGTGCAACGGCGACTACAGCAATAGCGGTGGTGCAGTTCGGGTTGGCAATAATGCCCTTGTGCCCCAGTGCGGCTTGCCCGTTCACTTCCGGTACCACCAACGGCACGTCCGCGTCGTAGCGGAAGGCGCTGGAATTGTCGATCACCAGTGCGCCGCCCGCCACCCACGCCGGGGCCAATGCCTTACTGATGCTGCCGCCCGCCGAAGCCAGAATCACGTCGGCGTCGATTGCGCCTTCCGGGGTGGCCTGCACGGTCAACTCCTGCCCCCGAAACGGCAGTTTCAGGCCCGCCGAACGGGGTGAGGCGTAGAGCTGCAACTCGCTAAAGTCCAGCGTGCTGTTCTCCAGCACCTTCATCAACTCGTGTCCCACTGCGCCCGTGGCCCCAACAATCGCTACTTTCAGTCCGCTCATAGGTCTATCCTCCCAGAAAAAAAGTCCTGCACAGTGTTTAACAGTGTTTGAACGACTTCCACCAAAAAAAACCGCCCGACGACTCTTCGCGGGGCGGTGCTGTTGGCTTGAACAATCCAGCAGACCGCCGCTCAGGTGGTAAGAGTTCCCTGAGTGTTGGTGTGCTGAATGGTGGGACGGCAAAGCATGACCCAACGGTAGCGGCCCAGCGGGTGCAGGTCAAGCGGGCGGGCTAGGGGGGTAGGTCTGTAGACTCGTCCCATGCAGCGTATCCCCACACAGCGCATCCTGATCACCGGCATGTCGGGCACGGGTAAATCGTCGGTGATAGAGGCGTTGGCGGCTCGTGGGTTCGCGGCCATAGACACCGACTCCGACAAATGGTGCGAGTGGCACACAGACGAATCGGCACAACCCGACTGGATCTGGCGTACAGACCGAATAGAGGCATTGCTGAGCGCCCCACACGAAACGGCCCTGTTCGTGTCCGGCTGCAAGTCCAATCAGGGCCAGTTCTACTCGTACTTCAATCAAATCGTGTTGCTGAGTGCGTCCCTAGAAGTCATGCTGAGTCGGATCGCGGCCCGCAGCAACAATTCGTATGGCAAAACGGCGGCAGAGCGCGAACAGATCGTGCAGCACCTGGAGTGGGTAGAGCCGCTGCTGAGGGCGCGGGCCACGCTTGAACTAGATACGTCCCGCTTCAGCGTGGCCGAAATTGCGGATCAATTGGCGGCGCTGGGGACGGGCTAAGGCTTTTGGCCTGCTACTTCTTGCGCTTGAGGAACCCCAGCCATCCGGCCTTGTTCGCCAAGCTTTCCGGCGTGCTGCGCGGCGTAGCGGGGGCAAAGTCTTCCAGCTTGATTTCGGCTTCGGGGTGAGGGGCGGTTTTCCAGTCGCCCTCGGCAGTCGCCACTGCCCCGCCAAAGCGCCCAGCGGCGTACAGCGCGTGCAACTGCTCCTGCTCCTCGGTGTTGGCGCGGGGGTCTGCGAGGGCTTCTAACATGGCAAGCAGGCTGTCGTCTTCGCAAGACCAGTGGCCCTGCGTAAACGTCGCTTCTTTGCCGTAAATGCGGATTCTGGCGGGCATGAACCACTCCGGGCCGGGCGGGCTGACCACCGTCCGGGCAATATGTCAGTTGTGTGACCCCCACAGAATAGCGCACCGGGTCAGTGAGGGGGATGAACTGGGGTGTTGGCCTTGCAAATGAAAGTGATGCTGCGTGTAAACCTCCCAGTCCCTGCGGGCCAGCCCCCCTCCCTCCGGGCCAGCCCCCCTCCCTCCGGGCTGTACCAGTCAAAGAGAGCGCAACAGCTGTTGTCCTCCCCTCTCCTGCGGAGCTTTTCAAGTCAAGGGGGGGCGTTGCAAAGCAACGCGGGTTCACCCACAAACCTAACCCCTACTTCTCCCCCAACCGCCGCTCGTTCCCGCCCGTCAGCCGCCCGATATTGTCGCGGTGTTGGTAGATCAGCAGGGCCGACAGCGCGGCGATGGCAAGGCACAGCCACACGCTTTGGCCTGTGACCACTGCTACCAGCGTTCCCGCGATGACGCCCAGAATGCTGCCCGCCGACACGAGGCGCGTGAGCCAGACTGTCGTCAGAAAAATAACTGCCGTGCCGATGCCTACCACTGGAACGAGCGACACCATGACGCCGAAGGTGGTAGCTGCGCCTTTGCCGCCCCGGAACTGCAAGAACGGGCTGAAATTGTGGCCGATGACGGCGGCGATGCCGCACAGGGCCGCCACATTTTCACCGAGGCCCAGCCACCGCGCTATCCAGATCACCAGCACGCCTTTCAGCACGTCGAAGGTTGCCACCGCCACCGCTGGGCCTTTGCCCGCCGCCCGCATCATGTTGGTTGCGCCGCTGTTGCCGCTGCCCACCGTGCGAATGTCGATGCCGCGTGCGCGGGCCAACCACGCCGCCGCCGGAAGCGAACCGAGGGCGTAAGAAATCAGGACAGCCAGAACCGCAGTCAGAGTCACGCCCAGAATTGTACGCTGCCTTTCTTTGGGGGCGCGGTGTTGATGGGCTTAGTCTGTCGGTTTTATTGGACTGCTGCATTCATCTGCACCACTCCCCTTCCCGACTCAGTACACTGCCCCATGATTTCGGCGGCGCTGACGGTAGAGCAGAGGCAACGGCTGGTGCGGGTGGCACGCGGTCAGGAGGACGGCGATCTGCTGATTCGCGGCGCGTCGGTGGTACAGCCCGCCACCCGCGAAGTGTTTGAGGCCGATGTGGTGATCGCAGAAGGCCGAATCGCCGCCTTCGGGCCGGGGTACGGTGCGGCGCGGGTTGTGGGGGCACGCGGGGCTTTCCTCGCGCCCGGTTTCATGGACGGCCACGTTCATATCGAATCGAGCTTGCTGACCCCGGCGGGCTTTGCTCGGGCGGTGTTGCCACGCGGCACGACTGGAATCGTGGCCGAGCCGCACGAACTGGTGAACGTGGTGGGCGCGGCGGGTTTGGGCTGGATGCTGGACGCGGGCCGAAGCTCTGGCCTGCGCGTCTGGGCCTCCGCGCCGTCGTGCGTGCCTGCCAGCGAATTCGAACAGGGCGGAGCGGCAGTCGGGGCCGCCGACATTGCCGAAATGCTGGCCCTCCCCAGCGTGCTGGGCCTCGCTGAAATGATGAATTATCCGGGCGTACTGAATGCCGATCCCGGCGTGTGGGAGGTACTGGAAGCGGGGCGCAGAGCAGGGGGATTCGGCGCGGCGCGGCGCATGGACGGCCACGCGTCGGGGGTGGGGGGGCGAGACCTGCACGCTTACGCGGCGGCGGGCCTGCATTCCGACCATGAGGCTACCACCCCGGAAGAAGCCCGCGAGCGCTTGCGGGCGGGCCTGTGGCTGATGGTGCGCGAGGGTTCGGCGGCCCGCAACTTGGCGGCGCTGTTGCCCGTGCTGAGGGAAGGCCCGCGCCGCGCCATGTTGGTCAGCGACGACGTGAGCGTAGACGAACTCTTGGAACTCGGACATCTAGACCGCTTGCTCAGAATGTGTGTGTCGGGCGGCCTGCACCCCGCCGATGCGGTAGCCCTCGTGACCTGCAATCCCGCCGAATACTGGGGCCTGCACGATTACGGCCTACTTGCACCGGGCTACCACGCCGACTGTGTATTGCTGAAGGATTTGGCAGGTTTTGAAGTGCTGGAAACCTTCGTAGGCGGGCAGGAAGCGCGGGCTGGAAGCAGTACGCCGCCGCTGCCGGGTGGGGGCGTGGACTTGGGCGCAGGCTGGAGCGCCGCCACCTTCGATGTTCCCGCCCACTGGCCCGTGATGGAGGTGCGGCCCGATCAGATCACCACCGGAATGGGCGCACCCGGCAGCGGCGACACACGCCTAGTGGTGGCAGACCGCTACGGACGCGCGGGGCCGGGTCAGACGGCGCATAGCACCTGCTGGACGTCCGGCACGGGCTTAACGGGTGGCACCTTGGGCATCAGCGTGCTGCACGACGCACACAACGCGGCTTTTTTGGGTGGCACCGACGCCGACATCCGGGCAGCGGGCGCGGCGCTGGAGCAGTTGGGCGGCGGCGTGGTGGTGGTGGCAGGCGGCGAAGTGCGGGCTTCGCTTCCCCTGCCCTACGCGGGCCTGATGACCGATGCCGATCCACATGCAGCGGCGGCAGCTGTGGGCCAAATCACGGCGGCGGTGCGGGCGTTGGGCTGCGTGTTGCCCTACCCAGTCACCACCCTCAGCTTCCTGGGCCTCACGGTTATTCCGGCCCTGAAACTCACGCCGCGCGGCCTGCTGGATGTGGGGGCGTGGCAGATGATCGGGGGAGCTGACCACAACTGAACGCGAGTAGTCTAATCTTCTCCTATAAAACAACGTGGGCGCGGCTCCAAACAGCAAATTTGTGAGGCGTTTGTGCTGCTTGATCACCTAAAGTAGCGTGAGGTTTTTAACATCCGTATGGCATTCACCGTTTCCAAACCTGATCGCAGTACCACTGTTCTGACACCTGCCCAAGCGTCACGCGCTTTTTCATGGACTCGCTTCCTCATTCTGCTGGCCTTGCTGCTGACCCAGATCGGCACAGTCACGGGGGTGCTGTTGGCCAATCGGCGCGGCGGGGAAGCCGTGGTGCAGGCGCAGGCCCGCCAGAACCTCCAGAAACTGGTGCGTGTCACGGCTGACAGTGCCCGTTCTTATCTGCAAACGTCGGTTCAGATCGTGCGGATCACGTCCTCTCTGATCGCTTCCGGTCAGACCAACGCCTACGACTCCGGGGCGCTGAGCCAGACGTTTGGCACTCTGCTGGACGCGACCCCGCAGCTGGACGCCGTGCTGGTGGGCCAGCCCGATGGCCGCTTCGTGTTTGTGCGGCGCGACGGAGCGGGGCAGTACATCAAGGTCATCGAGCCTCCGCCGCAGCGCCGAACCACGGTGACCACCCTGAACGAGGCGGGCCGCGTAACCTCGCAGTCCACGCCCGCCGATCCGTATGACCCCCGCACGCGGCCCTGGTACACCCTGGCTGTGGCTCGCCCCGGCCAGATCGTCTGGACTGCGCCCTACGTCTTCACCTCTTCGCAGTTGCCGGGCATCACGGTGTCGGCGGTGCAGCAGGGATTGGATGGCCGCGAACTGGTGGTCGGCGTAGACATGCAGCTCAGCGGCCTGACCCGAATGCTGCAGCAGGTGCAGCTGACGCCGCGTGCCCGCGCCTTTATTACCGATTCGGACGGCCACGCCATCGCCGCGTCCCGTGCATGGCCGCGCAGGATTCAGGGCCGTGTTCCCGCCCTGACCGAAGTGGGCGATCCGGCTCTGCAAGCCCTACTGGACGACGGCGGTGTGCCGAGCTTGGCCGGAGAAGAAGGCCCCAGCAGCGAGGTGACGCGGCGCTATCTGGTGGGCACGGAACCCTACGCGGCCATCCTGCGCCGGGTGGAGGTTCAGCCGGGCATCAGCTGGGTGGTGGGCGTGTACGCGCCCGAATCCGACTTTACGGGCGAACTGGACGGTGTGTTCCGTCAGCATCTGATCATCATCGCGGTGATGGCCCTCCTGAGCGCCCTGATCGCGTGGCCGCTGGCCTTTAGCGCCACCCAGCCGTTTGCGGCGTTGCAGCGGCAAGCCACCACTGACGCCCTGACCGGATTGCGGAACCGCGCCAGCCTATTGGCCCAACTCAGCGAGGATGTGCGCCACAAGGCCACCAACCCCCACGCCGGAGAACTGGGGGTCGTGATCTTGGATCTGGACGGCTTTAAGGCCGTGAACGACACCTACGGGCACGCGGTGGGCGACGAGGTACTGCACGCGGTGGGCGCGAGCTTGCTCAGTGCGGCGCGGGTAGGAGACACCCTGGGGCGGCTGGGCGGCGACGAATTTGCTCTGATCGTACACGGCGCGACCCGAGAGGCCGTGCGGCTGCGTGTGGAGGGCATCATGCAGGCCATCATGCGGCGGCCCATGACGGTCAACGAAGTTCCGCACCAGTTGGGCGCGACGGCGGGGCTGGTCTTTTACGAGCAGGCTGTGGCCGCGCCGTCCACCTTAGAGGAGATCGAAGAGGCCTCTCACCTGCTGCTCCTGCGGGCCGATACAGCCCTGCTGAGGGGCAAAAAGCGCGAGAAGGGGCGAGTCTGGCTGGCCGATGAATTCGGTGGGCCGACGGTGTTGTAGGGGCGCTTGAGTGTTCATGTCCTAGACCCGCACACGCCCGGAAGCGGCTGCCCCCGCCTTACCGCCGTACCTGCAAAGGCCGCGCCCCGAACAGTTGCGCCCGCAGACTTTCCCGCGCAGCAGTCAGCTCCCGGTCTAGCGTTGGCCCCCGCGCCGCCGCCGCACGCAGCCACACCGCGCCGCCTGCCGTGTGGCCGCAAGCCAGTTGGCTGGGTACAGCGGGCCAATCTGCGAGTTCTCCAGCGCCCACCCACACGCCGCTGGCCGCGTAATCCCAGTCGCTCCAAATCCCCGGTGCGCGGGTGGATTCAGTCGGCTTGAGCCGCAAGTGATCCAGATACAGGCGCTCCCCGCCGCGCCAAATTTCGACCCGGCTGCGGTACTCGGCAAAGGCCAACCGCTCGCCCATCTGCACGCGCCCAGAGGCCAGCGTTTCGGTCAGGCCCAGTTCTGCGCCGTCTTGGAAGTCGGCCCGCAAGGTCTGGTGAAAGGCGCTGCCCGCAAAGGGAATGGTGCGCTCCGGGTAGTATTCCAGCCGCCCGCCTGACGCCACCGTAAAGCGGATATCCTGCGTCGCCACTGCCCCAGACGGCGAAGGCTGAAGCCGCGTGGCCGACTGCGTGAGAATTAAAACCCGTGCGCCCGCGCCTACCTCGGCCACGATTTCGCTGTGATCGCCGCCCAGCACGCCGCCAGTGGGATTGACCACGAACACCATCAGCGTGCCGCAGGGCAACTCGAAGGGCCGAATGATCATCAGCGGCGCTTTTTGCAAGTCGCGGGTCAGCACAGTTTTGCCCCGCTGCTGCTCGAATGTCAGGTGCAGCAGGCCTGTGCGGGTGCGTTGGCCCAGCGTGCTGCTCGTCATTCCTGCAACCCGATCTTGGGCGGCGCGACATCCTTAAACAGCAGATCGTGTTCGATCCACGCGATCACTTCCGCCACGCCCAGCCCACGTTTGAGGTCAGTGAAGACATACGGCCTGACTTCCTCGCCCACTGTTCTTTGCGCCCGTGCGTCGGCGTCCATCACGCGCAAATCGGCTCCTACATACGGCGCGAGGTCTATTTTGTTGATGACCAGCAGATCGGAGTTCCGCACGCCGGGGCCACCCTTGCGCGGCACTTTTTCTCCGCCCGATACGTCCAGTACGAATAGCCACGCGTCTACCAGTTCCGGTGAAAAGCTGGAGGCCAGATTGTCGCCGCCCGACTCTATAAAAATCAGTTCCACGCCCGGAAAATCAGCTTCCAGCGCCTCCACCGCCTCCTGATTCAGCGACGTGTCCTCACGGATGGCGGTGTGCGGGCAGCCACCTGTTTGTACGCCCCGGATGCGCTCGGCAGGCAGGGCCGCAGCGGCGGTCAGAATACGCTGATCCTCGAAAGTGTAGATATCGTTGGTGATGACGGCGAGGGCGTACCGCTCCCGCAAGGTGCGGCACAGCACCTCCAGCAGCGCCGTTTTGCCCGAACCCACCGGGCCACCGACGCCAATTTTAAGCGGAGCAGGGGAGAGAGTCACGCCGAGTAGTCTGGCGCATTTTGGTTGGGTTAGGCTGGTTTGATGTGAGCATAATTGCCGCTTAAATTCATCTGTAGACAAACTGAATTCTATCGTCTACCCTGTGACCAAAGACACGTTTCCCCGACTCTGTTTCACTCAGGAGGCTCTATGACCCAGACCGAATCTGCTCCGATGTTGCTGACGCCTGCAAGCCTGCTGGCCCACTGGCAAGGCCACCGCCGCCTCACCCGCCGCGTGATTGAGGCTTTCCCAGAAGATCAACTGTTCAGCTTCAGCGTGGGCGGCATGCGTCCGTTTGGCGTGCTGGCGTGGGAAATCCTGACAATCTCTACTTACCTGATGAATGCGCTGCACACCGATCAATGGGGCGCGGAAACCATGAGCCGGGAACCGAAGCCGCAGGAACGCACGGCGCTGCTGGCCGAGTGGGACGCGCTGACGGCCCGCTTGGATGCCGAGCTTCCCGGCACCTCTGCGGCGCTGCTGACCACCGAAAAAGACTTGCCGTTTGGCCGCCAGACGCCCACCGCTGCCGCCTTTTACATGATCGACAACGAGGTGCATCACCGGGGGCAGGGCTACGTCTATCTGCGGGCGTTGGGAATCGAGCCGCCGCCGTTTTGGGAGCGCTGATGTCGGAGCTTCTCACCCCCGAAACGCTGCTGGCCCACTGGCAGGGCCACCGCCGTCTTACTCGCCGCGTGATCGAGGCTTTCCCAGACGATCAATTGTTCAGTTTCAGCATCGGCGGAATGCGCCCGTTCGGCAGGTTGGGCTGGGAAATGGCAGGCACAGTTGCCAACACGCTGCACGCCCTAGAGCACGACGACTGGACAGGGAAAGGCGTGGATGCGGGCGAGCGCACGAATACCAAAGCAGCGCTGCTAGACGTCTGGGACGCGGGTACGGCGCGGCTGAACGCAGAATTTCCCAGTTATTCGGCTCAGTACCTCGCCACCGAACAGGACATGGCGTGGGGGCGGGGATCGCCCATGCGGTTTTTGCTGTATCAGATCGACAACGAAGTGCATCACCGGGGGCAGGGCTACGTGTATCTGCGGGCACTGGGAATCGAGCCGCCGCCGTTTTACGTGCGCTGAGGCTTGCGCCCTCAAGTCTGAAACAGCCGACTTTCTAGCCCCGCCTGCTCGTGGGCGGCCATATCCAGCAGTGGGGAGAAACCGCCCAAATCATCAGGCGTGGCGTGCAGCGCGGCCTCAACGCACGTTTGCGCCGCGTCCTCTGCCAGTCGTGCGGCCCGTTGTGCCTCCAGCCCACCCAGTTTCATCAGCCGGGTGGCCGAGGTGACGCGCCCCAGCAGCCACGCGCTCACATACGCGCCCACCGCATCGGCCTGAGCCACGCCCAGCGCGGCAGCAATGACTCCAAAACTGGTGGCGTGGTGGCGCGTGGTGGGCAAATCGGCCAATTCCTGCGGCCAGAGATGCAGCGCGGCGCGGCGCAGGTTGGCCCCGACGCGCAGGCTGGCCTCACGTGGCCCCTGTACCAGCTTCAGATCAGTGAGGAGAGTGTCCAAATCAGTTAACTCAGTGGGTGTCGCGGCCCAAGCCAGCGCACAAGCGGGCGCGTCTTGCCTGCCCCAGCCATGTGCCAATTGCCCGCACAAGAAGGCGCTGAGGTCTGTGGCCGTGCGAACCTCTCCGCGCACCGTCAGGGTTTCTAGGCCGTCGCTGAAGGCATACGCCCCGGTGGGAAAGGCCGAATCGGAGAGTTGCAGCAGGCGGAGGAGTGCAAGGGTGGGCAGGCTCAAGATTCATGCTCCCAAGTGCTGCGCCCCAAAAAAGGCCGGGTCTGGCGGGAAAATGGCACGCCCAGCCGGGTCAGCAGGAGTTCTATCGGCGCGTCCCACAGCACCAAAAACACACCCTGATCTTCCACGAAGTCGCGGTGCAGGTTGCCTACCGCGTGGGCGACTTTGGCGGCCTCACTCATGCTGCGCGGCGCGACGGCGGCCACATCTTCCGGCGCGGCAGCCACCACGTAGGTCAAGCCGTCAATGCTGTCCAGCACGCTGCCGGGAACCAAGACCGTGCCAGTGGGGAAGGCCAATTTCAGTTCTACCCCGTTTGGCGCAGTCAGGCGGCGGCGCACCCGGCGGCGGTCTAGGGCCGTCATGGGTACGGCAACGGTGTGGGCTGAGGCTGCCACCGATTTGGTCTGCTCGCTCGCCAACACCTTCCGCCGTAATCCGGTCAGGCGGGTCAGGGCAACTCGCCCCGCACGAATCCGAACCAAGGCTCTAGCCCCACGCCGCGTTTGCTGCTCAGTTCGATCACCCGCACGCCGGGCCGGGCGCGGTCTATGTTCTCGCGGCAGAGGTTCAGGTCAAATTCCACCGCCTCGGCAATGTCCATTTTGGTAATCACCACTACGTCGGCGGTATTGAACATCGTCGGATATTTCAGCGGCTTGTCTTCGCCCTCGGTGGTGGAAATCAGCACCACTCTTGCTGCCTCGCCCAGATCGTAGGAACTGGGGCAGACCAGATTGCCCACATTTTCTAGAAACAACACGTCCAGCGGGGCCAAATCGAAGCGCGGCAACACCTGCTGCACCATGCTGGCGTCGAGGTGGCAAATGGTGCCCGTTACGATCTGTTCGGCCTGAGCGCCCCACTGCCTCAGCCGGGCCGCATCGTTGTCGGTGGCGAGGTCGCCTACTGCCACCGCCATGCTTACTTGCCCTCGAAGGTCTTGCAACGTCCGTTCCAGCAGCGCCGTTTTGCCTGCGCCGGGGCTAGAGACCAGATTGATGGCCCGCACGCCCGCTGCCTGAAACGTGTGGCGGTTTTCGGCGGCTACGCGGTCATTGTCCTTCAGGATGTTGCGGCGCACAGTCACGATTCGGGGGGCAATGGTCATTGTTCTCCTTTAGTCCAGTTCCAGTTCGTCCAATTCCAGTTCATCGCCCTGAAGCAGCGTGGGCGTGGGCAAATCGCAGACCGGGCAGCGCAGGCCGCGCCGCAAGTCCAACGTGACGGGGCCGTGCGTGGGGCAGTCTCCGACACCCGGCACCCGCACGATGCTCAGGCGTGCGCACTCTAGTGGCGTGCCCTCGGCGGCGGCAGGAAAGGCCGCCTGTAACGCTTCGGGCACCACCGCTGACCACTGCCCAATCCTGACCGTCAGCGCCGTAATTCGCCCGCCGCCGTGTTCCTGCATGGTTTCGGTGGCAACGGCGATTAAAGACAGGGCGATAGAGGCTTCGTGCATAGGCTTAAGTCAGAGTGTTCGAGAGGGGAGATTCGGAGTTGGACACATTCGCCTTGAGATCAGCTAGAGCCTCGGCATATTTAGCGAGAATAGGTTCAGGAACAGCCGCCCCATCATAGTTTTGGACTCTCCTTGCTTCTTCAAGCCTATCGAGTGTTTCCAGCAACACCGAATGATCTTGCTGAGGAAAACGTTTCGGCAATTGACATAAAACAGGCACGGCTACCAACGTCGCCGGATAGATCGTTCCCTGATCTTCTATTTCGGCCAGAATGTTTTCAAACAAGGGAATCTGGTCATTCGTATAGAAGCCTTCAGCGGTCAGCATCCAGTCGTAATCTCCCGGCCCTTCGGTAAGGACGCGCTCCAGCCATTCTGCAAGGCGGGGGCTGTGGTGGGCACTTTGGGCCAAAAGTTTTAATTTCTGCTCAGTGAAGATGGACATTTGGGTTTACCTCAGCATAGGAAATGCTTTTACGCCAGCGGTGATTATTTTTAACGAGATTACCTGCTGTCGCTGTGGGCCGGAGTAGTGGGATTGAGGGCGGCGGCATCATTCTTTCGGGAGGGAGCGCATGGCCTCCTGCTGCTCTTGGAGCCAGTGGAAATCTTCCTTGGCTTCAGCCATAGAACTCCCTGCATTTACGCGGCGATACTCCTTGATGAAGGCGATCAAGTCACTTTCCTGAACAGTTTGTCCCATCAAACGTGTGGTGATTTTTGGGAAGGGGAGGTCAACAAAAATGTAATCGGGATGCCACGTTCCCCAATCTAGCGAGCGTGGGAAGTCACCCCAGATATGAGTGTCTTTGCCGCATTTAAGCCCCCGAACCATGTCTATTTGCAGATAGCGACAGGTAGAACATTTCTTAGGAACCGTCACCTTTGAAGTGAAGTATTTGTGGTCAAAGAAGACTGGGTGGGTTGGCCCAGCGATGCCACAGAACCCATGATCTAAGTTCAGGTACCGGCCAATTCTTTCGGCAGCTCTTGTGCATGAGCCTTCAAACAGGAAGTCGCAGGTGCCGCACTTCTGCGGAACGGCTCCTCTAAGTCCCAGATGCCCGAAGGGAACAGGCGGCTCAATCGAGCCGTTGACAGAGCAGGCGGGGAAGGCATCGTGCCACATCAGAATAAAAAATACTTCTGCGCCAACGGCAGTTCGTCCAGCGGTTCACACGTTGCCAGTTCGCCGTCTACCCGCACTTCATAGGTTTCGGGATTCACGTCGATCTGCGGCGTCCCGGCGTTCAGAATCATATCGGCCTTGCCGATGCTGCGCGTATTCGCTACGGCGCTGTAGCGGCGGCCCACGTCCGGCAAGTGGCCCAGTTCCAGACTGATGCCCGACACGAAATGCAGGCAGGTGGCGTCCATTCCGCCGCCGTGTGCGGCAAACATGGGGCGCGGGTACACGGGCTGCGGCGTGGGAATACTGGCGTTGGCATCGCCCATCTGCGCGGCTACCACCAAACCGCCCTTGATGATCATGGCCGTTTTTGCGCCGAAAAAGGCAGGCTTCCACAGCACCAGATCGGCCAGTTTGCCCACTTCGATGCTGCCGACTTCGTGCGCGATGCCGTGTGCGATGGCCGGATTGATGGTGTATTTGGCGATATAGCGCCGGGCGCGGAAGTTGTCGGCGCGGGTGTCCGTGTGGAGTGCGCCGCGCTGAAGCTTCATCTTGTGCGCCGTCTGCCACGTCCGGGTAATCACCTCGCCCACCCGCCCCATCGCCTGAGAATCGCTGCTCATCATGGAAAACACGCCCAGATCGTGCAGCACGTCTTCGGCAGCAATGGTTTCGGGCCGAATCCGGCTTTCGGCAAAACTTACATCTTCGGGAATGCGCGGGCTGAGGTGGTGGCAGACCATCAGCATATCCAGATGTTCGTGGATGGTATTGACGGTAAACGGCATGGTGGGGTTCGTGCTAGACGGCAACACGTTGGGCAGCCCCGCCACCCGGATAATGTCGGGCGCGTGGCCGCCGCCTGCGCCCTCGGTATGAAAGGTGTGAATGGTGCGGCCCGCGAAGGCCCGGATGCTGTCTTCCACGAAGCCCGATTCGTTCAGAGTGTCGGTGTGAATCGCCACCTGCACGTCAAAATCCTCGGCCACGCTGAGGGCGGCATCTATTGCGGCGGGCGTAGTGCCCCAGTCCTCGTGCAGCTTGAGGCCCAGCGCCCCGGCCCGAATCTGCTCGGCCAGCGGCGCTTTGGTGCTGGCGTTGCCCTTGCCCAGCAGTCCAAAGTTCAGCGGCAGGCCCGCCAAGCTTTCCAACATGCGGTGAATGTGCCACTCGCCGGGGGTGCAGGTGGTGGCGCTTGTGCCCGCTGTGGGGCCAGTGCCGCCGCCGATCATGGTGGTCACGCCCGATTCCAATGCCGTCCAGCACTGCTGCGGCGCAATAAAATGAATGTGGGTATCCACGCCGCCCGCCGTAAGAATGTGGCCCTCGCCCGCGATGATTTCGGTGCTGGCCCCGATGGTCAGGCCCGGACTGACGCCGTCCTGCGTGCCGGGATTGCCCGCCTTGCCAATCGCCGTAATCCGCCCGTTCTTCACGCCTACATCGGCCTTAATCACGCCCCAGTGATCCAGAATGATCGCGTTGGTGATGACCAGATCGGGCACGTTCGGATCGGCGCGGGTAGCGGTGCTGCTCTGGCCGAGGCCGTCCCGAATGACTTTGCCGCCGCCAAATTTCACTTCTTCGCCGTAGGTGGTCAGGTCGCGCTCAATTTCGATCAGCAGTTGTGTGTCGCCCAAGCGCACCCGGTCTCCGGTGGTGGGGCCGTACAGGTCGGCATATTGCTTGCGGGAAATCCTCATCAAACAGACCCCTCTGCCCGGTGTAGGCGAGTGAGACGAGACCGATTGGTTTTGCTCCCCACCTCTAAGGGGGGGCGTTGCGAAGCAACGGGGGGTTGCCCTTTATCACTCTGCCCCCCTGAATCCGCCCGCCCTGGCCCGCTCCAGTGCCCGTTCCCGTTCCGAGTCCAAATCGCCGCTCACCAGTGCGTTCATGCCGTACACGCTGCGGGTTCCGCCGAGTGGCACGGCTTCCACTTCCCGTTCCTCGCCGGGTTCGAAGCGCACGGCGGTTCCGGCGGGAATGTTCAGGCGTTGGCCGTAGGCGGCGGCCCGGTCAAAGTTCAGCGCGGCGTTCACCTCAAAAAAATGAAAATGGCTGCCCACCTGAATCGGGCGGTCTGCGGTGTTGGCAACCATCAGCACGGTCACAGGTTTGCCCGCATTCAACTCTATTGCGCCGTCTTGCAGCAGGTATTCGCCCGCGATGACCCCGCTGTGGCCCCCGCGAATCGGGTCATGAATAGTGACCAGCTTGGTGCCGTCGGGGAAGGTGCCTTCTACCTGAATATCGTGGATCAGTTCCGGCACGCCGTCCATTACGTCGTCGGCGGTCAGGAGCGTCGCGCCCCAGCCCATCAGGTCTTCCACGCGCCGCCCGTCGCGGATGCCTTCCAGCACTTCCGCCGTGATGTACGCCACCGCCTCCGGATGGTTCAGCTTCAGGCCGCGTGCCCTACGCCTGCGGGCCACCTCAGCCGCCGTAAAAATCAACAGTTTGTCGCGTTCGCGTTCAGTCAGTTTCACGCAGGCTCCTTGGGGGTGAACAGGTCTGTAGAAATCAGCTTATGCCGCCGCGTCTGCATTCTGTCGCCGGGTTTCTAAGCAGGATGCAATCAACTGTTGACGATACAGGCAAACGTCCTGTTTCTGCGACTGGTTGTATTCCATCTGACAGACAGGCTGCGTGTATATAGCATCCGGTCTGACTCACCCGCCTACCTGTCTGTGTTCGTGTGGGGGATAGGCCGCCGTCATCCTTTATGCTGACTCTCAGATGAGCGCCGTGATTCACCTCCAAGCGTTGGGCCTGACCGAATACGAGGCCCGCGCCTATACCGCGCTGCTGGCGCTGGGCCGGGCTGTGCCTGCCCGTGTCGCGCGGCAAGCGGGCATTCCTCGCCCCAAGATTTACGAGACGCTGGAACGCTTGGAGGGGCGTGGGCTGGCGGCCAAAGTAGGCCAGAATCCGCTGGAATACGCGCCCCTCAGCGCCCGCGAGTACTTGGCCCGCTCGCGCCGATCCTTCGATGACCGCCTCAGTGCCCTAGACCGTGATCTGTCGCGCCTCGCCCCCGATCCGGCCCCCGAAGCCGTATACCACCTGTACGGCGAGGCCGCCATTCGCAGCCTGTGCGAAGACCTGACCCTGAATGCCCGCCGCAGCGTCTACATGGCCGGAGACGCGGCGTTGGCTGACCGGCTGGAGCGCCTGACCCCACGCGGCGTAGAGCTTCACCGCACGGTGCTGACCAATTTGCCCTCCATTGCCGCCGCCGGACAGCAGGCCTTCCTGCTCGCCCGCGACGGTGAGGCGGCGTTGGTGGCACACTTCATAGAAGAGGGCGGCGTCGGTGACGCGCACGGCGTCCACACGCACAATCCGGTCATCATTCACCTGATCGAGGGCTACGTGCGTTTGGCTGCCCAGCACGGGGTTTCTGCGCCGCCTGCGCCTTAGGCAGAATGCGTTTTACGCTGGTGGTTGACAAGTTCGAATCTCGCTGTTAACCTAGCTGAGCCTTGAGAGCGGCACAAGAGGCGAGCAAGAGAATACGGTGAGGGGCTGTGGCGCAGCTGGGAGCGCGTCTGAATGGCATTCAGAAGGTCAGCGGTTCGATCCCGCTCAGCTCCACCAAAGTCGGCCCCGCCCAACAGCGGGGCAACTTTTATCACTGCATAAGCATCAGTGTACAGTTGGCAGGACGCACCACCCTAAGGCGATGTAGCTCAGCTGGTTAGAGCGAACGACTCATAATCGTTAGGTCCGCGGTTCAAGTCCGCGCATCGCCACCACAAAAATTAGGAACAGAAAACCCCGTGTCAAAACGGGGCTTTTTTGTCTGAATTTTAGGAAGGCCCTGTGCTACAAAATCCGTTGCCCTAACAGACTGGCCGCCATGCTCACCATCACCTCGGCAGTTTGGTTCCGCACGTCCAGCACCGGGTTCACCTCCACGATATCCATACTGGTCACGCGGCCCGAATCCGACAGGAGTTCCATCAGCAGGTGGCCCTCGCGGTAGGTCAGGCCGCCGGGAACGGGGGTGCCCACGCCGGGGGCCACGCTGGGGTCAAGGGCGTCGGCGTCGAAGGACACGTGTAGGCGGGCCGTGTCCGACAGGCGCTCCTGCGTCTCTGCCACGATCCGTGTGATGCCCAACTGGTCTACGTCTTTCATGGTGTAGGCCTTGATTCCAGCCTCGCGCAGCAAGTCGCGCTCGAAGCGGTCTACGCTGCGAATGCCGATCATCACGATGTCTTCGGGGCGTAGGCTCCAGCCGCCGCCCAGTCCCACGAGTTCGGGGTCGCCGCGCCCAGTCAGGTGGGCCACCGGCATGCCGTGAATATTGCCGCTGGGACTGCTGCTGGGCGTGTTGTAGTCGGTGTGGGCGTCCACCCAGATCAGGCCCATGCGCGTGCCTGCCGCGTTTCCGCGCAGGGCGTTACCCGTGACCGTGCCCATGCTGACCGAGTGATCTCCGCCAAGTGTCAGGGGAAATACGTCGTCTGGCAGGGCCGCCAAGCGCTCGGCGGTGGTGCGGCAAGCCTGCACAATCGGGTCTAGAAACACCAGTCCGCTTTCGATGTGCTTGTCCATCGTTTCGGGAATAGCGACGGGCACGTCGCCCAAGTCGTGTACGGTATGCCCCAACTCACGCAGGGTGCGCGACAAGTGCGCGTTGCGGAGGGCCGAAGCGCCCATATCTACACCCCGGCGACCAGCGCCCAAATCCATCGGAATCCCCAAAATAGACACATTCATACAGACCAGCTTAGAGCTTAAACGGGACTATGCCTTGCGTCTGCAACAATATTTTCGGCGTATGGGGCTTAAAGGGCTGCAGTACACGGAGTCTGAATATTCAGGTGTATATTCATGAGCCTGTGTGTGAAGTGGTCAGGCCGCGCCAAGTCCACACCCACAAATCGCCATCTTCTTCATCCCACGCCTGCGCGGTGCGCTCAAAATTCTGTTTGATAAGGACGCGGTGGCTTTCCACGTTGGTGTGCAGGGTGTGTGCGATTACGGTTCTCACGTCTGGGCGCTGACCGAGGGAGGTCAGGAGTGCCCCCACCGCCTCGGTTGCCAGCCCACGCCCCCACGCCTGCGGAGTCAGGCCGTACCCGATCTCGACTTTGCCTGTCCGATCCGGAAATCCTTTGGTGCCCAGTTGCCCCACGGCGCAGAGGCTGGCGCGTTCTATCGCCACAAAATTGCTGTCGACTACCTCGGCCCCACTGTCGAGCAGTACAGGCAACATCGGCAAAAAATCGCCGGGCCATTCGGCAGGCAAATGAACCGTCACTTTTCCAGCTGGCCCGTCTACAGCGGCGTCAAATCCAGCTTGGCCTTCCGCCGACATCCGCCGCCACATCAGGGCGCGGGTCAGGGGCGTCAAAAATAGGCGCGGGGTGGTCAGAACGTTCATGAGTCCGAGCGTACTGGCTGGGTTCGTGTCTCGTCCAGCCTTTATCCCGGCTAGATGCTTGGGCCTGTGCGGGGCCGTTCGGCGCTAGACTCCAGAGAACAGCAACTCAGCCTCCGCTCCTGCGCGGTCTTCTTTTCCCCCGGCTTCGGCACTGACTTTGTTTTCCCTCTTTTTTCATGATCGATACGCCCACCCCCACCCCCTCCACTCTGCCCGGCGAAACGGTAGACCCGCACACGGCGCTTTCGGCGTCTGCCGCGCCCACCAAGCGCCTGATGCTGCTGGCCGACTACGTGCATCCTTTCGTGTACCGCGAAGGTTTTCCGCACGGAGCGCCGCCCGTCGATCTGGTACTGGCCGCCGGAGACTTGCCGGGGTATTACCTCGAATTCTTGGCGAGTACCCTGACCGTGCCCATCGTGTACGTGCACGGCAACCACGAAAACGAGTACGTGAACGAGGGCGACGGGCGCATTCCGCCGCGTGGCGTGATCAACGCACATGGCCGCGTGGTAGAAGAAGCAGGCCTAAAAATCGCGGGCTGGGGCGGCGCTCCCCGCTACCGCAAAGACGGCGCGGGCCAGTACAGCGCCACCGAGGGCCGCATGGGACTGGGCATGCTGGCGTGGCGGGCCAGACGGGGCGTGGACATCCTGCTCACGCACGCGCCGCCGCTGGGGCCACACGCGGGCCTCGATTATGCTCACCGGGGCTGTGATTCCATTTCCCGCTTCATCCGCCAGCGCCACCCCCGCCTCGTGGTTCACGGTCACATCCACGAGTACGAGGGTAAAAAGCAGGATTACACCGACGAAGAAAGCGGCTCGAAAGTGGTCAACGTGTACGGGTACAGGCTGCTGGAGCTGTGAGCGGCAAGCCTTTCTTAAGCCGTCAGACCCTAGACCCTTAGACGCCTGTCGCCCCTCCCACCCCCATTTCTTACCCCCACCGTCGGCCAAATAGCTTAAGGCGTCTGTACATTCGGCACATGTAACCCTGACAATTGACCCCTATACTTTTTCACGGCCCTGAGCGATGAGTTCCTTGTAGTGTTCGCTCTGCACAGAACAGTCTTGACAGACTAAGGGCCGGAGGGAGACGCCCACCTCTGTACCAACGGGCGCGCGAGCGGGCCGAATGTAGGCCGCAGGTGGGTTCGAGTCCCGCCACCCGCCACAACACGACACAACTTCAGGAGTCCCTAGCGGCTCCTGATTTTTTGGTATGAACCCGACAGAACGGGGCTGCTACTCTGCCGCTGTGTTCTTGCCGCCCCTGCTCGCCGTATCGCTGTTGGTTCCTGCCGCGCCCGTTCCGCAGGTCACGGCCCATGCGGGGGCTGCCGTGAGCCTCACGGTCACGTTTCCGTTGAAGGAAGTGCTGCTGAACCGAGCCGCGCCCAACCGCCTGACGCTGTATACGCCTTGGGGCGGCGCGGCGGGCGCTCCCAGTGGCGCAGTTCATACCCAGCCCGAGTTTAAGAGCTATTTCGGTTCGCTGCGGCCCTTGCTGCTGCGCGTGCCTGTGCCGCCGAACGTGCGCCCCGGCCTGTATGCGGCGCGGCTCAGCGGTCCTTTGTTCGTGTGCAACACCAAAGCCGCGATCTGTGTTCGCCGTGACCTGAATCTGGCGGTGAATGTGCGGGTGATGCCCGCCAGCGAAACGGTGTTGTCTGCGTCGCTGCCGCTGACAGACAGGGTGGTGGAGGGGCGGCGCTGAGGGCTGGGTTTGCTGGGGCAGCGTCTAAGGGTCTAAGGTGCTGGGGCGGGTGCGTCGCTGGGCGGCCTCCTCTGCCGGGGCTGCAAGGCGGAACGGTGAGGCCTTTGACCTGCCCTTAGCCCTCTAACCTTAGACGCCCTCCCTCCGCCCCAGCGGGTAGCATCTGCCCCATGTCTGTCACCTCCGGGCCTGCCCCTTCTCTCCCACTTTCCAACGCTGCCAAATTACGCGAGTTTCACCGCGCTATCGGCCTGAAGTTGCCCTCCCAGCCCACCGTCCCTTCCCCTGAACTGCTGGCCCTGCGCCGTACCCTGATCGCCGAGGAATGGGCCGAGGTGCAGCAGGAATTCGAGTCGCTGAAGACCCGTCTGGATGCTGCCGAAGCCCCCGCGCCCGCCCCGCTGGAACTTGCCCCGCTGGCGCACGAACTGGCAGACCTGCTGTACGTCACCTACGGCGCTCTGGACGCGCTGGGGCTGGATGCCGACGCCATTTTCGCCGAGGTTCACCGGGCCAACCTGACCAAAACCACTGGCCCCAAACGCGCCGATGGCAAGCAGCTGAAGCCCGAAGGTTGGCAGCCTGCCGATGTGCGGGCGGTGATTGCGGGGGCGGGGGAGGGCGTCTAAGGGTCAAGGGGCTAGAAAAGCAAAAAGAGGGGTTGCCCCCTCTGGTGGTGTGCTGCTGGTTTTGCGAGTCAGACGGTGCGCCTGAAGCTGCTTAAAACGGCGTTTCTTCCTCTGCTACCGCCACTGCTGCTCCGGTGGCTCTGGGCGCGGCGGTGGGGGCCGGGCGGGGGCGCTGGGGGGCGGCTTGGGCGGGGGCTGCGGCGGCTCGGGGTGCGTTGGCGGCTGCACCTCCGGGAACGGCGTACCGCTCTTGGCGGCGGCCTCCCCGGAAAATCGCCAGCGTCACGTATTCAAATTCGCCATCGGCTTTTTCGCGCACGTGGTCTGGGTCGCTGTTTTTGGCTCCCCGGCTGTACTTCACGGCGGCGGGCAGCTTCATTTTGCGGCTGTCCACGGGTTCCAGTTCGCGGCGGCGGTAACCGTGCCCTTTGTGGTACACCATTTCCTCGCCTTCGGGCGTGGTGTATTTGCGTGCGCCCAACAGCGCCCAATCAAAGTCGGCCTCGTTGTCGAAGGGGAACTGGTAACCGCCCGACGGCAACTCGCCGCTCGTCCAGCCCAAGCGCCCGTATTGACGCTGAACATCCAGCAATTTGTCGGCGCTGTCCACGTCTACCGTGACCCGCGCACCCAGATCGGTAATGAATTCGATATGCAACATAAGACCTCCTGAGATGGCTAACTACGTAAATAACATAACACAGGCGACGCGAAAATGCCAGAGGGACAGGGAACAGTTCTGTCCCGCGTTAGGCCTTCAAGCGCCGGATGGTTCGGCTGTGTTGGCTTCCCGTTCCCGCCGCGAGACCGTCCCCAGAAACAGGGCCAACAGGTCGCCCGTTTCAGGACTGCCCCGCCGCAGTTCTACCCGGTATGTCGCCAGTGTGCGGGCCACCCGTTCGGGCGTGGCAACAGCGTGTAGCACGTCGCCTTCCTGCGCGGCCCGAAAAAAGCTGAGGTGGGTCTCTACGGCTACCGCCTGCGCCTGGAGGTTGCTGATCACGGCAAACGCTTCGTCGGCGAGGCTGAACAACAGGCCGCCGTGCGCCGTGCCGTGCATGTTCAGGCCCGCGCCCGATACCGCCAGCGTCAGGTGCGTGCGCTGCGGCGTAGATTGCAACACGGTCATTCCCAGCATGGCAGCATAAGTCATGCCTGTAGACTAAGCTTTCCACGCCCCCCTAGCTCGGCAATGTTTGTCAGGGTGTGCCCCCTTAAACTAAAGGTGGATTTATGTACCGTTCAGGCCATTTGACGTTATCCTGTTCGCTATGTCGGTGTTGGTTCAGTCATGTCTTTGAGCAATCAGCAGAATAGATGCGCGGCCTGTTTGGTTTCATCTGAGCAAGCTCTTCCATTAAGTATGGCCTTTCAGCCTATCGTTGATGTGCTTAAGCGTGAAGTGTATGCCTACGAGGCACTTGTTCGCGGCCCGCACGGAGAACCTGCGGCTTGGGTCTTTGCTCAAGTCACGCCGGAAAACATGTATCACTTCGATCAGACTTGCCGCGTCACGGCTATTCGCGCGGCGGCCCGTGTGGGCATGCACACGCGGCTGTCTATCAACTTCTTGCCAAATGCTGTATACGATCCGGCCACCTGTATTCGTGCCACCCTTCAAACGGCGCAAGAAGTGGGTTTTCCATTAGACCGACTGATTTTTGAAATTACCGAGCACGAATCGGTATTGAATGAGGCCCGTGTGCGCCGAATTATCGATGCCTACCGGGGCTACGGCTTTGTCACGGCACTGGACGATTACGGTGCGGGGCACGCCACCGCCGGCCTGCTGCTGGCCCTGCGCCCCGACATCGTGAAGGTGGATATGGCGGTCATTCGTGGCCTAGACCGGGATCACTGGCGCTCCAACTTGGTGGATCATCTGGCCCAATTCGCCGCCAAAGTGGGCCTGATGGTCATTGCCGAGGGCGTCGAAACCGTGGAAGAAGCCCGCTGTCTGCTGTCGCTGGGCATCACCTATATGCAGGGCTACTACTTTGCACGGCCCGCCTTTGAGGCCCTGCCGCCCGTACCCGACGATGTGTACTCGGCCTGCCTGAGTGCGGATTGGGTGGCGCGTGTGGCGGTGGACTGAGGGGCGTTGTAGGGGAACGGTGCTGGATGGAGGAAAAGCGTCTAAGGGTCAAGGGTCTAAGAACAGCAGGCCCCGGCGAGACGTTTAGAGCGGTGAGGATGAGAGGCCACCCAGCCACCGAACCCGCCCCAACACCTTAGGCCCTAGACCTTTAGACTCAGCCCCTTAGGCTTCGCTCCTCAGCTCGTCAGACTCCCGCCCAGCCGGAAGAAAAGGCCGGGCCACATCCCCCACCAGATCGTCTTCGCCCGCCGCGTCCCAGTCGGTGTGGTAGACCTCGCGGCAAGCCAGCGGGCCAGAGGTTCCATGTGCTTTGGCGTAGGCGTCTGCCGCGTCGTAGGCGTGCAGAATGGCCGGAAACTGGAATTGCTGTTTGGTCAGCGTGACGAAGGCTTCGGCGTGGGCGGGTTCGGTTCGCAGGGTCACGCCGTCTGGGGCGGTCAGCGTTCCCGCGTAGGGCACACACATCTCTATGGGGCCGTCGCTGTCGGCATTCACCTCTCCGTGATAGATCACTACGCTTGGCCCGGTGGCCTGCGGGCCTGCCAGCGCGTGCAACTGCCCCAGCCCCTGCCGAATCACGTCGCTCAGTTGGTCTACGTACACCCGGCGCGTCAGCGTGGCAAAACGCTGTTCGGGCACTTGGCGTTGCTGCACGGGCAATGAGTCTGTTTGGGTCATTTCTGCTGCCTCCTGTCGTTGTTTGTAGGTCTGCCGGATCAAGTATTCGGCCAAAGCTCTTCTCTGCTGATGCAGGTGCTCCAGCTCTTGCCAGATGGCGTGCAGCATCGCGCCGCGCTGGGCAGGTGGGGCGTCCAGCAGGCTCTGAATCTGGGGCAAGGGCAACTCCAATTGCCGCAGCAGCCCGATGGCCCGCGCCCGTTCCAATTGCTGCGCCGAATACAGGCGGTAGCCGCTGGCCGGGTCAACCTGTGCGGGCGGCAACAGCCCCAGCGCGTCGTAGAGCCGCAGCGCCTTCAGACTCAGCCGACTGAGGCGCGAGAATGCGCCGATGGTCATGTTGGTCTGAGCGCCCAAATCACTGACTGTCGCTTCTGCGTCTGTGTGTGCCGCCATGCTGCCTTCCCCCGGAGGTGAAAAAATTGCGATGAGTCGAAGACGAAGCCGAACAAGGTGAGTGGCAACAGGTACGGGATTGCGGCTGACCTCAGTGTGCGGTCTGCCCTTGGGGGAAGGTCAAGTCCTGCCGCCGGATCAAGCTTTGCACGCTAGATTGGCCTCCATGACTGCCCCGCCCGGTTCCTTGTTGCGCGGCCCACTGTTGCGCGAAACGGAGGCGGGCTGGGTGCGCGGCGAAACGCTCAAGGCAGGCCACAGCCACAGTTGGGCGTGGTTAGGCGTGCCTTACGCGGCGCAGGCGGCGGGCCCCTTGCGCTTCCGGCCCCCGCAGCCGCATGGGGGCTGGGTGGGAATACGGGAAGCCCGCAGCTTCGGCCCAGACGTGCTGCAACCCCTCGATCCCTCGGTGACGCTCACGCCATCGGTAGAGGGCAGTCTGCTGCTGAATATCTGGACGCCCGCCCGCCCCGCGCCCGCTGGGGGCTGGCCCGTGCTGTTCTGGCTGCACGGCGGCGCATTCCGCGCAGGCAGTGGCCGCCTGTACGATGGCCGCGAATTGGCCGCACGCGGAGAAATTGTTGTCGTGAGCGTCAATTCCCGCTTGGGGCCGCTGGGCTACGCCAATTTTGGCGGCCTGTTTGCCGATGACCGATTTGCCCCCAATGCCGGGTTTCAGGATCAGGTGGCGGCGCTGCGCTGGGTGCATGCCAATATCGCGGCTTTCGGGGGCAATCCGGCCCGAATCACGGCGGCGGGCCAATCGGCGGGGGCGGCGGGTGTGTCGCTGCTGCTGGGGCACGGCTCTACTGCCCCGCTGTTGGCGGGGGCCATCTTGCAAAGCGGCGGGCTGAATCAGGTCAGTGATTTGGACAATAGCCTCGATATTGCCCGCGCCTATGCCAACGCGTTGGGCGTGCGCCGCGACAACCTGAACGCGCTCTGGACACTGCCGCCCCGTGCCTTCGTGGCCGCGCTGCACACGCTGGAAGGCGTGCGGAAACGCAGCCTGAATTCCCGCCCCTTCCTTGACGGCGTGCTGCTGCCTACCACCCGCGCTGAACTGCTGGCCCGCCCGCTGGCTCCCGTACCGCTGCTGATCGGGGCCAACCGCGAAGAATATTCACTGTTCGTGCGCCTGCCAGACCGCATTTTTCAGAAGATAGACCGGACGTATTTGGCGCATAAGCTGGAGCAACAAGCTTCGCCGGAGCGGGTGCTGAAGATTCTGTCGGCCTACCCGGACACCCTAGAAGGGCTGACCGCGCTGGGCACCGACCTGTTTTTTCACACGCCTAACGATGTGCTGGGCGACGCGCACCCGGCCCCGCACTGGCGCTACCGATTGGACTGGGGCACTAAAGTCGCGGGCCTCGGCGCAACGCACGGCATGGAACTGCTGTTCCTGTGGCCCCGCCCGATGGGGTTGTCGTCGGCCCTGATGCGCGGTGGGCAGGCCCGCCAACGTGCCGCGCTGGCACACAGAATGCAAACCGCGTGGCTGAACTTCGTGCGGGAGGGTAGCCCCGGCCCCGACTGGCAGCCCGGTAGCGCCGAACAGCCCAACGTGAATGTGTTGTCGCTGGCGGGCCTGAGTGTGGAAGCTGAGGCTGAGCGCAAACGCCGCGCCCTGTGGGACGGTTTAGTCGTGCCGATGCCGTGAGCGTCCAGCCTTTCCCACGTTCCACACTCCACGATTCAACCACCCCCATGTTAGATTCACCCCCATGCGAGGAAAACGGGGTCTAGGCGGGGTTTTGACCGGAGCGGCGGTGCTGTGGGCTGGGCTGTGGGCCGGTTCCCAACTGGCGTGGCGCTGGGCCGGGTTGGGGGTTGCCCGCCGGGGCCGCAGCGCCACGCCTACTGCCGCGCTGATGCTGGTAGGTGGCCCGGATCCTATGGTCACGCCGCCTATGCTGGATGCCCTGCACGCCGCCGGAGTGAAGGCCACGTTTTTTGTGGATGCCGACGCTGTAGCCCGGTTCCCCGACTTGACGCGCCGAATCGTGGAGGCCGGACACTCGCTGGGAGCCGATCTAGGCGGCTCTGCGGTGTCATTGCCTTGGGTGCTGATAAGCAAGCTGAAGCGGACGCGGCAAGCTATTCAAACTGCGACAGGTGAAGACATTCAGTTTTTCACCGCTCGCCCGCAGGCCCCGCCGCCCAGTGTGCTGTTGGCCGCCCACGCTACGGGCCTCACGCCTGTGCAGGGCGAGCCGATCAGCGCCGGATTGCCTGCTCACTTGCCGCAAGGCCGTCTGCTGGCGTTGTCTGGGACGCATTCCAGTACGCCTGACCTCTTGCCGCCTCTCTTGGCCGAACTCCGGGCACGCGGTTACGTTCCGCATCCCTTGCCCGCACTCCCCGGCCTGCGCCCCGAACACTCTGGCGACCTGATCCCTGACCTGATGGGCGTAGTCGACGTGCTGTATGACCGCACGGGCCGCATTCGGCGCATCGGGGGACACGCGCATAGCCTGTTCCGGTTGGGCACTGCTCCGTATCCGTTGCCCACCATCACGCTCACCGACCCGACCCAGCCGCAAGGCTTAAGCATCGCGGCGGGCCAGCGCATCGCAGAGTTTCATCTCGACAGCGCCCGCTTGGTGCAACTCGCGGAGCGCCCTGTGGCGGGGCGGCACGTGGTCAAGCACTCCATTCACGACCTTGCCGCCGCCATGCGTGACGATCCCCAGTGGAATACTCTCCCCGCCGTGTTCAGTATCAGCATTTTCTCCGATGTGCTGCGGTTGTACGGGTTTACGGTGGTGGAGTTGCCCGCGCCGATGCTGCGCCGCCTGAACTGGTGGTCACGCACCCTGCGCCGCGCTTACGGAGTGTCCGACCTGAGCCGCCCGCATACGCCCAAGCTGGCCGTCATCTCGCGCACCGAACTGATTCGGCGCTTTGGAGAACGCAAATAGACGCTGAGGCCGCGCCCGCTGACCTGTAGGCTGGGGCCATGCGTTCCTTTTTGCTGGCCTGCCTGATGGTCTCTTCCTCTGCTGTGGCAGGCGGTTCGGGCGGCGGGCGAGTGCTGCCGCCTGCGCCCACGCGCCTGCCTGCTTCGGCCCCGGTGCAGTCCGGTCAGGCCTGGGTCTTGGCCGGAACCACTGCAGACGGCGAGCAATTCCAGACCGTGTTGAAGCTGAGTGCAGACGCCCCCCAATTGGACGGTGCATGGACATTCCGCGCAGACCGGGGCGTGCTGCTGTACGATTCCGCCGCCCAGTCCGTAGTGGCGCTGGACTTGAAAGAAGTGGCCGAAGGTGGGCTGGCGCTGGCGTGTGTGCGGGTGGGTAGGCTCACTGCCGGGGCAGGGGAGGGCGTGCTGGTCAGCGGCACGGCCCCGCAAGTGGCGGCCCGCTTGGAAGAAGCGTTTGCTGTTGCCAGCGCCACCCCTGATCCGGCAGACCTCGCGGCAGCGGCGGCAGGGTTGCGGCTGGGACGCTGCACGCTGACCCAGCAGAACTAGCGGCCTGCGGGCTTGGCATCCCCTTCATCTTGCCCTGTTCGTAAACGTCGCTTGAGCTTCGGCTTGTCTGACCCATGTGTGCGGCTGTCACACTTGCCCCATGCCAGACAAAGACGACAAGAACAAGGGCCACACCAGCCTTCCCGATCAGTTTGACCGCAACAAGAAGGAAGTGCACGAAATCGACGACGGCCACAAGCCCAATTTGAAAGGCGCGAATGACCGCGAGGCCACCGCCGCCCGCAACAACGAGCATGAGGGCCACAAAGAAAAGCAGGATGTGGAAGAAGCCCGCTCGGTTCCGGCCAGCAAGCAAGGCTAAACTCTACATACAGCAGGCAGAGGCCGGGGAGAACATCCCTAGCCTCTGCTTTTTGGGGTTGTTAACGAATATCCAATGGCTCGTACACTTTTTTACTCGTGCCGTCATCAAACACCAGCGTGCCGATGGCTCCCACCCGTACATAGCGGCGGTCTGCACGGGCACGCACGTTCAGGGGCAAAGTAAAGCTGAAGCTGCCGCCCTGCTGCGCCAATTTCACGTTGCCGCCGCCGCCCACCGCATACGTATCGCGCCCCGGAAGGCGGAGCTTGGCGGTAGCGCCGCCCACGTAATATTCCAGTTCATATTCGAAGCTGGCGCTGATGAGTCGCCGTCCGTTGGGCACAGTATTGACCCGCAGGGTGCAGGCCGCGCCCTCACCCAGCGGCAGGTAGGCCGTGACGCCCCGGTTGCTGCGGCAGGATGTGAACGACCAATCCAGCAGCTTGAGCGCCGCGTTGTTTGTGGTTGTGGCCGCACGCGCCGGAGCCGGAGCGCTGTAGTTCGTGTAAGTCAAGTCGGCCAAGAGTGCAATAGCCGTTTGCCCACCGTCCCGCACGCACAAAATAGAGCGGGCGTTGGGAGCCGGATAACTGCTGAGCAGGCGCTCGGAGGTGGCCCCGTAGCAGGGTTCGATACGGCCTGTGAAGGCGGCGTACCCTATGGCCGTGCGTTGCAGATTGGCGAAGGTGGCTCGGTCTGTTTCGGCGTAAAAGGCGTCCTCGTCGATAAAAATCGCCATCAGTTCAATTCGGCCCTGCGCGTCGTCATTCTCGCGCCGGATAAAAGCCCGGTCTCCGGTATTCAGGTTATAGATCCAGTTCTGGCCGTTGCGGTAGGGTTCGCTACAACTGTATTGGCGGCAAAACGGGCTGTTATAAAAACTGTCGCGGGTGCCTAAGATTCCGGCGGCAGAGGCCGTCGACAGCGCCGCGCTAGAGAGGGCGGCCAAGAGCAAGCCCGCAAACGGACGTGGCAGATTCAGCATGCCTGTAGGGTAGTGGGTCAGTCAGATGGGCGGGGCCGCATATCCAGCAGATGCGGCCCCTGTGGTGTGGTTGTCAGGGCGCTACGAACGCCGCCCGCGCTGGCGCACCTTTTGGCCCGGCACCGTCGCCTGCTTAAAGTCCTTGCCCTGCAACTTGGCCTCAATGGCCCGGATTTGGTCGCGTAGGCTGGCCGCACGCTCAAAGTCCAAGTCCTCGGACGCCTGCCACATATCCAACTCGAGGTCGGTCAGTTGGCCGTTCAGGGTGTCGCGGTCGTCGCCCAGCGTCACGTTGTCCGGGTCGTCCAAGTTGGCTTCCTCGCCGCGAATCACGTTGCGAATCCCCTTCACGATGGTGGTCGGCGTGATGCCGTGTTCCTCGTTGTAGGCGGTCTGTTTCTCGCGCCGCCTGCGAGTTTCGTCCATCGCGCTCTGCATGGCGGGCGTCATATTGTCGCCGTACAAGATCACTTCGCCGTTCACGTTGCGGGCGGCGCGGCCAATGGTCTGAATCAGGGCGCGTTCGCTCCTGAGGAAGCCGGGTTTGTCGGCGTCCAGAATTGCCACCAGCGACACTTCGGGCAAGTCCAGCCCTTCGCGCAGCAGGTTAATCCCGATCAGCACGTCGTAATGGCCTAGGCGCAGGTCACGAATAATAACTTGCCGCTCCACGCTGTCTATGTCGGAGTGCATGTAGCGGGCGCGAATGTTCTTTTCCAGCAGGTATTCGGTGAGGTCTTCGCTCATGCGCTTGGTCAGGGTCGTGATCAGCACGCGCTCGCCCTTGCTGGCCCGCTCGCGGATTCGGCCCAGCAGGTCGTCGATTTGGCCCTGAATCGGCCTCACGCTCACGGGCGGGTCGACAAGGCCGGTGGGCCGAATGATCTGGTCGGCCTGAGAATCGCTGTTTTCGCGCTCGAAGGGGCCGGGGGTGGCCGACACATACACGGTTTGCCCGGTCTTCTCCATGAACTCCTGAAAGTTCAGCGGGCGGTTGTCCATCGCACTCGGCAGCCGGAAACCGTAGTCCACCAACGTCTGCTTGCGGGCGCGGTCACCGTTCGCCATGCCGCCAATCTGGGGCACGGTCACATGGGATTCGTCGATAAAGGTAATGAAGTCGTCGGGGAAGTAATCCAACATGGTGTACGGCGTATGCCCCACCGCCCGCCCGTCTATGTGCCGCGAGTAGTTTTCGATGCCGGAGCAGTAGCCCAGCACCTTCAGCATCTCTAGGTCATATAGCGTGCGTTCTTTAATCCGCTGCGCTTCCAGCAACTTGCCCACCGATTTGAAGTACTCCAGCCGCTCATCCAGCTCCTGCTGAATGGTCACGATGGCCCGCTCTATGTTTCCGGCGCTGCTGACGTAATGCTTGGCCGGATAAACCACGGTGGCGTCAAGATCAGCCAAGCGGTCACCCGTCACAGGATGCACCACCGTAATCCGTTCTATGTCCTCGCCCCACAATTCGACTCTTAGGGGTTGTTCATCGTAGCTGGGCCAGATTTCCACCATGTCGCCCTTCACCCGGAAACGCCCCGGCGACATCTCTAGGTCGTTGCGCTCGTACTGCATATTCACCAGTCGGCCCAAGATTTCATCCCGGCTGATCTGGCCGCCCACCTTCATAATCAAGTTCAGGGCGGTGTATTCGGCAGGATCGCCCAAGCCGTAAATACAGGACACCGACGCCACGACAATCGTATCGCGCCGGGTCAGCAAACTGCGGGTGGTGGAATGCCGCAACCGCTCAATCTCTTGGTTGATGGCCGCGTCTTTTTCAATAAACAAGTCTTTGCCGGGCACATAGGCTTCGGGCTGGTAATAGTCGTAGTACGAAATAAAGAATTCGACGGCGGCATCCGGAAAGAACTCCTTAAATTCGGAGGCCAATTGCGCGGTCAGAATCTTGTTGGGGGCCATGATCAGGGCGGGCCGCCCGGTTTCCTCGATCACTTTGGCAACGGTGTAGGTTTTGCCCGTGCCTGTCGCTCCCAACAGCGTCTGGGCGCGGAGGCCGGAGTTCAGGCCGTCTACGAGACTGCGAATGGCCGTTGGTTGGTCGCCGGACGGAGTGAATTCAGACTGTACCCGTAGCATCCCCCTAGTTTACGCTCTGGGCGTACTTAGATGAAAGGGGGAAAGGCTGCAAAAGCCCTCAGCCCGCGCTAATTAACACGGCCTAAGCCTTATGACCTGCATGGACTGGCTGCCCTGCCAGCCAGCCCCGAATTTCGGCGTCTGAGCGCAGAACCACGACTTTCAGATGCGGCACTTGCGCCAACTCTTGCCGCTGTCGTTGGGCCTGCGGTGGAAACTGCCAGATGTCTTGCAACAGGGCGCGGGACGGCCATTTGGCTCCATCGTGGCGAGCGTGAGGACGCAGATTCAGACGTTCCCGCCAGAAGGCCCGCCACAGGCACAGCAGGCGCGGCGGCATCAGAAACAGCACCAGATCGGCGCGTAAGGCCCGCTCCCGCAGCGTCGGACTGAAATTGCCGTCTAGAATCCAGCGTTCTTGGGCCAACGCCTCGGCCAAGCGCTGTTGCCACACTGTCCGTTCAACCTTGACCCAGCCGGGGTTCCAGTACAACTCGTCCAAATGAATGAGGGGCAATCCCGTTCGGGCCGCCAGTTTTTTGGCAAGAGTGCTTTTGCCTGCGCCGGGGCTGCCCACGATCAGCACCCGATTCATGGATATTTGCTTAACGGTCATGTGCGGCCACTTGCTCCCCCAATTCTGCCTGAGCCACGCCCAAAAACGCCTGCACGATGGGGTCATGCGGGCTGCGGGTAGGATTGCTGCGCTGCCACACCGCCACGATTTCTACCACTGGTGCGCCGTCTACGGGGCGGTACACCACCCCCGGCAACGCCAACCGCTCGAAGAAGGCAATCGGCAGGAATACGCCCACGCCCGCCGCGACCAACGACAGCAACGTGGGAATTTCTATCGCTTCCTGCGTCACGTTGGGTGTAAAGCCCGCGCCCGCGCACCAGCGCATCACCTGATCGAAGTAGGTGGCCCGCAACTGGCGAGGAAAAAACACGAACGGTTCGCCTGCGAGGTCTGAAATCTTGAGCTTGCGCTTGCGGGCCAGCGCGTGACCGGAGGGCAGCGCCGCCACCAGCGGTTGCCGCCACAGGGCGCGGGAATCCAAGTTCGGATCGCGCACCGGCAGCAGCATCAGCCCCACATCCACCTGCCCGCCGCGCAGGGCCGCTTCCTGCTCCTGCGCCGTCAATTCGCGCAGGTCTACCGACACGTTGGGATACAACTCGCGAAACTTCCGCACGATTTCGGGCAACCCGCCAAAGGCCAGCCCGCTCACAAAGCCCACCGTCAGGCGGCCCACTTCGCCCCGTGCGGCGCGGCGGGTGCGCTCCACGGTTTGGGTGGCCTGCGCCAGCGTCAGCCGTGCGCCCTCCAAAAACTCGCGCCCAGCCGGGGTCAGTTGCACGCGGCGGGTGGTTCGCAGCACCAGCGGCACGCCCACTTCGTCTTCCAAATTCTTAATAGAGTTGCTGAGGGCTTGCTGCACCACGAACACGCGCTCGGCGGCCCGCCCAAAGTTTTCTTCCTCGGCCAGCGCCACAAAATGCCGGAGGTGTCGGAGTTCCATCTAGGGCTTCTCCATGCTTGCCGCGTTGGCGATCCGCCCATTCAGGGTGCTCTGGGCGTGGTAGATGATTTTTCGCATAGATTCCCCCGGCCTGCTCTGACTTCCCCCATTCGCCTGCCCGACTCCCTTCACCTACCATTCTAACTGGTGGGTAAGCGGACAATAGCCTGTTGGAAGCGGTGAATGCCGGGGCTTAGACTGCACGCATGACAAACGTACCGCCGAAAGGGCCGCCGCGTGCGGGCCTCCCGCCGCAGGAGCGCGAGCAACTGAACACGGTGGAAACGCAGGAGTGGCTGGACTCTCTGGCCTACGTGCTGGCCGACGGGGGAGATGACCGCGCCGCCCAACTGCTCGAAGACCTCGACCACTACGCCTATTTTCATGGTGCGCCCATTCTGTTCAAGCAGAACACGCCCTACCTGAACACCATCGACGTAGACAAGCAGCCCGACTACCCCGGCGACATCGACATGGAGCGGAAAATCCGCAACATTATTCGCTGGAACGCGGTGGCGATGGTGGTCAAGGCCAACAAAAAGAGCGACGGCATCGGCGGCCACTTGTCGACGTATGCCAGCAGCGCCGAACTGCTGGAAGTCGGCTTTAATCACTTCTTCAGGGGTCACGGCGCGGGCCAAGACCGCGACTTGGTGTTTTTTCAGGGCCACGCCAGCCCCGGGGTGTATTCCCGTTCGTTCCTCGAAGGCCGACTGGACGGCGGACGCCTAGGCCGCTTCCGGCGCGAGTTGCAAGCCGAACCCGGCCTCAGCTCCTACCCACACCCGTGGCTGATGCCCGATTACTGGGAGTTTCCCACCGTCAGCATGGGGCTGGGGCCGATGCAGGCCATCTATCAGGCCCGCTACATCAAGTACCTAGAGAACCGGGGCCTGAAGCCCGCCGGAGACGCCAAAGTCTGGGCCTTCCTCGGTGACGGCGAAATGGACGAGCCGCAGAGCATCGGCGCACTCCGCTTTGCCTCCTACGAAAACCTCGACAACATCGTGTTCGTGCTGAACGCCAATTTGCAGCGCCTCGACGGGCCGGTGCGGGCCAACTCCAAGGTCATTCAGGAGTTTGAAGCCTTGTTCCGTGGCGCGGGCTGGAACGTGATTAAAGTGGTCTGGGACAGCAAGTGGGACGAACTGCTGAGCAAGGACTACAACGGCGAGATCGTCAAACGCTTCGAGCTGCTCGTAGACGGCGAATCTCAGCGCTACGCGGCGTTCGGCGGCAAGGAATTGCGCGAGAAGTTCTTCAATACACCCGAACTGAAAGCCCTGATCGAAGGGTGGAGCGACGCCGATCTGGAGTTACTGAACCGGGGCGGCCACGACGTTCGTAAAATCTACGCGGCCTACGCCTCGGCCACCAAGCACAAGGGCAGCCCCACCGTCATCATCGCCCGCACCATCAAGGGCTACGGCCTCGGCGATACGGCGCAGGCCCGCAACGCTTCCCATCAGGTCAAAAAGCTGGAATTCGACGCCCTGAAGAACCTGCGCGACCTGCTGGAACTGCCCATGACCGATGAGCAGGTGGAGCATCTGGAGCTGTATCACCCCGGCCCCGACAGCCCCGAAGTGAAATACACCATGGAGCGCCGCGCCGCGCTGGGCGGCCCCGTGCCTGCCCGCAAGGTGGAGTACCCGCATCCCACCGTGCCCACCGGCGAGTTTTATGAGGAATTTGCAGGCGGCAGCAAAGGCCGCGCCGTCAGTACCACGATGGCCGCCGTGCAGGTCATCTCCAAGCTGCTGCGCGACAAGGAAATCGGCAAATATATCGTGCCCATCGTGCCCGACGAGGCCCGCACCTTCGGCATGGACGCGCTGGTTCCGCGTATCGGGATCTACAGCCCGCGTGGACAAACGTATACGCCCGTCGATAGCGGCTCCCTGATGGCCTACAAGGAATCCAAAGACGGTCAGATGCTTGAAGAAGGCATCACCGAAGACGGCGCGATGGCCTCGTGGATCGCGGCTGGCACGTCTTATGCCAATCACGGCGTCCCCACCATTCCCTTCTTCGTGTTCTATTCCATGTTCGGTATGCAGCGCGTGGGCGACCTCGTGTGGGCCGCCGCCGACCAACGGGCACGCGGCTTTCTGCTGGGGGCCACTGCAGGTCGTACCACGCTGGCGGGCGAAGGGTTGCAGCATCAGGACGGTAACAGTCAGCTTCAGGCGTATGTGGTGCCCAACCTCAAGGTGTACGATCCGGCCTTCGCCTACGAACTCGCCGTGATTGTCGAAGACGGCATTCAGCGCATGTTCGTCAACGATGAGGATATTTTTTATTACGTCACCATCGACAACGAGAACGAAGTGCAGCCTGCCATGCCCGACGATGGCCGCAGCCACGACGAAATCCGTCAGGGCATCGTGAAGGGTCTGTACCGGTTTCAGCGCAGCCAGAGCAAGGGCAAGCTGAAGGCGCAGATTCTGGCGGGTGGCCCGGCCATGGGCGCGGCGCTGGAAGCTGCCCAGAAGCTGGAAGCCTACGGTGTGGCCGCCGACATCTGGTCTGTCACGAGCTACAAGGAACTGCATCAGGACGCCCTCGCCGTGCAGCGCCACAACATGCTGCACCCCACCGAAGCGCCGCGCACCTCCTACGTGGCCCAGCAACTCAGCAAAGACAACGCGCCCGGCGTCCTGATCAGCGTCAGCGACTACGTGAAGCTCAGCGCCGACGGTCTGAACGGCCACATCGACCGCAAAATCTGGACACTCGGCACCGACGGCTTTGGCCGCAGCGAGGCCCGCGAAGAACTGCGCGACTTCTTCGAAGTGGACACCAAGCACGTGATCTTGGCAACCCTGTACGCCCTGCTCCGCGACGGCAAAATCAAGGGCGACGTGGTGCAGCAGGCCATTACCGATCTCGGAATCGACCCAGAGCGCCAAAATCCGTTCCTGCGGTAGAGGCGTCTGAGGGTCTAAGAACTGCTGGCCTGTGTCCTCCCCTTCAAGGGGGGGCGTTGCAAAGCAACGGGGGGGGGTTGACCCAGAATCCCAGAACAACACCTCTCCTTAGTCTCTTAGACCCTCGACCCTTAGACCAAGCCCCTATGCGCACGCAACCTCAATTCCCCATCATCCCCACCGCACCCAAGGAGTCACCCTCATGGCGCAAGAACTGAAACTCCCCGATGTGGGCGACAATATCGAGCAAGGCACTGTCGTTTCTGTCCTCGTCAAGCCCGGCGACACCGTCACCGAAGGCCAGCCCATCATCGAAATCGAGACCGATAAAGCCGTGATCGAAGTGCCCGCTTCGGCAGGCGGGACGGTGGAAAGTGTGGCCGTGACCGTGGGCGACACCGTGAAAATCGGCGCGGTCTTGCTGACCCTCGGCGGCGGCGCAGGGACATCAGCGGGCGCATCTGCTGAAGCCTCCGCCCCGGTTGCTCCGGCTTCCGAACCCGACCCCGCCACCGTGGCCGACGATGCCGAAACCGCTCGCCGGATCGCGCAGGCCCAGCAGCAGAGCCAGAAAGAACAGGCCGCGCCGCCCGTGGAAACGGCATCTGCCGCGTCCGCTTCTGCCCCCGCTGCTGCTCCATCGGCCCCAGCCAGCGCAGGCGCTCAGATCACGCTGCCCGACGTGGGCGACAACATCGAGCAGGGCACTGTCGTCACGGTTCTGGTGAAAGCCGGAGACACGGTGACCGAGGGCCAGCCGGTCATCGAAATTGAAACCGACAAGGCCGTGATCGAAGTGCCTGGCAACGTGGGCGGCACGGTGCAGACCGTGAACGTGAACGTGGGCGACACCGTGAAGATCGGTGCAGTCCTGCTGACCTTGGGCGGCGGTGCGGCGGCTCCAGCTCCTCAAGCGGCTCCAGCTTCAGCACCTCCGGCCCCAGCCTCAGCAACCCAGACTCCAGCAACTCCGGCTCCAGCGCAGGCCGACGCGCCCGTGTCCAGCCTCAGCACCGAGCGCCCTACGCCTGCGGGTGCGGGTCAGCAGTCGCCCGAACGTGCCCACCCCGCCACGCAGCAGCCCGGTGCCGAGCGCCCCTACAACACGCAGGCCTACGACAACCGCCTGCTCGTGCCCGCCGCGCCCAGCATTCGCCGCATGGCCCGCGAAATGGGCGTGGACATCCATGACGTTCACGGCACGGGAATCGCCGGACGCATCAGTGAAGAAGACGTGCGCCGCAGCGCCGGGACGCCCAGTGTCGGTCAACCTAGTGTGGTTCAGCCGGGTGTTGCTGCTGCGGCTCCTATAACCCAACCTGCGGCCAGTGTGCCCGCCCCTGCTCCTGCCCAAGCTCCCGCATCTCTGCCCAATTTCGAGAAGTGGGGCACGGTGCGCCGCGAGGATATGAGCGGGATTCGCAAGGCCACCGTTCGCAGCATGGCCGCGTCATGGTCAAGCATTCCGATGGTCACGCACTTCGACAAGGCCGACGTGACCCGCATGGAAGAGGTTCGCAAACAGTTCGGGGCGCGAGTGGAGAAGGCGGGCGGCAAGCTCACCATGACCCACATTCTGATGAAGGTGGTGGCGAACGCCCTGCGCAAGTTCCCCAAATTCGGCGCGAGTCTGGACTTGGCGGCCAATCAGGTGGTCTACAAGGATTACGTCAACCTCGGCGTGGCCGTGGATACCCCTGTAGGCCTGCTGGTGCCCGTGCTGAAGGACGCTGACCGCAAGAGCATCACCGAAATCGTGCTGGAGCTGAACGAACTGGCCGGAAAAGCCCGTGACCGCAAGCTGAAGCCCGACGAAATGCAGGGCGCGACGTTCACGATTTCCAACCTCGGCGGCATCGGGGGGCACGCCTTCACGCCCATCGTCAACTCGCCCGAAGTTGCCATCTTGGGTGTCAGTCGCGGCGGCTTCGAGCCGGTGTGGAACAAGGAAACCAACGCCTTCGAACCGCGCAACATGCTGCCTCTGAGCCTCACCTACGATCACCGCCTCATCGACGGCGCAGACGCGGCCCGCTTTGTGCGCCACATCTGCGAAACGCTGGAAGACCCTTTCCTGATCTCGCTGTAAACGCCTGAATCTTAGTCGCCCCCGCCGATCTGGTGGGGGTTTTTAAGATTTATTGTTTCCCTTCCTGATGGACGACGTTCAAGGGTGGCCTAACCCCCCAGTCTGCTCTCCTGCGGAGCTGTACAAGTCAAGGGGAGCGCAACAGCTTTTGTCCTCCCCTCAAGGGGGGGTATTGCGCCAGCAACGGGGGGGTTTACACGCCAACTCAACACGCTCAAGCTGTTACGCGACTCAGCAACAACCTAAATCTTCCAGCCCCCCAACGCCGCAATTTGCCGCGCCGCCGCTTCCGGCTCCAGCTCGGTGGTGTCCAGCACGGGCACGCCAGCGGGTGCGCCGAATGCGCCGCGTGTGTCCAGCAGGGCAGCCAGCAATTCAGGATTCTTCAGCTTCAGGCGGTCTTGCCGTTCGGGGCGGTCTATTCGGCGGGCCAGTTCCTCGCGGTCACAGGTCAGCACAACGGGCACGAACACAGCCCCACGTGCCTTCGCCAACTCTGCCATGCCCCCGAATGTCTCCTCTTCTTTGGCCTCTGCTGTCAGGTAGTTGGTGAAGATGTGGCTCACAGACGGCGGTGCGAGGCGGGCCGCAGCCATCACCGCCAACCGCACCTGCTCCCGCAGTGGGCCGAGGCCAACAGGCAATTCATGATGCCCGGTCACGCCGCACGCCCGGAAAATCGGATCGCTCCAGAGGTGGTTGTCCAGCAGTATGGCTCCGGTCTGCCGCTCCAGCAGTTGCCCGATGGTGCGTTTGCCGCTAGCGGGAGGGCCGATCAGGTAAAAGAGAGTGGGCATAGGGGGCAGAATACGGGGGCGGGGGAGAAGGGGCATGGGCTGTACGGCGTAGGGCTGCCTAACGGTCAAGGGTATAAGGGCGTGTGGGACAGCCTTCATGGTCTATTCGGCAGCCAGCAAAAAACCCCAGCCGAAGCCGGGGCATCCTGAGCTGAACTTGTTTATTCCAATACAGCGTCGTAACTAATCTCTACGTTGCCCTTCATCACGCGGCTGAGGGGGCAGACTTCGGCGGCCTGTACCACATGCTTCTGAAATTCGGCGTCGTCGATGTTGCCGACTTTGCCGCGCACGCTCAGTTTCATGGCGCTGATTTTGAACCCTGCGCCGTCGCGCACCATTTCGCAGGTGGCCTCGGTACGCACGTCTTGGGGATCGTGCCCGTGAGCGGCCAGCAGCGCCGAAAGCTGCATGGTAAAGCAGCCTGCGTGGGCGGCGGCCAACAGTTCTTCGGGGTTGGTGCCCACGCCGTTTTCAAAGCGCGTGCCGAAGGAATACTGGGCGTCCTTCAGCGTGCCGCTGCCGCTGCTGATGGTGCCTTTGCCTTCGCGCAGGTTGCCCATCCACTGCGCGTTTGCCTTCCGTGCGATATCTGCCATAGTCCTAGCTTCCCGCTTTTGCCTCGGCCTGTGCATTTATTCACTCTTTAGCTTCCCGCCATACGGCAGCGTACACTCGCGTATGACTGCTGAATCTGTGGTGGCCGCTCCCGCGCCCGAGTCTTGGAGTTTTGACGCCCCCGTGAAGGGCTACAACTGGGCCGCCCATACGCCCACCACACGCGGCACAGTGTTGTTGGCCCACGGCTTCGGAGAATACGCGGGGCGCTACGTAGACCGCTATCACACCCTGATCCCTACCTTGCAGGCGGCAGGCTTCGCTGTGTACGGCTACGATCAGCGCGGCCACGGAGCTTCGGAGGGGCGGCGAGCGGTGATCAGCGCCCATAAGCTCACCGAAGACCACTTGAAGGCGCGGGAAGCCTTGCGTGCGCTGCCGGGGCCGCTGTTCGCCTTCGGGCACTCGCTGGGCGGCCTGATTACCGCCAGCAGTATTGCCCGCGATCCGCGTGGACTCAGCGGCGTCATCTTGTCTAGCCCCGCCCTGTTGGTGGGCGAAAATGAACCCGCGTGGCTTAAGCGGTTGGCTCCGTGGTTGGCCCGCATCGCCCCCGGCCTCGCCACCACCGATCTCGGTACGGCGAGCCTGTCGCGGATGCAGGCTGAAATAGACGCGTATCAAGCCGACAAATCCATTTATCAGGGCAAAGTGCCTGTGCTGACCGGCGCGTCCATGCTGCAACTCAGTGCCGAACTGTGGGCGCACACCGCCCGCTGGAACCTGCCCACCCTGATCGTTCACGGCACCGAAGACAAGATCACCGACATCAACGGGAGTCGGCGTCTGATGCAGGAAGCGCCCGCCCCCGACAAGCGCCTCGTGGAGATTGAAGGCGGCTACCACGAACTGCTGAACGACGAGTGCCGGGAAGAAGTGCGCGGTCTGATGGTGGATTGGCTGCGGGAGCGGACGGCGTGAAGGCTCTGGCCCCAGCAAACCCAGGCTAAATTCAAGCAGACAAAGCGGTCAGGTTTTCCACTATGGAGAACCTGACCGCCGTCCATCACGCCCCACTCACACCCCGCCCGCTATCTTCCGGGTACCGCAAAAAACGGTTTGTTGCCCACTTCGCCCCCTGTTCCGGAGGTTTTTTGATGCGTTCACGATTGCCCGCCGTGTTGTCCCTGTCCGCGCTCTTGGCCGCCTGTTCCACGGCCCCCCAAGACACTCCTCAAGCCGTGACCACGCCCACCGGAGCTGTAGCTGCCACTGCACCCGAAACCCGGCCCGCCACCCTGATCTTGGAAGACGGCACGCGCCAACAGGTCACCGGAATCGTCAGAGACGGCTATCTGCTGCTGGAAGACGACATCATTCTGGCCGACCTGAACGACTTGACGCCGCTGGGAACGTATGTCATCGATACCCGCCTGCGCTGGACGGCCCGCACCATTCCGTATACCTTCGCCAGCAACGTTCCGCAGGCCATTCGTGACCGCGTGGCACAGGCCGCCGCCACCATCGGCAGCACCACCAACATGATCGTGAAGCCGCGTACCACTCAGAGCAACTACGTGCAAATCACGTACAACACAGGGACAAGCTGCGCCAGCGGCCTCGGCATGACGGGCGGACGGCAGACCATCACGCTGGCTGACCGCTGCACCACCGGTACCATCATTCACGAATTTGGGCACACGCTGGGCCTGTTCCATGAGCAGACCCGCCCTGACCGCGACCAGTTCGTGCAGATTCAGTGGAACAATATTCCCGCCGACTGGCAATCTCAGTACCAGATTCGCAGCGGCAGCAAAGGCTACGGCACCTACGACTTCGATTCCATCATGCACTACCCCGCCACCTTCGACGGCAAACTGGCGATCAAGCCGCTCGACGCCAGCGTAGACCTCAACCGCATGGGCCAGCGCAACGGCTACAGCACCACCGACAAGGCCAACATCAACTTCATGTACCCCCGCTAAGGCCAAACAAGCACAACCAAGAGTGGGGCCAGCAGCGGGGGACGCCTCAGCTGCTGGCCCTGTTCGTGTTCTGTTGTTAGACCCTTCGACCCTAGACCCTTAGACGCCTTCCCGCCCCCTCACACTGCTCCCTCAGTCCGACCCTCAGTCCGCCGCGCCCACCGCGTCCGGCTCCGCCTGCGCCGCCACTTCGTCCGGGCCGCCCAGAATGTCTGGGTGAATGCCGAAGTCCTGCGCGATCAGGCGGGCTGTCATCTTGGCGCTCATCATCACGCTGGGGGTGCCTGCACCGGGCTGTGCGCCCGCGCCCACCAAATACAGGTTCCGCACGTCTTCGCTGCGGTTGTGGGGCCGGAAATACGCGCTCTGGATCAGCGTCGGCTCTGGCCCGAAGGCGTTGCCCATATAGGCGTCCAGCGTGCCTTCAAAGTAGTCGGGCGTGATGTATTCGCTGTGCGTCAGGCGCTCCCGCAAGTTGGGAATATAGCCCCGTTCCTCCAGAAAGTCGTAAACGCGCTCCACCAGTTTTGGCCCCTCTACACTCCAGTCTAGGCCGCTGGCATTGTGCGGCACGGGCACCAGCGTATAGGCGGCGTGGTGGCCTTCCGGGGCCAACGTCGGGTCAGTCAGGGTAGGTACATGCAAGTACTGGCTGAAGTCCTTGCTCAGCACCTTCTGACCAAAGATTTCGGTCAGCAGTTCTTCGTAACGTGGCCCCAGAATGATGTTGTGGTGGCGCAAATCCAGCGGGCGGTCGTTGGGGCCGTCGCGCCGAAATCCGAAGTAGATGACCAGCAGGCTCATGCTCTGGCGGGCGGCCCGCACGCGCACATCGCTGTTGACGAGGCGGGCTTGCGGCGGCACCAGCTTCAGATAGAGGTTGGCCCAGTCGCCGTTGCTGACCGTGATGTCGGCGTGCAGTTCCTCGCCGCCCGCCAGCGCCACGCCCCGCGCCACCCGCGCCCCGGTGGGCCGTTTGACTGGCTTGCCTTTGGCGTCGCTCACCAGCACGCGCTCCACTTCCGCGCCGTAGCGTATCTGGCCGCCCAGTTCCTCGAACTTTTGTACGAAGGCCCGTACCAACGCGCCTGTGCCGCCCATCGCGTAATGAATCCCCCATGTCTTTTCGACGAAGTGAATCATGGCGTAGATCGCGGGCACGCTCAGGGGATTGCCGCCCACCAGCAGCGTTTCAAAGCTGAACACCTGCCGCAGTTTGGGCGACTGGAAATACTTGCTGGTAAAGCTGAACAGCGTTCGCACGGCGTCCAGTTTCATAAGGTCGGGCACCACGCGCAACATGGTCGGCATATCGCCAAAGTGCGTGTAGCCCAGTTCCAAAAAGCCGCGCTCGAAGATGGCTCCGGCGTCCTTGTGAAAGCGCTCGTAGCCTGCCAGATCATCGGGGGCCAGTTCCAGAATCTGGCGGCGGGTGGAGTCGGGGTCGCCGTCGTAGTCGAAATAGGTGCCGTCATCGAAGTAGATGCGGTAGAAGGGCAAAATCGGCACCAGTTTCACGTAGTCGCGGGTGCGCGGGCCGCCGCTCTCGCCTTCGCGTACTCTCTCGTTTTCCAGCACATGCGCCGGATAATCGGGCGTGGTCAGCGCGGCCCGGTCACGTTCCAGCGCAAACAATTCTTCAATAAAGTGCGGCACTGTTATGACGGTTGGCCCCATGTCGAACACGTAGCCGTCTTCGGTGCGTTTCTGGTAGGCCCGCCCACCCGGAGCGTCCAGCTTTTCCAGAATGGTGGTATTAAATCCGAGGCTTTGCAGCCGGATGCCGAGGCTCAGGCCGCCGATGCCGGAGCCGATGATCAGGGCGGTTTTGCGCTGGGTGGAGTTGGATTGGGTGGGATTGGATGGGGGAGTGTGGGTCATGGGGGAACCTCGAAAAACTGTGAGTGGTGAGTGGTCAGTGGGAAAAGCACTGGTGACGCAGGGTTTAGGCGGGCAATGGCCCCAAGCACAGCCAAAGCGCACTTGCCCTTAGACTCTTAGACCAAAGCCGTAGAGAGGCTTACGCCCGCGCCATAAAGCCCCGCAGTTCCCACCACGCTTGCGGCAGCATCAGCAGTTTGCGGGGGCCACTCACGTAGGCGCGGCGGCGGAAGTTGTCGAAGTCGGCGCGTTCGAGGTCGTCCAGAATGCCCTCGTAGGCGCGGGCGGCAGTTTGTACGGCAAGGCGGGCGCTGCCGTGCAGCATAGGAATTCCGGTGCGGCCCTGCTTGTACCAGTCGCGGGCCAACGCCGACAGGTGGCGCATCAGGGCACGGTATTCGGGCGTCACTATTCCGCGTTGCAGATCTGCCCCCGACACGCCGTATTCGGTCATCAGGTCGGCGGGCAGGTACACGCGCCCTCGCTCCAGGTCTTCGCCCACGTCGCGCAAGATGTTGGTCAGTTGCATGGCCTGCCCCAGCATCAGCGCATGCTGCAAGGTGCGTTCGCCGCCGCTGTAGCCGCTGATGGGCGCGATCATGAAGCCCACGACGCCTGCCACCCGGCGGCAATACAGGGTCAGGTCGTCCATCGTCTGGTAGCTGTGGCCGTTCAAGTCCATTCTCAGGCCCTCGTGCAGTTCCCCGAAGGCCGACAGGGGAATGGGGTAGGTCTGCGCCGCCCACGACAGCGCCGTGTCTATCGGGTGCGTGCCGTCTGGCTGTGGGTCGGGCAGCCCGGCAAAGGCAACCTGCATGCGCGCCCACCAGCCGTCCAACTGGGTCACGGCGTCATGGCCCGTCAGTTCGTCGGCAATGTCATCTCCGTCGCGGCAGGCGGCGTACACAGCCCACACGGCGGCCCGCTCCTGCGCCGGGAAAAAGCGCGAACCCAAGTAAAAGGTTTTGCTGTGCAGGCGCGTCACGTCCCGGCAGTGCGCCACGGCGTCGGCAAGGCACGTCTGGGCAGGGGGCAGGGGGGTGGCGTTGGTCGTCACAGGTGATATTCCTCTCTTTGGGCGAGTCTAGGCGGCCTTCACTCGCAGAACGTCACGCTTTCTTACAAATAAGGCGAATTTGGCTACGGGGGACAGAAACCGGGCGGCACACCAGCCTCATCTTAAGGGACAGCTTCAATCTCCCTTCACCTTACCGTTTGGTCAGGAGTTGGATGTAAAGCTTCACACTCAGGCTGCGAAGATGAAGACTAGATAAAGATGCTGGATATTCAGCCGAGGCGTGCGGCTCCCACTTTTTCGTAGCGCTCGAACACGACTGCGCCCACATGCAACAAATCGGTGCGCTGACAGCCGGGCAACTGCCGCGCCACCCACGCCGGATCGTGGAACGACAGACCGCCTAATGCGGGCGTACTCAGCAGGGTTTGCAGCGGGCCAGCCGTGCGCGGCAGGTACATCAACCACAGTTGCCCACCGGGGCGGGTCAGGCGGACGAGTTCCCGCAAGAAGCGGGCCGGATCGTTGGTTTCATTCAGGGTCGCTCCCACCGTCACACCGTCAAAAGAAGCATCAGGCAAGCCGCTGGCCTCTAAGTTCAGCATGGCCCAATCGATCTGGCCGCCGTCCATCTGCTCACTGGGTTGATGACTGGGTTCGCGCCGCTGGGCTTCGGCCAACATGGGGCCGCTCAGGTCGGCAGCTAGAACTCGGCAGCCCGCACGGGCCAGCACCCCCGCATAAAAGCCGGTGCTGGTGCCCGCATCTAGCCAACTTTGGCTGGGTTGAGGGCGGCAGAGGTTGCTAAAAAGGGCTGCTTCCCGCTCTAAACCAAAGGCCTGCCCCCCCAACAAGGTGAGGGAATGCGCCCGCCACCACGCATAGCCCCACGCCGTGACAGGCCAGAGATTGCTGCGCTGGGCCACACTCAGGCTTGGCCCGGAGTGTGCAGCAGAGTTCAGGGTTTCTTTGAGGTGACGCGGCAGACTCATACCTTTCAGTATGCTGTTCCCGACAGGCCCGTATGCCCCGCTACCGTATGCACCGGTGAGGGGGGGCCGCATTCCCGGAGGAAGGTATGGAAGAACGCAAGAGTATGGGGGGCGCAATCGTCGACGTGTTCGACGCTGCCGTCACCCTCGTGAAGTCTGAAATCAGCGGCGTGGCCCGCCGGGTCGGAGACGTTGCCAAAGCCAAAGGCATCGGCGTGGTGTTGCTGCTCGCCGCCTCTGGCCCGCTCATTCTGGGCCTGATCTTCCTGATTTTGGCCGTGTATTTCGGCCTCGTTCGCCTCGGCCTCGGCTGGTGGGCGGCGGCCCTGCTGATCGCCCTGTTCAGCTTCGCCCTCACGGGTGCGCTGGTGTTTCTGGGCATCAAACGGCTGGGCGCAGAGGTCAAGACCGACGACGCTTCTGCCCGGCGCAGTGGCCCCATGACCGAAGACGAGATGCTGGAAGCCCGTTATCAGGCCGAGCAGAAGGCGCTGAAAGACGGCCAGAAGACCGAAGCGAAAACCACCGGAGCGCCCGTAACGCAAACCAGCGGGACGGCAGGCGGCTACAAGGTGGCCGATACCGGCTCCAAGCCCGCCACCTACGTGCCCGGCGGCAAGAGCATCGAAACGCCCGCCGCCACCCAGACCCACAGCACGCCCAAAAATGAACCGGGCCGCAGCAACACCACTGGCGGCGTAGACATGACCCGTGACCCTGATCTGCACACCGCCGGAGAAACCCGCGTGATCTCCGAGAGCGAGGGCCGGGCCACCATCCGCGTGGAGGGCGGCACCACCACGATTCCGGTGTTCGAGAGCAAGCCCGACGGTGAGGCACAGGTGTACGGCAGCGGCCTGAACAAAAAAATTGACGGCAGCGACACCCACGAGGACAGCAGCGGTCACGGCAACGCAGACCACAGCGCCGACGATGGCGGCGGACACAGTGGCGGGCACGGACACGGCGGCCACGCCCACGATCCCAACATTCAACACCCGGTGGTCTTGAAGGACGCGCCCGGCATCAAGGTCAGCACCACGCCCACCTACCGCGACGAGATGGACAAAGACAGTGTCAATGTCAACAAAAAGGAGAGCTGAGCATGGCTGAAGACCGTTCCTCTGATTTCTCTGATTTCCAGTCGCCCCTGAGCGAGCGAGACGAGAACCGCGCCCGCCTGAAGGCCAGCATCGACGCCCTGACCGAACAGGCCAGCCTTCAGGTGAACTTGCAAAAAGAGCCGCTGAAAATGCTGGGCGGCGCTTCGGCAGTGGGCGCGGTGCTGGGCATGGTGGTGGGCCGCCAGTTCCGGCGCAGCAAGAAGATTTACGTAGACGCCGCCAGCCCGGTCAAGCACCAGAAGGCCCTGATGAAAGTCCAGAAGGGCCAGAAGAGCAAGGGCGGCATCGGGAGTGCCCTGATTGCCACGCTGAGTACACTGGCTGTCAAAACCCTGACCGACAAGGTGATCACCCCGCGCCTAGAGGGAATGGCAAACTCCATGCTGGACAGGGCTGGGCAGCCCGTGAGCAAGCCAGCCGCCAAGCCGGGCGCACCCAAAGCCGACGCAGGCCACGCCGACGCTGCGGCAGAGGGCTTGAAGTCGGCGCTAAGCAAGCTGGGTCTGGGCAAATCTGACTCCGCCGAAGCCAAAGCCGAACGCGCCACGCCCCTGCTGAGGACTCCGGCTCCAGCCACCCGCACCAGTGCTGTGCCCACTAGCAGCGTGGCTCCGGTCAGCACAGGCGGCGTCGCCAGCTTCATCAAGTCTCACCCCGGCCAAGTTGCCGCACCCGAAAGCAAAGTGGAAGCCAAAGCTCAGGGCAGCGTCATTACTGAGACCGAGAAGGCAAATCCGAATCTCTGAGCGTTAAGAAGAACGTCGAAAGCGCGGCCTCCCAGATGAAGGGTGGGCCGCGCTTTTCTGGACGGTGCTGAATCTGGCTTGTCTGGTGTTGCTCTCTCCACCTGTGAGACTCGCAAAGTAGCGAGGTAGAGGGGTGAGTGAGCGAAGCGATTGCCCGTTTGATCTTCCCACCCACAACAAAACAGGCCCGGCGGCTTTGTCCACACCGGGCCTGCTTTTGTTTTCAACCAGTCAGAACTTCAGTCCTGCCTGACCCTCCAACTCCTACTCGTCAGCACTTACTCGCTTTTCTGAGTATCGGTTTCGGGGGCTACGGCTTCGGGAGCCGCTACAGGCTGAACGTCGTCTTTCTTGTCGTTGCTCAGGCCGAACTGGGCAAACAAGTCGGCGTACACGTCGCCAAGCTTGGTGCTGATCTTGCCGCCCTGAGAGGCGTCCTTCGCGTTGAAAGCGTAATCGCTGTCGCCACGACGGCCACCGCGTCCACCTGCGCCGCCGCCCTGACCGCCACGGCTAGGAGCGCCGCTGGGGCCTGCGCCGAAGCGGTCGCTGCGAGCGCCACCGCCTTGGCTGACGTAGTCGCGTGGGGGCGCGCCGCCACCGAGGAAGCGGCGACGGCTGAGGCTCGCACGCTGCTCCACGGGGTCGATGTTCAGGATCACGGCTTCAATCTCGTCGCCCTTCTTGAACAGGTCGGCGGGGTTGTTGACGCGGGCGGTATCGAGTTCGCTGATGTGAATCAGGCCCTCGATGCCTTCCTCGATCTCCATGAACACGCCGAAATCGGTCATGCCGGTGATCTTGCCCTTGACCTGCGTACCGGGGGGGTAGCGGTCAGGCAGCGCACTCCAGGGATCGTCGGTGGTCTGACGAATACCGAGGCTGATGCGGCGATCCTTGGGATCAATTCGCAAGATGACGGCTTCCACTTCGTCGCCTTCCTTCATGACCTCGTTGGGATGACGCACGCGCTTCGTCCAGCTCATTTCGCTGACGTGTACCAGACCCTCGAGGCCCGACTCCAGCTCGATGAACGCGCCGAAGTTGGTCAGGTTGGTAACCTTGCCCTTGACCTTCTGGCCGATGCTGTAGCGGTCTACGGCACCTTCCCAAGGGTCTTGCGTCAGGGCCTTCATGCTCAGGTTGATGCGCTCGCGGCCTTCGTCCACGTCAATGACCTGAACTTGAACCTTGTCGCCCACCTTGACCACGTCACGGGGGTGGTTAAAACGCCCGTAGGTCAACTCGCTGCGGTGAACCAGACCATCGATGCCGCCGAGGTTCACGAACACGCCGAAATCGGTGATCTCGACGACTTCGCCCTCGAACTGCGCTCCGGCTTCCAGCTGACCCACCGTGGCTTCACGGGCCTTGGCTTTCTGGGCTTCCATGATGGCGCGGTGGCTGATGATCACGCGGTTGCGCTTGCGGTTCAACTCGATCAGCTTGACCATCAGGGGGTGGCCGACGAAGGGATCGAGATCGTTCACGCGGCGGGTGTCCACCTGCGAGGCGGGCAGGAACGCACGAATGCCTTCCACCTGCGCGACCAAGCCGCCGCGTACTTTTTCAAGCACGTCGACTTCAAAGGCCTCGTTCTCAGCTTCCATCTTTTCCAGCACGCGCCAGCCCTTGTCCTGATCGGCGCGCTTTTTGCTCAGCACGATCTGGCTGTTGGGCAGGTCTACGCGAACCACATACGCCTCGATCTTGTCGCCGGACTTGTACAGCTCCTGCGCCTGCTCGAGAGTTACGGGTTCTTCGCCGATCTGGTTGAGGGGAATGACGCCTTCAACCTTCGCGCCGATATCTACGGCGATGCCGTCCTGACCGATGAACACGACTGTGCCGTCCACGATGTCGCCACGCGAGACGCTCTGGGGTTCCTGCGCCTCACTGGCGAGGATGTCCTCCATGGTCATGGCGGGGTATTCGCGTTCCTCGGCTTGAGGGGCTGCGGCGGGGGCAGCAACCACTTCGGCAGCGGGCGCGGCCTCCGGAGAAGTCGCCTCCGCCGTCGTGGCGGTGTCCGCCTGAGCCGTGTCCATCGCTGCGGTGTCCATCGCTTCGGTGCCCGTCGTGGGCTGAGTCCCGTCCTGATGGGCGGGGGTCTGGGTGTTGTCTTCCATGAACTCCTGTCCTCCTGAGCGTCGGCACTTGACATACCGTCGCCACAATCCTAAATCCTGCCTGATACCTGCGCGTCGGCGCGGCAACACCTCAGTGTATCAGAGTGGGGGGGGTAGGGCAACCGAATTTTGCGCGTGTCTACACGGTCTGAAGCGCGTCTGAACGCAGTCCATTCGATGTTCAGCCTTTTGCAGCCTGTAGGCGGCACACCCGTCTGACGCCGTTCTGATCAGAAGAGGTCTTGACGCCTGCTGCTGCGGCCTTTATACTCCCTAACGCTCGTATGCGGCGTCTGACGCTGTGGCAGAGCAACTGCGGAGGGTCTGCGGGCCATTCCAGTTTCGTTCTCGGTGGGGCGTCGTCTAACGGCAGGACTCCGGTCTCTGACACCGTCAATTATGGTTCGAATCCATACGCCCCAACCAACACAACGGCTCCTGCTTCGGCGGGAGCTTTTTTCGTGTGGCATAAGCGTTGTGTGGCTTGGGTTTACGGTGTTGCGTTAATCTAAACTACTTTATAAAGTAAACTGTGTCCTGCTGACCTTCTCAGAACGTGACTGGTGGTACGCTCAGGCCATGACCAGTGCCCAAAACCCTATCCAAGACCTTGACGTGGTGATCGTGGGGGGCGGCCCCGCCGGACTGACCGCCGCCATCTACACGGGCCGCGCCAACCTGACCACCCTGATTTTGGAAAAGGGCTTGCCCGGCGGCCAGATCGCCCAGACCGAGGAAGTGGAAAACTACCCCGGTTTCCCCGACCCGATTCCCGGCATGGAACTGGCCGAGCGCATGGTGAAGCAGGCCGAGAAGTTCGGCGCACGCATAGAGATGGATGAGGTGGAAGCCATCGAATCTACGCCCCAGCACCATCCGTATATGTTTACGGTGCGCGGCTACAGCGGCACCTACCGCGCCAAAAGCGTGATCCTGAGTACCGGAGCCAACCCCAAGCGCCTGAACGTGCCCGGTGAGGAAGCCTACTGGGGCCGGGGCGTCAGCACTTGCGCCACTTGCGATGGGTTCTTCTACCGGGGCAAAAAAGTCGTGGTGGTAGGCGGTGGCGACGCAGCCGTAGAAGAGGGCCTGTTTCTAACCAAGTTCGCCGATGAAGTCACGCTGATTCACCGCCGCGACACCTTGCGGGCCAACAAAGTCGCGCAGGCCCGCGCCCTCGCCAACCCCAAGATGAAGTTCATCTGGGACACCGCTGTAGAAGAAATTCAGGGGGATGGCAGCGTCAGCAATGTGCGCCTGAAAAACCTGAAGACCGGAGAAGTCAGCGACTTTGCCACGGACGGTGTGTTCATCTTCATCGGCCATATTCCCAACACCGATTTTGTGAAGGGCACCGTGAAACTGCGCGACGACGGCTACGTGGACGTGACCGACGAGATTTACACCAGCGTCCCGATGTTGTTTGCCGCAGGTGATGTGAGCGATCATGTGTACCGTCAGTTGGCGACGAGCGTCGGTGCAGGCACGCGGGCGGCCATGAGTGCTGAACGCGCCTTGGCCGCGTTGGAGTTAGAAACGCAGACAGGGACAGATACGGCAGCGGACTGAAACCAGTGAGCAACAAAGTGGGGAAGCTTGGGCCAACGCGTCCACCTTCCCCGCTTTCTTTGACCAATATTTGGGACTTTTGTTACAAACCCCCGTTTGCGTTTATCCTGTTTCTATGCTCCGCCTTTCGCCCCTCCAGCGGCTGATTCGCAAGGTGCGCGGCTATGCAGGCAAGGCGCTTCGCCTGAGCCGGAGTCTGACCACCCGCACCGCCCAGCCCGAAGACGCTTGGGCCGCCGAATATCTGACGCCCGAAGAAGCCCGCGTGTACGGCGGGATGGACGCCCGTGACCGCGAACATGCTTGCCGCGTGGCCCGCCACCTGCTGCGCGATTATCCCCACGCACAACCTGAACTGATGGCCGCCGCCCTGCTGCACGACTGCGGCAAAAGCTTGCGCCCGTACTACGTGATAGAGCGGGTGTTGGTAGGCCTGATTCCCAACCGCTTGGCCCGGCTGCTGCCGCCTGTGGGGGCCATCGGGATTCGGGCCAATCACCCGGAACTGGGCGCACAACTGCTGGCCCGTGCCGGGGCAAGGCCGCGCGTGGCCCGCCTTGTGGCCCGCCATCATCATCCGGTGGGCGATCCCGACGCCGCGCTGCTGCACCATTACGACGATCTGGAATAGGGTAGGCAGTGGATTCGTTACCTCACGCCATTCAAAGTCTGACCGATGCCTTGGGGTCTGCCTTGGAGCGGGGCCGAACAACCGGCATTTTCGCCCTGTCGCTGAGTGGCCCCGGCAGTATGCCCGTGCTGGCCGATCTGGACAGGCCCGAACTGCATTTGGATTTGCTGCCCGGTACGCCCGCCGAAGCCCCGCTGCTGGCGCTGGGGTATATCCGGCAACCCGGCGGCACATTCCTGCATCCCGGTGGTTGGCGCGTGGTTGTCGCGGAGGAAGGCACGGCTTGGGCCACCGATCAGGCGGTGCTGCGTGACTTGCTGCTGACTGTGCCCGACACGGCCCAGCGTTACCGCGCTGCATTCACACAGGCTGGACGCACCCACGCCGATGCCCTGCTGCTGCCCGCTGCCTACGCCCACCACGCCCAGACGGTGGGCTTTGCCCCGGCCCTCTTTGCGGCCCAGACTTTGGCCCCGCTGAACTTGCCGTGGATGCTGGCAGGTGGTTGGGCGCTGGATGCGTGGCACGGCACCGTCACGCGCCCGCATGAGGACGTAGACGTGACCGTGCCCCGGCACAGGCAGGATGAAGTGCGGGATGCGTTGGCCGCTGCGGGATGGCGGCTGGACGCCTGCCGAGGCGGGGCCTACCACGCTTGGACAGCTCCGATAGTAGCGCCCGACTTTCAAGTCCACGCCCGTCATCGTGGGTTGCCGCATGCTCAACTGCTGGATGTGATGCTGACCGACGTTAATGACGCTGGCGATGAACTCTGGCTTTACCGCCGTGATCCCCGTGTGACCCTACCGATGGGGCAGGCCCGCCTAGTCGGCGCACATGGGCTGCCCCATCTGGCTCCCGAAGCCGTGCTGCTGTTTAAAAGCCGCACCGCAGGCCGTGACCCCAGAGGCAAAGACCAGCGTGACTTTGCCCGCACCCTGCCCACGCTGAAGGCCGAAGCCCGCGCATGGCTGGAAGATGCGTTACGCCTCACGTCGCCGGGGCACGAGTGGCTGGCCATGCTAGGCAGTTGATGGCCCCGATTCCCACAACAAAAACAGCCCTGAGGTCGCCCCCAGAACTGCCGAAGCTGATGCTCAGGCTTCAGTCGTGGTCATGCATCCCGGCGGTGTGGGCGTGGCCGTGTTCCAGTTCCTCGGTGGTGGCGTCGCGCACGCTCAGCACCGTCACGTCAAAGTTCAGCACCTGTCCGGCCAGCGGCGGATTGAAATCCACTTTCACGCTGTCGCCGTCGATGCTCAGCACCGTGAAGGGCAATACGCTTCCGTCCTCGGCCTGCGCGTAGTAAGTCATGCCCACTTCGATGTCGTCCTCGAAATCGGCGCGGTCAAGTTCATCCGTGTTGTCTTCGTCGCGGGGGCCGTAGCCGTCTTCGGGCTGCACCGTCACCTGCAGCGTGTCGCCTGCCGAGCGGCCCTCTATGGCCTGCTCTAAGCCGGGAATGATGTTGCTGTGGCCGTGCAGATAGGTCAGGGGTTCGCCGGGTTCGCTCCGGTCTCTGATTTCGCCGTTGATGGTCAGGGTGTATTCAAGTTCTACAACTTTATCTTGGGCGATGGTCATGGTGTCTCCTGTGGCCGCACTTTCCGGCTCGTTTGCTTCAAGGGCGTCTAGGGTCAGAATTTCTAATTCGTCGTGGTCATGCATTCCAGCGCTGTGGGCATGCCCGTGTTCCAACTCTTCGGGCGTGGCGTCGCGCACACTCAGCACCGTGACCTCAAAGCCCAGCACTTCTCCGGCCAGAGGCACATTGAAGTCCACGCGCACGGTATCGCCGTCTATTTCCAGCACCGTAAAGGGTACTACCTCGCCGTCTTCATCCTGGGCATAGTAGGTTGCTCCCACTTCGATGTCATCGTCAAAATCTTCGCGCCCCAGTACGTCTACTTTGTCTTGGTCGCGCACGCCGTACCCGTCTTCGGGCTGTATGGTGACTATCAGGCGGTCACCAGTTTCCAAGTATGTCAGCTTCTCTTCTAGGCCGGAAATGATGCCGCCGTGCCCATGCAGATAGATCAGCGGCTCGCCGGGTTCGCTACGGTCTATGGTTTCGCCGTTCACGCTGAGCTTGTAATCGAGTTCCACCACTTTGTTCTGAGTAATCTTCATGCGCTCTCCGTTCCCCTGCCAATGTGCTGGCCGACTTGCTGCGGGCATTGCCCAAAAGTGTACCCTCTGGGTTGCAGCACAGGGCTGCGTATGGCCGAACCGTGAGAAATTGCAGCCCAATGCCTTCAAAAACCGCCTCTAAGAATCCGGCCCGCTATCCTGCCCGCATGACTGCCGCCCGCCCGCCAGAATTTCCTATGTTCGTCAGTGTGGACGAAGCCCGCCGGATGCTGGCTGCCCTGCTTCCGCCGCCCGAAACCGAATGGGTGGGGGTGGGGCAGGCGCACGGGCGCACGCTGGCCGAGCCTTTGGCCGCGTTGGTCAGTCATCCCAGCGCCACCGAGAGTGCGCTGGACGGAATCGCCTGCCGCGCCGCCGACACGCTGACGGCCACCCAGTCCACGCCCACGCGCCTGCAAGTCACCGGGGAAAGCCGCGCCGGAGTGCCTTTTGCCGGAGAGGTCAGCCCCGGCCAGTGCATCCGAATCTATACGGGTGCGCCCATGCCCGCCGGAGCCGACGCGATTGCGCCCGTAGAGCAACTACTAGACGACGGCCCAGACGCTGTTCTTGTTCAGCGTCCCGCCAGCCCCGCCGACGTGCGGCCAGAAGGCGGCGATTTCCGCGCCGGGGAAAAGGTGATGCCCGCCGGATTGCTCCTGACTGCGCCGCGTGTGGCGTTGGCCGCCGCGCTGGGTCACGCCCGTATTCCGGTGCGCCGCAAACTGCGTGTGGCGCTGCTGTCTACCGGAGATGAGGTGATTGAACCCGGCTTGCCGCTGCTGCCCGGTCAGGTCTACGACAGCAACAGCATCGGCCTGAGTGCCATGCTGCACGACTCCGGCTGCGAAGTGTCGCCGCTCGGCCACGCGCCCGACAGTCCGGCTGCGCTTCAGGCCGCCATAGACGGCATCGGCGGCGCAGACCTGCTGCTCACCAGCGGCGGCGTCAGCATGGGCAAATACGACTTTATGCGCGACTTACTCATCGGTCAGGGCCGCGTCTCGTTCTGGAAAGTGAGGATGCGGCCCGGTGGCCCCGCGTTGCTGGGCGGCTGGAACGGCCTTCCGGTGTTCGGCTTGCCGGGAAATCCGGTCAGCAGCCTCGTGGTGTTTCACGTCATCGTGCGTCCCGCCCTGACCGGACAGCCTGTGCAGACGCTGCGGCTGCGGGCGGCCACACCCTTTCGCGGCATCCCCGACAAAATGGCGTTCTGGCGGGCCAATATCGTGGGCGGCGAGGTGCATGACTACGGCAAACAAGGCAGCGGCGTGTTGCGCTCGCTGAGTGAAGCCGGAGCGTTGGTGGTGGTGCCGGAAGGCGGCGGTGTGGCGGTGGGCGAGGCTGTGGACGTGGTGTTGCTGTGACTTCTGTGAGTGGTCAGTGGGAAAAGCGTGGTGGCCGTAGCGTTGACGCTTTGATCAAGGCTGGAACACTGCGTGGGATCTGGCGTTTGGGCAGTAGGCTGCTAACCGACTTTTTTACCCTGTCCTGCCCGCCAGACCAGCCACATCAATAACGGTTGCAACGGCAGCCTCAGCCACAGCGCCCATTCCGGCAACGGGCGGTACCGTTCGGCGTTCACGGCCATATTCAGATTGGCCGGAAACACCGCCAGTAATAGCGCCAACAGGCCCAAGCGGGCGGCGGGGCGCGTGGCCGGGTGCAGCAACCCCAGCCCGCCCGCGATTTCGGCGGCCCCGCTGAGCAGGGTGGCTGTCCGCGCAGGCATCGGCACCCAACTTGGCACGATGGAATCGAAGGGTTCGGGCCGGACAAAATGCATAACGCCTGCAAATGTAAACAGGGCGGCCAAGAACAGCAGATCAGGCGTGAGCTTAGGCTGAGATTGCTTGTACAGAGATGGCATGGAATTAAAGACGCGGCAGGGTCACACCTGTTTGGCCCTGATATTTGCCTTTGCGGTCTCCATACGTGACTTCGGGGCGCTCGCCTTCAAAGAAGAGGAGCTGAACACAGCCTTCGTTGGCGTACATCTTGGCGGGAAGGGGCGTGGTATTGCTAAACTCCAGCGTGACATGGCCTTCCCAGCCAGGTTCTAAAGGAGTCACGTTGGCGACTATGCCGCACCGCGCGTAAGTCGATTTTCCCAGCGCCACAACCATTACGTTGTCTGGAATTTTCATGTATTCCAACGACCTTGCCAACACAAAGCTATTAGGCGGAATGATAATTTCATCGGCTTGAATATCGACGAACGATCTGTCATCAAAGTTTTTGGGGTCTACCAAGGCGCTATGTACGTTGGTAAATACTTTCCATTCGTCGGCGCAGCGTAGGTCATAGCCAAAGCTACTCAGGCCGTAACTGATGACCTGCGCGTTGTCTGAAGTGCGGATCAGGCGGTCTTCAAAGGGCGTGATCATGCCCTCTAGGGCCAGTTGCCGGATGCGCCAGTCGGGAAGAATGCTCATGGCCGTCATGGTAGCGGGTGACAGACAACAAGGCTCCGAGCCGCCATCTGCCGGGCTAGGCTGTGCGGGTGCGTGTGGCAGTCATTTCGGATGTGCATGGCAATGCGTTCGCGCTGGATGCCGTGCTAGAGCAGCTTCGGCGGGCAAGTCCTGACCTGATCCTCAATCTGGGCGATCAGGTGGAGGGCGTGGCAGACCCGGCGCGGGCAGGGGCGATGCAAGCAGAACTCGCCTCTGCCGGGGCACTGGAAGTACGCGGCAACAACGAAGAAAAACTCTGGCCGGATGGACGCCGCTCGGCCCTGTCGCGCTCCTTTGGCGAGTGGCTGAGCGGGCAAGTGGCCGCCCCGGCTTTGGCACGCTTGGCCGCTTTACCTCTGACCGCCCGCGCCTTAGACGGAGAACTGCTGGCCTGTCACGGCACGCCCGACAGCGCGTGGCACAGCCTGCTCTGGGAATGGCAGCACGAGGGAGAAGGCCCGCACGGTCAAAGTGGCCGGGGCTTTTACCGCTCGCGTGACCCCCGGCAAGTGCGGGCGCAACTGGAACCTTTGGGGGCCGGCGTGGTGATCTGCGGCCACACCCACCGCCCCGGCGCAACCCGTGTGGGCGACACGTTGCTAGTCAATGCAGGAGCCGTCAGCGATCAGGTCGACGGCGATCCCCGCGCCCGTTGGACACTGCTGGAGAGGCGGGCCGGAGCGTGGTCAGTGGAGTTCTGCGCCGTGCCCTACGACATAGATGCCGCTGTGCGCTGGGCCGAAACCCGTTCCCCGTTCGGGGCTTTCGTAGGCGGGATGCTCCGCAACGCCACCTTCGATGGGCGCGGAGTGGGGGAGGGGCGTTGACGGGCAAACGACAGGCGCTAGGCTGGGTCTAATGAAACTCTTGCCTATGAAGCGCTGCCGATCTCTGGCCTTCCTGCTCTGTGCAGGCTTGGCTTCCGGCGCGGCGGCCCAAGACGCGGACTTGCAGGAGTGTGGCGGCGTGGCGGGCGCTCCGGCGTGGGCGGCAGCCACCATCAAGGCGGGTGCCATCTACCGGGGAACGGTGGGTACCTTGCCGGTGGTGCTGCAACTGGGCGCGGGGGCAGACGGCGTGGGCGGCGAAGCGCGGTATTACTACGAGCGCCGGGGCGTCAACATAGAACTGACCCCGTTTCGCAGCGGTCAGAGCCTGATTTTGCAGGAAGAAGTCTGGAGCGGCCCCATGAATGGCCGCTTGGTTACAGGCTGTCTGACGCTGAACCGCAATGGGGTTGGATTTACGGGCACTTGGGCCAAAGCCAACGGCTCAGGCAAGCTGCCCGTGCGTCTTTCCACCCTGAATGTCATGGGTATGCCGCTGAAACTTCCCACTTCCCCCGGCTTGCTGAAACTGAGAACTGCTGACCCACTGGCTTTCCTGAAACTGAACCGGGCGTGGGCGGCTCAGGCGGGCGGCAAAACGGTGCGAGAGCCGCTGTCGGGCGTGGTTTATCCGCGTGTGGCGGGGGCAAGTCTGGCTCTCAGTGCCGCCCTACAAGACCAACAACTGGGGCACGCCGTCAGTGCGCTGGACTGCAAATCTATGTTGGGCAGCAGCGACATGGCCGAAGGGTACGATCTGAACGCGGCCATCACGTACACGTCGGCCAAGTTGGTCAGCCTGCGCGAAGATGCCGGGTACTACTGCGGCGGCGCTCATCCCGATAATTTCACTGTCGGCGTGATCTTAGACCGCGCTACAGGCCGCGCCGTGCCCTTGTCTGCCATCTGGCCCAAGTTGACTGATGCCCGTCAAAAGGCGCTGTATCTGGCAAACTTGCCCGCCGAAGTGGACACCGAATGCCGCGACGTCCTGCGCGAGCGGGGCAGCGAATTTACCTTTCACCTCACGCCAGCGGGCCTGAACCTCACGCCGACGAGTTTGCCACATGTAGTAGGAGCGTGTGCCGAAACCGCAGTGCTGCCGTTTGCCAGCCTGAAGGCCGAAGCGAACGCACAGGGGGCGTACTACCGCGAGTTCTACCGCTAAACGATTGCTCTGCCCAAAGAAAAACGCCCCAGCATTGGCCGGGGCGTTTTTGGTTGCTAGGCTAGGGGTTAGTCGCGGCTGCCACCCGTGAGGCGCAGGATGAAGAGAAACATATTGATGAAGTTGAGGTACAAGGAGAGTGCCCCGTTGATGGCAGCACGCTCAGCCATTTCGCCCGTGACGCCGCTGAGGGCCATGTTGCGGAGCATTTGCGTGTCGTAGGCGGTGAGGCCCGCGAACAGCAACACGCCTACCACGCTGATGATCAGGGTCAGGGTACCGCTGGCGAAGAACAGATTCACGATCATGGCAATGAACAGGCCGATGATGGCGAACAGGAAGAAGCGGCCCATGGCACTCAGGTCACGCTTGATGGTGAAGCCGATGATGCTCATGACGGCGAAAGTTCCGGCGGTGGTGGCAAAGGCACTGATGACGGCGGCGGGGCTATAGGCGAACAAAAGGGCACTGAAAGTCAGGCCGGTGAGGACGGCGTATACCATGAACAGCACACCAGCGAGGGCGCTGCTCATGCGCTGAACGAGGCCTGCCAGCACGAACACGAGGGCCAGTTGCGCCAGCATCAGCGGCAGGCGCAGGCCCATGACCTGCATCGCCAGCGTTTCGTTCTGGGCCGTAAAATAGGCGACTCCGGCGGTCAGCGCCAATCCGGCAGTCATCCACGAGTACGTCCTGGCCATAAAGGTTCGGACAACATTTTCCGTTTGAAGTTTGGTAGTGGGATAGGATTGCATACGCCTTAAGATACGGCTTTTAGTCTAGAAAAGTTCCCAAAATGCGTGAAGCAGCCTTGAGTCTGACCGGGCAGTTTGTCCTTGCATTTGGGGCGGGAAGGTTCGGGGTACAGGCACCTCAGCCGTCGCCCCAAAGGGCCAGTAGGCTACAGTCAGGCATGACGATCAAGACCGAAGCTGAGTTGCAGGGAATGCAGCGAGCAGGCCGCGTCGTGGCTGAGACGCTCCGGACACTGAAGGCGGCCATCTGCCCCGGTGTGACCCCCGCCGAACTCGACGCCCTCGCGGGTCAGGTGTTCCGGCAGCATGGGGCCAAATCCGCCCCACGCCTGACCTACAACGCCCCCGTCAACGTGTTCATCAGCGTCAACGACGACATTGTGCATGGGCTACCGACACAGCGCCCGCTGGCGGCTGGCGACGTGGTCAGCATCGATGTCACGCCGTTTGTAGACGGCTACTTTGCCGATGCTGCGGTCACGGTGGCGGTGCCGCCTGCCTCGCCCGTGGTCATGCGCCTGATCGAATGCACCGAGGCGGCGTTTCAGGCGGGAATGGCGGCGGCCACAGCGGGGCGGCCCGTGCATGCCATCGGTCAGGCGGTGGAACAGGAGGTCAAGCGCCGGGGCTTTACCGTGCTGCGGGAACTGTTCGGGCATGGGGTGGGCCGCGCCATTCACGAGGAACCAAACGTGCCCAACTATTACCGTCCGCAAGACAGAATGAAGCTGCACGAGGGCCTAGTGATCGCCGTGGAACCGATGGTGTCCACCGGGCGCTCACGCCGCGTCCGCACCTTGCGCGACGGCTGGACGCTGAGTACCACGGATGGCGGGTTGGCCGCCCACTTCGAACATACCGTGATGATCACCAAGGGTCAGCCGCTGATTCTGACGGCCTGATCGCTCTGTGCTTGCGCGACCATACGGATTCCGGCCACTGCGTCAGCTCTTGGAAAAGCGTCAACAGCTAACTCCATTCTGGAATCCGCACTTTTCCTACTCGTTCCGCTCGGATTGCAGCGCCAACTCTGGCGCTTTCAATCTGAATCCCGCTCAGCGCCGTACCAACAACGCCAACGGAAAATCTTCCAGCACTTTGCCTAGCGCTACTTTATCGCCGCGTACACGCACGGTTTGCCCGGTCAGCAGGTTGTCGTAGGTGCCGGGGCGGGGCATCGAAAGCTGGCGGTTGCCCCAGACTTCTCCCACCGCCCAAGGCGTTTTCTCGCGGGTCAGGCTGAGGCTTAGGCGGGGGGCGACGGTGACGGCCACTCGCGCCTTATCCACCGACTCCCGCGCAAAGGCAAGCAGGTATTTCCCGGCTTCTATCGGGCGGTAAGTGCCGTGTTGAAACAGCTCAGGGTGCTGGGTTCTGGCCTGCAACCCGGCCCACGTGACCAGCAGTTTCACGCCGCCATCTGCGTAGTTCTCCAGCAACTCCGACGCCAGTTTCAGGCCGTCCGAGCCGTGCCGCTTTTCTATTCGCCCCAGCAATTTGCCCAAGCGGGCGTAATCCACCGGGCGGCGGTTGTCGGGGTCTACCAAACTTTGGTTCCAGCCTTCTGCCCCCTGATAAGTGTCGGGCACGCCGGGAGCGGTCAGGCGTACCAGTGCGGCGCTCAGGCCGTTTTGCGCTCCATACGGGCTGATGCGGGCGTGCAGTTCGCGGAGCCGTTCGGTGTAGCGTTCGTTCGCCAACAGGCCGCGCACCATGCTTTCCAGCGCCGCCTCGTAATCTTCGTTCGGGCTGGCCCAACTAGTTCGCAGCTTGGCTTCCCGCGCCGATTTTTGCAGGTAGGCCACCAAGCGGTCTGGGAAGTCGCTCAGGTTGCCGTCCAGCGGATAGGCTCCCAGCACGGTTTGCAGCAGCGTGTAGGTGTCGGGCGCGTTGGGGGCGCGGCCCAGATCAAGGTCTGTTTCCAGCGTCCTGAGCAGCGGTGACCACTCGCTGAGGTGCGCGGCCCACGTCTGCGGCATTTCGGAAATCACGCTGATGCGGGCGCGGGTGTCTTCGCCGCGTTTGGTGTCGTGGGTGCTGAGGGCCAGCATCGCGGCGGGCCAGTGTTCGGCCCGGTCTTTGGCGGCGGCATGAAAGGACTTGGGCGGCGTGCCAAACAGCGCCGGGTCGCCGCCCACCTCGTTCAGTGACAGCAGGCGCGGGTAGCGGTAGAAGGCGGTATCCTCGGCCCCCTTGGCCGTGACCGGGCCAGTGAGTTGCTGAAAGCGCAGGGCAAAGTCGGCGTAGTCCTCCCGCGTAGGCTGGTCGGGTGCGTCCAGCGTCAGTACGGCTTTCAGGAAGTCGAACACGCTGGCATCCACCGCCCCGCCGCCCTGCCGGGTGTGCGCTTTGGCGTCGCGGATGGCGTGGTCAATTTTGGCATTGTCGCCGGGTTCGCGCTCGCCGCCCGCCCGCACATAGGTGCGGTACACCGGAAAACTGGCGATGACTTCCCGAATGGCGTCACGCAGGGCACTCAGCGTAAAGTCGCGGTACCGCAAGTCGGCTTCGGCCAGCGCCGCCAAATGCTCGGTCAGCACGTTCACTTCTCCGGCCAACGACACGCGCTGAATTAGGTGTTTGCCCCGGTACAGGTGCTCGCCGTAAGAGTCGCGGTCTCCCGTGAAGCGGCGGTAGATGGCCGTCAGTTCCTCGGCGTTGGCTCCTTCCACAAAAACACCGTTCAGTTGGGCCAAAAAGTCGTAGCCGCTGGTGCCGTGAACCGCCCACGCTTCGGGCAGGCGCTCGCCGGGTTCCAAGATTTTTTCGGCCACCACGTACAGCGGCAAAACACCTGCCCTACCGGGGCCGAGCGGAGCGAGTGGGTGCCGGAATGCCTCTGGGAGACTGGAAGCCTGAGCATGGGTTTTTTGCTCAGGCTGTAAGTTGGACAGAGGCAACGTCGATTCTGCTTCTGATACGCCCAGCGCCCGCGCCGCCCCCGTCTGGAGCGCCCGGAAGTAGCCCGCCGGGTCGAACAACCCATCGGTGTGATCGAGCCGCACTCCGGTAAATACGCCGTCTGCAATCAGTTCGAACAGCTTGGCGTGTGCCCAGTCGAACACGCGGGCGTCTTCCATCCTCAGCGCCGCGAGGTCGTTGATGTCGAAGAAACGGCGGTAATTGATCTGCTCGGAGGCCACGCGCCAATTGGCGAGGCGGTAGTTCTGCTCCTGCATCAGCCGGTCTAAGCGCTCCGGGTCGGCGTTCACTTCCTGCACGGCGGCGTCCAGTACCTTCCGCACGGTGCCCGACGCTTCGGCCAGCGCGGCCAGTCGCCGTTCCATCACTTCCACTTCTTGGGCGCGGCCCACCCGGTCTTCATCGGTCAGGGCGGCGTCGGTAGAGCGCGGCAGGTTGGACACGCTGCGGGCAATACTCGCCAGTTCGCCGCGAATGGCGGGGGCGGTTTGCGCGGGCAAATGCTCGGTCACGCGCTCCAGCAGGGCGGCCAAGCTGCGCGGCGACATGGGCAGGCGTCGCTCGTAATACCGGAACGAAAAGCGCCCGCCGTCACGCTCCAGTTTCAGCTCCCGGCGTTCCAGCACGCGCCCGTAAGCGTCGCCCAGCACAGGCAGCAGCACTTTGCCCTCCAACGCCCGTTTTAGGGGAGACCAAGAAATATCGAAAAAGTGCGCGTAACGGCTGGCCTGCCCGTGCGCCAACACATCTTCCCAGTAGCGGTTGTGGCCGCCCTGAATGCCCATGTGGTTGGGCACGAAGTCCACCACCACGCCCATACCGAGCGCCCGCGCCGCCGCCGACAGCTTGCGCAGGCCCGCCTCGCTGCCCAGTTCCGGGTTGATGCTGGCGTGGTCGGTCACGTCGTAGCCGTGCGTGCTGCCGGGGGCACTTGTCCACACGGGCGACAGGTACAGGTCGGTGATGCCGAGGCGGGCGAGGTAGGGCAGCACCCGCCGCGCCGCCGCGAACGTGAAGCCGGGGTGCAGTTGCAGGCGGTAGGTAGACGTGGGGATGTGGGCGGTGGGCGGTGTGGTGTGGGACTCTTGGACGTCAGCTTCAATCAGGGCTGGCTCAGTCAGGGTGTAGGTCATGCTGGCCCGCCCAGAAGCACGGCTTCGCCCGGCAGCAAGGCCGCGAACTTGCTGCGCCCCTCGCTGTGGCGGATCACTTCGGCAGGCAGGTTCAGATCAGGCAGGTTCAGATTCAGCGTCGCCAACTCCACTTCTTCCCGGCCCGTGTTCCAGAGCAGCAGGCGTTCCCCGGCGTCGGTGTGGTGGCGCACCCAGACCACATCGCCCGCATGTCCAGCCCCAACGTTTCGGCGCGAACGCTGACGCAGCACCGGGTCTTCTCGCCGCAGCCACAGCAGATCGCGGGAGAGGGCCAGCGTGCGGGCATGTTCGCCTTCCTCCGCCTCGTGCCAGTTCAACTTGGCTTTCAGGTAGGTGTCTTCGGCCTGTGGGTCAAGAATCTCTTGACTGGAAAACGACTCGAAGGTGCCAAACTCGCGCTTGCGGCCTTCCGACACCGCCGCGCCCAGTTCCCCGTGATGGTCGCTGAAAAACGGAAACGGCGCACTGGACGCCCACTCTTGCCCCTGAAACAGCAGCGGCGTCATGGGCAGCGTGAGCAGCAGCATAGAGGCTCCCCGGAAAGCGGCGTCCGACACGCGGTCAAGGTGATGCACCCGGTCTCCGATGGCGCGGTTGCCCACCTGATCGTGGTTCTGAATGAAGTACACGAAGTTGGGAGCGTCGAGGGCGTCGGCCTTCTTGCCGCGCGGCTTGTTTTCCTCGGCCCAGTACTGTCCCTCGTACACCCACCCCCGGTTGATGACGTTCGCCAACGCCGCCGCCCCGCCCCGGTAGGCCGAGTAATAGCCGTCCTGATCGCCCGTGAGCGTCACACGCACTTCATGGTGAAAGTCGTCCACCCAGATGCCGTCGAGGTGATAGTCGGTGACGAGTTCCGGCAAATTGCGGTAGTCCTCGGCCAACAGCAGGTGCGTGCCGCCCAGCTTGTGCACCTCCTGCGCCAACTCCTGCAAAATATGCACTTCGGAGTCGTCCTGCATAGCTTGTGTGGCGTCCAGCCTCAGGCCGTCGAAGTGATAATCGCGCAGCCACATGCGGGCATTTCCGGTGATGTAGCGGCGCATGTGGGCTTCGGCGTAATCCAGCCCGGCTCCCCAAGGGCTGGAAAACCGCTCGGTGAAGTAGGTGGGGGCGTAGGCGGCCAAATAAGCCCCGTCCGGCCCGAAATGGTTGTATACCACGTCCAAAATGACCGCCAGCCCCAGCCCGTGCGCGGCATCTATAAAGGTCTTCAAGTCTTCGGGCCGCCCATATGGTGCGTAGGGCGAATACAGGGCCACGCCGTCATACCCCCAGCCGCGCTCGCCGGGAAAGGCGGCAATGGGCATCAGTTCTATGGCCGTCACGCCCAGTTCGGCAAGGTACGGCAGGCGCTCCTGTGCGGCGCGGTAAGTGCCTTCGGGGGTAAACGTGCCCACGTGCAGTTCGTAAAACACGCAATCTTCCAACTTCAGGCCGCGCCAGTTCGTATTCACCCACTCGTGCTCTTCCACGTTCACCACTTCGGCTTCCCCGTGAACGCCATCGGGCAAAAATTGGGCGTAGGGGTCGGGTCGGGGCACACCGTCCAGCAAGAAGATGTAGCGGGAGCCGACACCGACAGGCAATTCGGTTTCGAAATACTGGCCGTCCAGCGCCTGCATCGGGTAGATTTGGCCGTCTACGCGCACTTCCACTTGTTTGGCCGTGGTCGTCCAGACCCGGAAGCGTGTGCCGCCGCCGGGAAGAGGGTGTGCGCCGAGCCGGGAAGCGTGGGCGGCGGTTTCGGGCAGTTGGCCGTTCATGGGTGCGTTCAGATTCGAGTCAGAATTGGTGGCTGAATCGGGGTGGATAGGATCAGTGATGGTCATGGTGGATCTCCTTGGGCTAGAGCAAGCCCGCCTCACGCCAACCGAATTGATCCAACCGAAAAGACCCGGCGTGAGCGGGCGACGAACTAGCGTAGGAACCAAGCGCCTGACAACAGTGAGAACAAGGTAAAGTCGGCTTGCCGCTTTTGAGATTTAGGCGAGCAGCTTGACCACAGCCAAACCGATGTTCCCGGAAACACAGCAAAAATAGGGACAGGCCCACACCCGGCGGCCTGTCCCTATTTGGCTTAGCGTTAAGCGCGTTGACAACGGTAGAGCTTCACACTGCGGCCCTTGAGGGTCGTTTCCTCCCCTGCCTTCACGGTTTCCGCCGCATGGTCGTCGGTGGTGTCCAGCATCAATTCCCACTGGCCGCAACTGTCCAATTCAGGCAGCTTGAAGGGCAAGTCGATGTAGGTGCCCGACAGCAGCAGCAGCAAATCGTCGTCGCGCAGGGGGTTGCCTTCGGCGTCTACATCGTCCAGCCCGTCGCCGTCGAGGAACATGCCCAGCGATTGGGTCTGGGGGTTGTACCAGTCTTCGTCGCTCATCTGCTGGCCGTCGAAGCGCAGCCACACGATGTCGCTCACGTCTTCGCCGCGAATGGTGCGTCCGCTGAAAAACTTGCGGCGGTGCAGGGCCGGGTGCGCCTTGCGGAGCGCGATCAGTTTGCGCGTAAAGGCCAAGAGTTCTTCGTCGATGTTGGCCCAGTCGTACCAACTGATTTCGTTGTCTTGGCAGTAGGCGTTGTTGTTGCCGCCTTGCGTGCGCCCGAGTTCGTCGCCGCCCAGAATCATGGGCGTGCCCTGACAGAGCAGCAGGGTGGCGAGCAAGTTGCGCTGTTGCTGGCGGCGCAGGGTGTTCACCACCTCATCGTCGGTTTCGCCCTCTACGCCGCAATTCCAGCTCTTGTTGTCGTTGTGGCCGTCTTGGTTGCCTTCACCGTTGGCATCGTTGTGCTTCTGGTTATAGGTCACCGTGTCGCGCAGGGTAAAACCGTCGTGGGCGGTCACGAAGTTGATGCTGGCATAGGGCTTGCGCCCGTCGTTCTGGTACAGGTCGCTGCTTCCGGTCAGGCGGTAGCCGATATCGCGGGCCAGTCCGCCCTCGCCCTGCCAGAAAGCCCGCATATCGTCGCGGTAAATGCCGTTCCACTCGGCCCAGTTGACTGGGAAGTTGCCCACCTGATAGCCGCCCTCGCCCACATCCCAAGGCTCGGCAATCAGTTTGACCTGACCGATGATCGGGTCTTGGTGGATGATGGTAAAAAAACCGGAGAGCTGATCGACTTCGTGCAGGCCGCGTGCCAGCGTACTGGCGAGGTCGAAGCGGAAGCCGTCCACGTGCATGTCGGTGACCCAATAGCGCAGGCTGTCCATGATCAGTTGCAAGGTTTGGGGGTGGCGCACGTTCAGGCTGTTGCCCGTGCCGGTGTAATCGAAGTAGAAGCGCGGATTCTCGGCCACCAGACGGTAATAGGTGGGGTTGTCGATCCCCTTGAAACTCAGCGTCGGCCCCATGTGGTTGCCCTCGGCGGTGTGGTTGTACACCACGTCCAGAATCACTTCTATTCCGGCGGCGTGCAAGGCCCGCACCATGTTCTTGAATTCGGGCACGGCCCCGGCTGGGTCGCCCCGCTGCGCCGCCGCCGAGTAGCGCACATCAGGCGCGAAGAAGCTGAGGGTGGAGTAGCCCCAGTAGTTGGTCAGGCCCTTGTCCAAGAGGAAGGGGTCATCCAAATGCTGATGCACAGGCAGAAACTCGATGGCCGTGATGCCCAAATCTTTGAGGTACTGAATCACGGGTTCGGTGGCGACGCCTGCATAGGTACCGCGCAGGGCTTCGGGCACGTCGGGGTGGGTCATAGTCAGGCCTTTCACATGCGCCTCGTAAATCACCGACTGGTGAAAGGGCACGTTGGGCTTGGCGTCGCCTACCCAGTTGAAGCCCGGATCGACGACGATGCCCAGCGGTGCGCCGCGCTGCTCTTGCGTCTGCATCACGTCGTCGGTGCCGCCCGGAACATAGCCGAACACGCCCTCTGCAAAGCGTTCGGTGCCGTCCAGCGCTTTGGCGTAGGGGTCGAGCAGCACCACGTTCGGATTAAAACGCAGGCCTTCCTCGGGCACGTATTCGCCGTGAACACGGTAGCCGTAGCGTTGGCCGGGGTTCACGCTGGGCAAGTAGCCGTGCCATACGAAGGCCGTCTGCTCGGTCACGGGAATCCGGGTTTCGTTCCCTGCTTCGTCAAACAAACACAGTTCGACTGCCGTAGCGTTTTCGGAGTACAGGGCGAAATTGGTGCCTTTGCCGTCCCAAGTGGCTCCGAGTGGATACGGTTTGCCGGGGCGAATTTTGGGCAGGGCGGCAGAGGAGGCGGCCTGATCGGGTACGGGTGTTGTTGAAGGTGCGGTCATAGTTTGGCTCTCTTTTCCGGGCGATGGCTTACGCCCGGAGATGGTGTCACAGGGAACTTGCGAAATAGTGTTCACGGGTCATGAGGAAACGGTGGCCTGCCTTGTCGGTACAAGACCACCGCGCACTCTGTTGGAAACGGTACCAGAAAGACTTTTTGTTCTCATTGGGCGACCTTACAGAAGGCCAGAATGTTCAAGAACATCTCAGGAACCTGCCTAGATGCCGTGCGGTTTTCAAGACGGAGGATGTTGATGATTGCTTTTCCTGAGCAGCACAAAAAAATTCGCCGCCGAGCAGTCTTTCCCCGGCGGCTCTGAATTGAGAGTGGGTGGTGTCTATAGCATTTGTCATAATAATGACCGAGCGAAGCGAGCGAATTTTACCGAGCAGGACGGAGAATGGAGACACCGAAAGTCCCTTTTCCGGTGGCGTAATTCGGAGAACTGCTCTAGAAGCCTAGATTCCCGCGTGGCCCCATCAGGCGGGCCAGCTTTTCGGGTGTCCAGAGTTCGTAGGTGTACATGGGGTACTGGCGCTTGAAGCGGCCTACCTTGTCCCACACTTCGCGTGACTCGAAGGGCACCACCAGCAGCAGCCGGATCACGCTGTCTTCGGCGTCGTAGATGTAGAAATCGAAGTAGAACGACTGCTCGCCGCCGCGCTCGGTGAACAGGGGGAAAGCAAACGGACGGTAGCGCCACGCCTTGTTCTTGTCGGTCAGGATTTGGGCGGCCACGCGCTTGAGGTTGCTGTCGGCAAAGGTCAGCAGTTCTCCGTCGCGGTCTTTAAAAGTCTTGCTGGGGTCTGGCGCGTCGAGTTGCACCCGCTTCAGCTCTGGCAGCGCCTTTTTGCCGTTGATCCGGGGGGCGGGGCGGCGGCCTTGCGTCTTGGTGAAGCCTCCGCCCGTGCGTCCGGTGGGGGCGCGGTCAGCAGGCCGTTCGTCGCCGCTGCGTGAATCGGTGGCGCGGTCATCCGGGTCACGGCTCCCCGCTCCGCCCCGCATTCCGCCGGACTTGGCCCCGCCGGGTCTGGTGCCTGTGGGCCGCACCCAGCCCGACTTGGTGCCCGTTTTGGTAGACCCCAATTTAGAAGGCCGTGCGCCCGACTTCTCCGCGCCTGCTTTGGCCCCAGCTTTGGCTTTGCCCCCTGATCTGGCTGGCCCCACTTTCACGATGTCCGTGCGGCCAGAGCTTGTGCTGGGTCTGCCCGAATCGGGTCGCCCTGAATCCGAGCGGGCCTCTGTTTGGGAAGGCCGCCCTTTGGGTCTGTCCTGAGCCGTCCCCGTTCTGGGGGAACCTGCTTTAGAAACACTGCTTTTTGCGCCGAAGCGTGAAGCCCCAGCGCGGGCGCTTCCTGCTCTGCCCGTGCTGGTACTTTTGCCGCTTCCGGCGCTGCTGATTTCACTGCCGCGTGCAGTGGTGCGCTCGCGGACAGGGGCGGTGTTTTCGCGGGTTGCCCCGCCTCGCCCCTGTGCCACATTGCGTTTTGGGGCGCGTCCCCGAGATCCCTTCTTTGGCCCCGTCATCCGGCCAGCATACCGGGAATGGGGAGTGGAGTGTGGAACGTGGATCGTAGTCAGGGCAACAACTTGGCTGGTGGCTCGCTTACTTCAAGCGTCAGCAGCGCAGGTTTAGAGCTGTTTACCACGTTCTACACTCTACGATCCACGCTCACACTCCTTACTTCGCCAATCCCCGGATCAGGCTCAAATCTACGAACTTGTTCAGATCCGGCACGTCCCGCGCAAAGCCTGCTTCCTTGTTCAGTTGCGCGTATTCAGCCAGCGTTTTCAGGTTGATGTCCCACGTCACGCGGGTGCGGGCCAGAGCCTTGAACAGTTCGGCGGTGTTGGGGCGCTTGCCCGTGAAGGTATAGATCTGCTCGGCCACGGCTTTTTGTGCGCCCGCGTTGCTGCCCTTAATGAAATTGATGGCGGCGAGGTGGCCCCGCAGCAGATCCTTGACCGTTTCGGGGTTCTGCGCGGCGTACTTGGTGTTCACGACCAGCACGGTGGTGGTGTAGTTGCCACCTTCCCAGATGGCTTTTTCGTTGGCGATGAGTTTCGCGCCCTGCGTTTCCATCACTGCGCCCCAAGGTTCCTGCACCAGCGCGGCGTCGACCTGCTTGGCGGCAAAAGCGGCGGGCATGTTGGCCGGGTCGATGGGCACGATGGTCACGTTACCGCCCTCGTCGGTGGCTTTCAGGCCGTTCTGGTGCAGCAGGTGGCGCAGGCTGATGTCCTGCGTGCTGCCGCGTGTGGGCACCGCCACTTTTTTGCCGCTCAGGCTCTTCACGCCCTTCCAAGCAAGGTCGCCGCGCCCCACCAGCACGGCTCCGGCGTTGGCCGCGCCTGCCACCACCTGAATGGGCACGCCGCGCATAAAGGCGTTCATGGCGGGGCCGGGGCCGACGTAAGCGGCGTCAATCGCGCCCGCTGCAAACGCCTCGTTAATTTGGGAACCGTTGGCAAATTCGCGCACCACCAGTTTTACGCCGCCGCCCAATTCCTTCTGAAAGAGGCCCCGCTGCACGGCGACCAGTCCGGCGGCGTGCGTCACGTTGGGAAACACGCCCACGCGCAGTTCTTTGGCCTGTTGTGCGCCTGCCTGAGCAGTCAGCGAGAGGGTCAGGAGGGAAAGGAGTGCAAGCTTCATGCCATACAGAATAGCAGATAAGTTGAGTAAGTTTGTAAACTAGTCGGCCCTGAGTTACCGGTCATGGCATGGTCACTGGAGGGTCATGCACCCCTGCTTAAAGTGCGTTCCAGACAGGGAAGACGACACCAGAGCGGCCCACCGTTTCCCGGTCATTCGACCCAAACAAGGGGGGAAGGTATGCAGCAGTCATGGCAGGAGCGGTTGGTGGCAGCAGGCAAGCGGGTGATGTTGGGCGTGTCTCTGGTGTTGATGGTGGGGGGAAGCGTGCAGGCCGACGTGGTGCCTAGCAGCCTCTATGGCCTGTATCAGAGCTTGGTGCGGAACTCTGCACAGTACTACGAGATTTTTGAGCCGGACGTGTTCTATATGGATACCTCCGACAGCGAGACAGTGACGCTCACCCTGGATGGCGGCGAATATTTGTTCAAGGCCACTTGTGACACCGATTGCGACGATGTCGATTTGGTGATCCGTGATTGGAACGGACGCCTAGTGGATTCGGACTTTCTGGACGATTCTGTGCCGCGTGTCAGCGGTTATTTTCCGCAAGGACGCTACACCGTCAAGCTCAACATGGAAAGTTGCGACTGGGATCCCTGCACCGCCGTGCTTATCTACCTCAAACGCTGAGCTTGGGCTAGGGGCTGTCTGCGGGGGCGGCCCCCCAACACAGCCTCTCAAGTCAGCGGTCACGTTTCGGTCACCGGGCGGTCACGTGGGTCTGCTTACAGTGCGTCTCAGACAGGAAGGACGGCACCACAGCGGCCCACCGTCATCCGGTCATTCAGTGGTTCGGTGCTTCGGCCCAAGCAAGGGGGAAAAGTTATGCAGCAGTCACAACAGCAGCACTCACCCAAAGATCGGCGCGGCAACTTGGCTCGGAAACTCTGGTGGGGTGTTCCTCTGGCACTGATGATGGCCGGAGCGGTTCGGGCCGATGCGCTGCCCAGCGACCTGCACCGCGTGTACAGCCAACAGGCCACCCTGACGCGCAACTTCGGCTATTCGGCCATGATGACGCCGCAAGTGTTTTATTTGGCAGCGGGCCAGCAGATAGAGCGCCAAGTCGATGTCGTGAGCGGTGAGACGATGGTGCAAGCCATCTGCAACAGCGAGTGCAGCGACCTGAACCTGGAAGTGATGGACGCATCCGGCTGGGTGCTGGTGTCCGACATGGCCGAAAATGCCGTGCCTGTGGCGTCGTGGTGGGGCGATGCAGGTTCCTACCGAGTCAGGATTACCATGAAGACCTGCGCCGCGCCAACGTGTACCGCCGCGCTGCTGGGCTTCAACTGATAAGGAGTCCGATTGAGTCCTGCACTTTTAGGATTCAATCCGAGCAGACTTGCAAAGCTGCGAAGCAGAGCGAGTAGGAAAGAGTACGGGCTACGCATTGTGGAGCTGCAAGCGGTGCTTCTCCGATTGTGGCGGAATGGAGCGGAGTCCGTATAAGCCACAATTACGCCACAACTCACCGCCGCCAGAAGGCCGACTTTGTTTCCGTTGGCCTTCTGGTCTGATTCGGGTTGATCCCCGCCTCCCCGCCTTCATAGGTCATTTTGCTTCCCCTCCCTTCCCGCCTCTCCGCCTACAATCTGCTTGTGACGGTTGCCGCTCCTAATCTTGCCAAACTCCTGCCCGCTGCCCCGGTGGGCAATCTCGTGTTGCTGCCGCAAGTGGCGCGGGCGGCGCTGTTTTCGGCCCACGCTGGCCCCGCCGTCCTGCTCACCACTCCAGACCGGGCGGCCCTCTACGGTTCGGCGGGCGTGCTGGGCGCACCCGTAACGGTCAATCCCGGTTTGCGCGACTGGGACACCCGGCACCAACATGTAGTGCTGGACGTAAACACGGCGCTGGACTTGTTTCCCGCCCGCCCCGAAGACCATGCCCTCAGCCTGCGCGTGGGCAACACTTATCCGCGTGAAGAGTTGCTGGCCCGCCTAGAACGCCTCGGCTACGAACGCGATGAAGAACCCGGCTACCAGTTGCGCGGCGACACGGTAGAACTGCGTCTGGAACCCGGTGCAGGCGTGCCCGCCGACGCCGAAGCCGTCTGGATTCGGGCCGAATTCTTTGGCGACGAGCTGGACACCTTGCGCCAACTGGTTCCCGGCGAGATGACGGGTGACAAGATCAAAGAGTTTGTGCTGGAACCCACCGCCGACTACCTGACCGATGTGAAATGGGACGCCACCCGGCTGGAACTCTTGCCGGGGCGGGTCTTCTTGGACGCCCCGGAGTTCTATGCTTCCTCACTTGGCCCCCTCACCGACGTGTTGTGGACGCGCCTACGCGAACGGGAAGTGACTTCGTTTGGCCGTGCCCCGTTGGAACTGACCGATTTCAACCTTGATCTGGTGGTGCTGCCGTTTTACCGTGCCCGCCTGAGTGACCTAGAGCGTGACATTACCGAGTGGCGCGGTGCGGGTTACCGAGTCCTGATTCTGGTGCGCCATGACCGCACGGCGGCGTATCTGGCCGACAAATTGCTGAATACGCATGAGATTCCGTGGCTCAGCATTCCCCGCGTTCCCGAAGGCGGCCTCGGCTTCCTGCGGGCGGCGGGCGAGGGCGGCTTCGTCATTCCCGAACACCGCACCGTCGTTCTCACCGAAGACCTGATCTACGGCTTTCAGGGCGGCAGTGCGCTGCGCGGCAAGCGGCTGAACGGCAAACCCGTCACCGACGCGCTAGGCCTGCATGTGGGCGATTACCTGATTCACCCCGAACACGGCATCGGGCAGTTTCAGGGGCTGGAAACGCGCACGGTGCTGGGCGTCACCCGCGATTACCTGAATCTGGAGTACCGCGCAGGCGCACGCCTCAGCGTTCCGATAGAGCAATTGCCCGTGCTGCGGCGGCATCCCGGTACCACTGACGACCCGCCCGTGTTGAGCAGTTTCGACAAAAAGGATTGGGCGCGGGCCAAAGAGCGGGCACGTAAGAATGCCGAGGAAGTGGCCGGAAAACTGCTGGTGCAGTACGCGGCCCGCCAAGTGACTCCCGGCAACAGCTTTCCGCCGCAGCCCGAGTGGGATTCGATGGTGGAGGCCAACTTCAAGTTTGAACTCACCGCCGATCAGAAGACGTCGCTGAAAGAGACGATGCGCGATCTGGAGGCCGCCAACCCCGCAGACCGCCTGATCTCCGGCGACGTGGGTTTCGGCAAAACCGAGGTGGCGCTGCGGGCCGCCCACCGCGTCATCGGGCACGGCAAACAGGTGGCGATCTTGGTGCCCACCACGTTGCTGGCCGAGCAGCACACGTCCACGTTCGTAGAACGCTTCAAGAGCCTGCCCGTGCGGGTGGAAGGCCTGTCACGCTTCACGGGCGACAAGCAGGCCAAAGCGATTCTGGCCGAGTTGGCACAGGGCAAAGTGGACATCATCATCGGCACGCACCGCCTGCTCAGCGCCGATATTCAGTTCAAAGATTTGGGCCTGATCATCGTGGACGAGGAACACCGCTTCGGCGTGAGTCAGAAGGAAAAACTGCGTGCCCTGCGCGGGATGCCTGACACCAAAGACGGCAAGCTGGACATTCCGGAGGGAACGAAGGCGGTAGATACGCTGGCGCTCTCGGCCACGCCCATTCCGCGCACGCTGTACATGAGCATGGTGGGTCTGCGCGACATGAGCAGCATCCAGACCCCGCCCAAGGGCCGCAAACCTATCCAGACCATCCTCGCGCCCTTCGATCCGGTCACCGTGCGCGACGCCATCCTCTCGGAAATCGAGCGCGGCGGCAAAGTCTTCTACATCCATGACCGCATCGCCTCTATCGGCGCACGCAGCCTGTATCTGCGGAACCTGATTCCCGAAGCGCGAATTGGCGTAGCACACGGGCGCATGAACGAAGAGGAATTGGAAGAAATCATGATGGGCTTCGAACAGGGCGCGTTCGATGTGTTGGTGTCCACCACCATCGTCGAAACCGGGCTGGACATTCCAGAAGCCAACACGATCCTGATCGAGCGCAGTGACCGCCTCGGCCTCGCGCAGCTTTATCAGCTCCGGGGCCGGGTGGGACGCCGTGCCCAGACTGCCTACGCCTACCTGTTCTATCCGCCGCGCATGACCGAAAACGCGCAACGCCGCTTGTGGGCCATTGCCGACTTGCAAGACCTCGGATCGGGGCACCTGCTGGCCGAAAAAGACATGGAAATTCGCGGCGTGGGCAACATTCTGGGCGAGGAGCAGCACGGGCATGTGCAGGCCGTGAGCATCGACGTGTACACCGAAATGCTGGCCGAAGCAGTGGCCCGCCTGAAAGGGGAAAAGACCAAAGCGCCCGCCAGCGTGTCTATCGATTTGCCCATCAACGCCCGCCTGTCGCCTGAATACTTTGCCACGCCGGAAGGGCAGCCCGACGACGAAGCCCGGATTGCCGCGTATGGCCGCCTGAGTGAAGCCCGCACCCTGCAAGCCGTGAGCCGTGTAGAACGCGATCTGCGAAAAAAATACGGCCCACCCAGCCCCGAAGTCCAGAATTTCATCGATCTCTCCAAACTCCGCATGACTGCCCTCGCCAAACGTGCACTCAGCATTGGCGAGACCATGACGCACATTCAGATCACCTTTGCTTATAAGTCGCTGGATTACGACGCGGCAGGCCTCCGCAATTACCCACACCGTACCGAAGTTCAAACGTTCCCGCCCAGTGTCAAGCTAGAGAAGCGCGGGATTAAGCCCGACGACTATGCCCGCACGCTCATCGATCTTCTGGGCTACTTCGGCTGATACCTAAGCTTAAGCAGGGCTTTAATAGACCATTCACGCCTATCATCTAACCCCACCAAATCTCAATCTTCCCTACAGTTTGGGTTTAGATACGGGCCACATGGAATCGGTTTCATTTAACGTTTGTGGCATGACGCTGAATGCCGATGCACTTTCACACCGCCTGAGTTGGCGCGGTGTTTTCGCTGGCCTCGTAATGGGCCTTGTTTCTACGCTGACCATCGTTGCCTTGGGCACGGTCATCACCGCCCTCACCGGCCTCACGCTGTCGGGTGTGGGCATTGCCGCTGCCATCTGGACGGCCATTGCCGCGCTCGTCGGTGCCTACGTGGCGGGCCTCACCGCCGTGCGGGCCAGTGCTCCTGCCACCCGCAACAGCGACGGCATCGCCGCCATGACCCACGACGACGCCACCCTCACCGGACTGGTCACGGCGGGTCTGCTGATTTTGCTGTCCACCCTGTTCGCCCTGAATAGCGCCAGTCGCCTGATCGGCACCGCCAGCAACGTGGTGGGGAATGTCGCCAACGCCGCTGGCAACGCTGCCGGAGCCGCTGGCAACGAAGTCGCCCAGAACGGCGGCGGGATCACCGGCTTCCTCAGCGGCATCAACGAGGACGACATCAGCGAACTGATCGCCACGAACAGCGACGACCTGAGTGAAGAGCAAGTGGACGCCGCCAGCAACGTCGTGACGGGCATTTTCCGCCGCGCCCAGTACGACCTCGGCCAACAGGATCTGGGCAACATCACCGACTTTGCTGCCGCCCGCGTGACCGCCATTCGCAATGCCCTGACCGGCGACCAGTTCGTGACCCGCTTGGAGCGTCAGGGCCTCAGCAACGCTCAGGCTCAGGAAGTTCGCACCAGCGTCACCACCGAAGTTGACCGCTTGGAGAAGCAGGCCGCTGACGTGGCCGCCGCCGCCGAACGCACCGCCCGCACCGCCGCCAGCACCGCTGGATGGGGCTGGTTGTTGGGCGCTGGTCTGACCCTGCTCGCCAGCATCTTCGGTGCCCGCAGCGCCGCCACGCACCGCGTCGTGCCCGTGACCACCAACACCACCCGCCGCTAAGCACAGCAGTCAAGCATCCGGCTCCGCCCCGATATGGGATGGAGCCGGATTCTTTTTGGTAGGCCGAATTAGGATTTAGGGCGTGGTTGGTGTAGCCCGGTAGACCTCAGTTTTCTCTATCAATTTTCCATCAGACAAGGCGTACACGCGGGTGCGCTCGCCGCCGGGAATGGCCTGCAGCACTGCCACACTCCGCCCATCCGAACCCGTGATGCTCCAGCGTTCGCCCAAATAGCGTTTCCAGCGGGTTTGACCGGTTCGGGAATCGCGGGAAATCAGCAAAGTTGTGGTCTGTAACGTCGGCTGACCACCAATAATGCTGGGAACGGTGCGGCTCGTTTCCGCCAAGAGTAGTAAAACTGTCCCCAGCACCCGCGTCTGCGTGAGCTGATAAGGCTTGGGGACTGTCGAGAAGACTGGAGCAGCGAGGGCGACCCCACCTATTGATAGCGGCCCAAATCGGAGTTGCTACCTTGGGTGAAGTATGGCGTCTTGGCACCCCTCGAAGTACACCCGCGCTCAGCTCGAAGAGCGACGACTGGCCGCGCTGCCCTTCCTCCAGGCGGGTGGGCAGAGCAATCAGCAGTTGGCCGATCAGTTTGGCGTTTCCATCCACACCGTCTACACCTGGAAAGAGCGTCTCAAAAAGCAGGGCAGTCTAGAAGCGACTGTCACGCCTGGTCGTCCAGGCCGCTTGACCCCTGAACAGCGACAGCAGATTGGCACCCTCCTGGAGGAGGGTGCTGGCGCGTTTGGGTTTCCCGATGAGACGTGGACGACCCCTCGCGTGCGGGAGGTCATCGGTCGTCGCTTAGGCGTTTGGTACCACCCGGATCATGTTCGCAAACTGCTGCACGGGTTGGGATTCTCACCTCAACGGCCGAGCAAAGGCGCGCTGGAACAGAACGAGACCGCCGTGCGAACCTGGGTGCAGACCACGCGCCCAGCGGTCGAAAAAAAAGGTTGCGCTCGGCGCGACCCTGGTGTACCTGGATGAAGTGGGCTTCAGTTTGAAAGGTGTGGTGCGCCGAACATGGGCCCCCAAAGGGAAGACGCCGATCGTGCGTCTTCCGGCCAGTTGGCAGAAACTGTCGACCACCTTGGCAATCACGTCGACAGGCCAATTCCTGCAGCACACTCAGGCAGGAGCGATCAAGACGGACAATGTGGTGACGTTTTTGGAACACCTTTTGAAGCATGTCCCAGGTGAGGTCATCTTGGTGCTGGACAACGCCGCCATCCACCGAGCGAAAGCCGTGTCGGCTTTCGTAAAGACCGTAGAACGCCTGGCCCTGGTCTATTTGCCCCCGTACTCGCCCGAATTGAACCCTATTGAGAAGGTCTGGGCTTATGTCAAGCGCAACATCCTCGGTAATTTCTGCCCCAAGACGGTGAAAGAGCTCAGAGAGCGACTCCGCTCAGGATGGCAACGGGTGCGGTACATTTGTCTACCACAGCGGCTCATGGCAGCAACTCCGATTTAAACCGGTATCAATAATAAGGCCCACAAGAGGAACTTCACCGCCCTTCCCGCGCATGTTCCAGCAGGTCTCCGGCAATCTGTAGGGCGGCGGGGCCGAGTGGCGAGCGTTCTACGCCGATCAGAGTCGCCAATTTGTCGCGCCTCACGCTGCTGATAAACCCCCAGCGCTCTAAGTCAGTGCGGTGGGTGCGTGCGGTTTCGTCGCGCAGCAGACGCACGGCTCCGTCGTAATAGCCGGAGTTGAAGGCGGCACGGGCACGCTTTTCCTGCTCCAGTAACCCCAAGCCGCGAGTCGCCAGCAGCACCCGCCGCGCCTCGGGTTCGCCGCCAAAGCCGTACAAGCTGTCTAGGCCGTACACCGCCTTGGGAAAGCGCAGCCCCGCCGCCGCCCGCCAAGCGTGGGGCAGCCGGATTTCAAATTCCGGCCACGTGTGAGAGTGGGTCAGCAGGGCCGGATACAGCAGATTGAGGGCCACGTCGCGGGCGTCGGCAAGGGCCAACAACTGCTCCTGCACGCTGTGGCCGGGGCCGGTGTAGGCCGTGTGCGCGGCGTTCAGGCGTTCTGTGCCCCGGTGCAGCAACTCCGAGCGCCACGCGGCCAACTGCGAGGCGTTCAGGTTCCATAAGGTGCGCTGAATCCGGCCATAAAACCCGGTGGGATCGTAGGCTACGCGGCTCGTCGCCAGCAGGGCCAGCGGCGCTTCTTGCCTCGCCGCGTCCCAGTCGCGCCATTCTTCTAGCTTCTCGTAGGGCCAGCGGTTCACAGTAATTCCGGCCCGCGTTTCGGTTTGCGCCGACAGCAGGCCACGCTCGAAGGTCACGAACGTCGGCTGGCTGCCCGCCCAAGCGTTTTCGGTGCCGTAGCTGCCCGCCTGCGCCACCGCCCGCACTTTGCGGTCAGAAACGAGGCGCTCGCTGATGCGTTCTGGGGTCAGCCGCTCGCCTGTCCAGCGGTCGGCGGAACCTTCTTTGTCTTGCCTTGCTTGTGTCACGCCTGCCCCCCGGCCCACAGAATAGGCGGCAAGGAGGCTGGACACCGTAACCGCCATGTGAAAGCGGAGAATATCGAACGCCTGACCCTATTCTGGCCCTCAACAAAGGAGTGACTATGCCGCGTGTTCCTTCAAGCTCAGAGCAGACCAACTCAGGAACGACAAGCTCTGATAGAGGCAACAAACCGCTCTCCGTCGAGAGTTTTCTGGCTTCTTTAACCCACCCTTGCAAGCCTGAAATTCTGGCTCTCAGACAGCTTCTTCTGAACGTTGATCCGGCAGTGACCGAAACTGTGAAATGGAACGCGCCCAACTTCCGGACATCGGGAGATTTCGCTACGTTTCACCTTCGCACTCAGGACAGCGCCCGCTTGATTCTGCATTTGGGAGCCAAAAAGCGGGCAGATTCGGACATCCGGGCCAGCCTGACCGACCCCGGCAACCTGCTGACTTGGTTGGGGCCAGACCGGGCCGCCGTGGGCTTCCGCACTCAGGAAGACATCGCCGCGCATCAGGCGGAATTGACGGCGGTGTTGCGCCAGTGGATCACTTTTTTGTGAGCGGCAAGAGTCATCTAGTCCTGTTCTGATTGCTCTGCCCCTTCCCCATGAGCCTCCTGCAATTTGCGCCAGCGTCCCGCCACCCGCGCTTCCCAGCCCTCGCCGGTGGGGGCGTACAGGCCCAACTGCACGCCGTCTGGCAGGTAATCTTGCTCAAAACTGCCTTCCGGATCGTCAAAATAGTAGGCGTAGCCTTTGCCGTAGCCCTGCTGCCGCATCAGGCCAGTAGGAGCATTCCGCAGATGCAGCGGCACCGGCAACGTTTCGCCTTCCCGCACGGCGTCCAGCGCGTTTTTCCAAGCCACGTACACACTGTTGCTTTTGGGGGCCAGCGCCAGATACACCACCGCCTGAGCCAGCGCCAAATCGCCTTCGGGGCTGCCCAAAAATTCCACCGTATCGCGGGCGGCGATGCACAGGCGCAGGGCTTGCGGGTCGGCCAGTCCGATGTCCTCTGCGGCCATTCTGACCACGCGGCGGGCCACGTACATGGTGTCTGCGCCGCCCTCAATCATGCGGGCCAGCCAGTACAGCGCCCCGTCTACATGGCTCCCGCGCACGCTTTTGTGCAGCGCCGAAATCAGGTTATAAAAGTCCTCGCCGTTCTTGTCCATCGCCGGAAGATGCTTGCCGAACGCCTCCGTAATCGCTTCGGGCGTCACCGGATCAGCGAGGCTGGCGGCCACTTCCAGCGTACTCAGGGCGCGGCGGGCGTCGCCTTCGGCCAAGCGGGCCAGCAGTTCTAGGGCTTCTGGCTGGGCCGATACCCCCGGCAACCCGCGTGGGTCAGACAGGGCGCGGTCTAGCAGGTGGCGCACTTCTTCCTGCGTCAGCGCCTGCAACACAAGGGTGCGGGCGCGGGAACGCAGGGCCGGATTCACCTCAAAACTGGGGTTTTCGGTGGTCGCGCCGATCAGGGTCAGCAGGCCGGACTCCACGTGCGGCAGCAGGGCGTCCTGCTGCGCTTTGTTGAAGCGGTGAATTTCATCCAGAAACAGAATCGTGCGCTGGCCTCGGCCCCGCAAGCGTTCGGCCTCGGCAGTGGCCTCGCGCACGTCCTTCACGCCCGCCGACACCGCCGACAGCGGAATAAAATGCGCCCCGACTTCGCCCGCCAGCAGCCGTGCCAGCGTGGTTTTGCCCACTCCCGGCGGCCCCCACAGGATCAGGCTGCCCAAGCGCCCCGACGCCAGCACCCGCGTCAAGGGTTTGCCGGGGCCGATCAGGTGAGATTGCCCCACCACCTCGGCCACCGTGCGGGGGCGCAGGCGTTCGGCAAGGGGCGCGGGCGGGTCGAACAGAGTCACGCGCCGGAGTGTAGCGGGGCGGGAGCCGGGGCAACGTGGTGAAAGGTGGGAAGGTGGGGTGGTCTAAGGTAGGTCAAGGGCAATCGCGTTGCTCACTCACCCCCTCCCCGGCCCTCCCCCCTCAAGGGAGAGGGAGCAAACAGCCCCAGATTCAGTTCTTGCCCTTCGCCTTCGCCCCTTGCGGGACTCGCAGAGCTGCGCAGCAGAGAGGGGTGAGGGGGCAATTCAGCAGCGAAACCGCCCCAACACCTTAGACCCTTAGACCCTTAGACTTTTAGACCCTTAGACCACGCCCCACCCCCACCGACATGCCATTCTTTCGGGCATGACCACTGCACCAAACGGCCATTCTTCGCCCGATATTGCCGAACCATATATCCGACTGGCTCACGGCATAGATGCCCACCTAGAAGGCTTTGTGGACGGCTACGGTGGCCCGCCGGAGTGGGCTGACCGGACTTGGCGCGAGCCTGCCACCCTGCACGCCCAAGCCGAGGCGCTGCTGGACGCGGTGAATGGGGTAGAAGACACGGCCCGGCGCACCTTCCTCACTGTGCAGGCGCGGGCCATGCACACCTTGACCGGAATGCTGACGGGCCAGCAGTTGCCCTACGCCGAGGAAGTGCGCGGCCTGTTCGACATTGACCCCGTGCGGTCAGAATTCAGCGTGCTAGACGAAGCTTTAGCGGCGTTGAGTGCGGCTCTTCCCGGCAGCGGCAGCCTGCTTCAGCGTGAAGAGGCGCTACGGGCGCGGGTGGCTCTGCCCAAGTCCGAGATTGTGCGGGTGGCCGCGCCTATTCTGGAGACTTTGCGTGAGCGTACCTGGCAGCGTTTTGGTCTGCCGGACGGCGAAAACTTTTCGGTGGAGTTGGTCAGCGATAAGCCTTGGGGCGGATACAACTGGCCGCTGGGGAATCTTCAGAGCCGCATCGACATCAACACCGATTTGCCCGTGCTGCTGCCCACCTTGCCCGATTTGCTGGCGCATGAGGGCTACCCCGGCCACCACACCGAACACGCCACCAAAGAGGCCAAACTGGTGCGTGGGCGCGGCTGGCAGGAACACGGGATTCAGTTGATCAATGCACCCGAATGCGTGGTCAGCGAAGGCATTGCCGTGAATGCCCGCGCCGCGCTGATGTCGCGTGAAGAGCAGGATGTGTGGCTGGCGGGCGAACTGGCTGCATTGGCGGGCCTAGATCCCGACGACGTTCGCGCCTTCCAGCACGCCGAGCTGGCCCGCGAGCACTTGAAGGGCGTTCCCGGCACGGCGGCCCTGATGCTGCACGCCGACGGTGTGCCCGAAGCCGAGGTGCTGGATTTCCTGATGCAGTACAGCGTGGCCCCGATTGAACGCGCACGCCAAAGCCTGCGTTTCATCTCGCAGCCTAGCTTTCGGGCTTACATCTTCACCTACAGCGTGGGCGGCGCACTGGTAGAAGGCTGGATGGAGCGGCACGGCGCGGCAGGATTTGCCCGCCTGCTGAGCGAACCGCTGACGCCGGGGCAACTGCGGGCAGAAACAGCTTAGAACTGGTGGTCGTTCAAGGCTGCCCTCGCCGCCCAATACCCCCCCATGCCGTGAATGCCGCCGCCGGGGGGCGTGGCGCTGCTGCACAAATACACGCGCGGATCGGGTGTGCGGTACGGCGTGGGCGTGGGCAGGGGCCGGGCCAGTAAGCCCCATAAATCGCCTTTGCCACCATTCACGTCGCCGCCCTCGAACACCGGACTCAGTGCCTGAAGCTGGCGGGCGTTGGTCAGGGTACGCCCCAAGATCAGATCACGGAAACCGGGGGCGGCACGTTCGATTTGCGCCTCTATCGTGTCGGCGTAGGAGTCGGGCGTATTCGGCGGCACATGAGCGTATGCCCAGAAGGTGTGCTGGCCTGCCGGAGCGCGAGACGGGTCAAACAAAGTGTGCTGCGCGGCGAGCACGTAAGGGCGTTCCGGCAAACCACCGCGTGACACGGTGGCTTCGGCCTGTGCAATGGCTTCCAACGTGCCGCCCAGATGCAGCGTGCCTGCCCGCCGCAACGCTGGGTCAAGCCAAGGCACCGGCCCCGACAAGGCATAATCCAGTTTCAGAATGCCGCTGCCGTAGCGGTAGCGCCCCAACCAGCGGCGGTAGGCGGGCGTGGCGGCGTCGCCCAGCAAGTCCAGCAGCACACGCGGGCTGGAATCCACCAGCACCACGCGGGCGGGGGGAAGGTCTTTCAGGCTCTCCACGTTCACGCCCGTTTGCACGTCGCCGCCCAGAAACCGCAGGTAGGCCACCAGCGCATTCGTCAGACTCTGTGCGCCGCCGCGTGGAAACGGCCAATTCACCGCGTGGGCCAGCGTGCCCAGCATCAGCGCCGCCGCTCCAGTGCCGGGAACCGACAGCGGCAACGTGCCGTGTGCGGCCAGCCCAGCCCATGCCGCACGCGCTTCAGGAGTCTTGAGAAGTCGTGCGCCCAACACGGCAGGCGGCACGCCTCGCAGCCCAAAGCGGGCCAGCGTCAGCGGGTGCTTGGGGAGCCGGGGCAAGGGTCGCAGCACGTCATCCAGCATGCCTTCCCAACCCGCCAGCATCGGCCCAAACAGCGTGCGCCAGCCCCGCCCCCCCGCGCCCAAGCTCTCGGCGGTGGCGTCCAAACTCTGCTCGATCACCACGCCGCGTCCGTCTTCCATCACATGTCCAAATGGTGCAGGCGGCGTCACCCAGTCCAGCCCGAAGGCGTGCAGCGGCCAGTCCCGAAACGCGGGCGAGGCCAGTCCCAGCGGATGAATAGCGCTGCCGACATCGTGCGTAAACCCCGGCAGGGTCAGCGCCGCGCTGCTGAGGCCACCGCCGGGTTGGGCATTGCGCTCCAGCACCAGCACCCGCAAGCCTGCCCGCGCCAGCGTGACTGCCCCAGCCAGTCCATTCGGCCCAGACCCGATCACGATGGCGTCCCATTCGGCAGATTTGGGGGCGGCGTTAGGGGTGGGGGACATGGGGAGAGTGTAGAGGGTGGGGGAGTGGATGGAGGCTGAGGTGGTGCGGGCTGGGTTTAAGGAGGGGCAATCGCTTTGCTCACTCACCCCCTCCCCAGCCCTCCCCCCTCAAGGTGGAGGGAGTCAAAAGCCCACGATTCTTGCTCTTGCCGTTGTCCCTCCACCCTTGCGGGGGAGGGGCGCTGCAAGGCAGCGGGGTGGGGGGGCCACCCAGTAGCCGCCCCCGCCCCACCACCTTAGACCCTAGACCTTTAGACCCTTAGACCAAGCCCCCTCCCCCTCAGACTGCATCCATGCCCCCGCTCCAGCACCCCGCCTCACCCCACCGGGCGCTACACTCCTTCCCGTATGGCCCCACGAGTATGCCGCTAGAGATTGGCGCAACCATCGCCGCCCGCTACACCCTGCGTGCCCTGTTGGGCGAAGGCGGCAGCGCCCGTGTGTTCCGCGCCCACGACGCCCTGCTAGACCGGGAAGTGGCCGTGAAGCTGATGCACGCGCATGTGCCGGACTCTGACCGGGCGCGGTTCCTGCGTGAAGTCCGCACTTTGGCCCGCCTGACGCATCCCGGCGTGGTGCCTGTGCTGGATTTGGGCGAGGAAGATTCTGGCCGCCCCTTTTTTACTATGCCGCTGTTTACGGGTGGGCAGATTACGGCGCTGGGGCCGCTGGAAGACGCGCCCGGCCCGCTGGCCCGCTTTCTCACGGCGGCGGCCTTCGCTTCCCGCGCCCTGCATTTCGTGCATTCTCAGGGCATCGTGCACCGTGACCTCACGCCCGGAAACATCTTGCTGGACGGGGCTGGACTGCCGCGCATCATGGATTTCGGGCTGGTCACGCTGACCGAACAGACCCGGCACCTGACCCGCAGCGGCGTCACGCTGGGCACGCCCGCTTACATGGCCCCCGAGCAGGCCAAAGGCGTGGGCGTGGAACCCCGCAGCGATTTGTACGCGCTGGGCGCGGTGCTGTACCGGGTGGCGTGCGGCAGTCCGCCTTTTATTGGCGATTCCGACCAGAGCGTGATGTTTCAGCACGTCTATGAAACGCCCAAAGACCCGCGTGAACTGAATCCTGCCGTGCCAGACGCCATTGCACGGGTTCTGATAGCTCTGCTGTCCAAGCGCCCCGAACACCGCCCCGAAAGTGGCGAGGCGTTGGCGCACCTGTGGGCGTTGGCTCGCCGCGACGTGTGGACGGCCCATGCGCGGGGCCAGTACCGGGGAGGCCGCGCCCGCACCGGAGAACACCCCGACGGCCCCGCCCGCGTCGCCAACCTGCGCGAAGCATGGAGTGTGGCCCTCCCCGGCGAGGTCACTTGGCCTGCCGCTGTAGTGGGCGAGGGCGACCTCGTGGCAGTCGGCACTCGCGGGGGCCAGTTGGTGCTGACGCATGCTTCCGGGCGGCCTTTTGCCACCTACGCCGCCCGCGACGAAGTGACCGCGCCTGCCACGTTTATTGGGCGGCATGTGCTGTACGGCGCGTGGGACGGCACCTTGCGCCGCGTGCAACTGTCGGACGGCGCAGAGGTCTGGAAGCATCAGGCCCGCGCCGAATTTACGGGCGCACCGACGCTGTGGGCAGACCGGGTGCTGGCCGCCAGCCGCGACGGGCATTTGCACGCCCTCGACGCCCGCACCGGAGAACTGGCGTGGGCCTACCGCGCGGGCGGGCCAGTGGCGGCCAGTCCGCTGGTGTGGGGCGGTGCGGCTCTCCTGTGCGATGAAAACGGATGGCTGCACGCCCTAGACGCCCGCACCGGAAGCCCCCTCTGGAAGGTAGAAGTGGGCACGGTTCACGGCACGCCCGCCCTGCTGCCCACCGCCCCCGGCGAGGCCACGCTGGTTGTCGCCACTTGGCCCGGAGAGATTCACGCCCTGCACCTGACCATTCGCGGCGGGCGGGCGGCACTGGGAAGCCCTGACCCCATTCTCTGGACATACGACCTAGAAGACGAAATCTGGGCCGCGCCCGCCATCGCCCGCTCATCGGTGGTGGCTGCGCCTGCCGATCTGACTCAAATTGCGGCCACGCCCACCGCTGGCCTCGTCACAGGCGGTATCGTCATTGCGGCGGGCTGGGGCGGTACGGTGCGTGCGCTGCGCCTCGCGGACGGCGAAGACGTATGGGCGCACACTTTAGAGGGCCGCGTCACCGCCAGCCCAGTCATCAGCGCGGGCTTGGTCTTTCTGGCCTCTGAACTGGGCGAACTCGTGGCGCTGGACGTGCGAACCGGAGAAGTCCGCTGGAGCCACCGCGAAACGACGGGTGTGCAGGCTACGCCACTGGCCGCCGACGGTACGCTGTACGTGGCTTTTATGAACGGGACGTTGCGGGCTTACCGGGGGGAGTAGGCGAGGGGGTCATGCCCTGACCATCCCCTGACATTCCAGTGACGCCCCGCTGACAGTTCACCTTCAGGCTGTCAGGCATGAAGAAGACTTTCTTGGGCCTCGCCCTTGTTGCAACCGCGTCGTTCGGCACCGCCTCCGCTCAGGGCAGCATCACGGGCGCGGGCGCGAGCTTCCCCTTCCCCCTGTACTCCAAGATGTTTGCCGAGTACAAGGAGAAGACTGGCGTCAGCGTGAACTACCAGTCCGTCGGCAGCGGCGCGGGCCAGAAGCAGATCATCGAGCGCACCGTGGACTTCGGGGCCAGCGACAACGCCATGACCGACGAAGCCATGAAAGACGCCCCCGCCAAGTTGCTGCAAATCCCCACCGCCATCGGCGCAGTGGTGCCCAGCTACAACCTGCCCGGCGTCACCACCCCCCTGAAATTCACCGGTAAAGTGCTGGCCGACATCTACCTCGGCAAGATCAAGACTTGGGGCGACAAAGCAATTGCTGCCCTGAACCCCGGCGTCACCATTCCCCCCTTGCCCATCACGGTGGCCCGCCGCAGCGACGGCTCCGGTACCACCTACGTCTTCGCCGATTATCTCGCCAAGGTCAGCAGCGAGTGGAAAAGCAAAGTGGGCGTGGGCAACAGCCTCCAGTGGCCTGTGGGCACGGGCGCACGCGGCAATGACGGCGTAGCCGGAGTCGTGAAGAGCACCCCCGGAGCCATCGGGTACGTCGAACTCGTGTACGCCAAGCAGAACAAACTGGCTTACGGCAGCGTTCAAAACCGTGCAGGCAAGTTCGTGGTGGCCGACAACGGCCCCGCCGCCGCCGCCGCACTGGGCGTCGTGATTCCCACCGATACCCGCGTCAGCATCACCAACAGCGCCAACGCCGAGGCCTACCCCATCGCCAGCTTCACCTACGTCATCTTCTATCAGGATCAGAAGTACGGCAACCGCACCGAAGCGCAGGGCAAGGCCCTCAAGAACCTGCTGAACTGGATGATCACCACCGGCCAGCAGTACAACGAGCCTCTGGACTACTCCAAGCTGCCCGCCAACGTGCTGAACAAGGCCAAAGCTTTGGTCAACTCGATCAACTACGGCGGCAAGAAGCTCTAAAAGCAGGAATTGGATTGGCGGGAGTGGGAAGGGCCGAGTGCCTGACGTCTTTCCGCCACCCATAGAAACGCTGTACAGTTCAGAGTTTTAGTCTATTTTGAACTTCCACGGGGCGGCCTCGCGTATGGGGCCGCCCGTTGCTGTGCCTGCACACCAGCGTCCTCCCTAGCCTTGTATGCCCAATTCTTCACGGCCTGACTTGTCCCTGACTTTAGGCGTGTGAACTGTTCTCATATGGAGCCTCTTCGTCTGGAACCAAGCTTGAATGCTGACCTGAATAGAGGGAACCGGACGTTTCTGCACTCCGGCCCGGAGGGGCCACACCGCCATGATTGAACCTGCCCGCCGTCCGCCTTCGCGTGGTGCTCTCTCCAGTCAGGGAGACCGCGTGTTTCAAATTCTGATTCTGGCCCTCGCCAGCGTCATCGTGCTGATTTTCGTGCTAAGCCTGTACCAGTTGGGCCGGGAATCCTTGCCCGCGCTGCAACGCTTCGGCTTCAGCTTCTTTACCGAGCGCACTTGGAACCCGGTGTCGGGCACGTATGGCGCGGCTACCATGATCGTCGGCACGCTCGTGACCAGCCTGATCGCCCTGCTGATCAGCGTGCCGTTGGCCGTTGCCAGCGCCCTGTTCGTGGCCGAGTACGCCCCCAAGTGGTTGGCGAATCCGGTAGGCTACCTCATCGAGTTGCTGGCTGCCGTGCCCAGCGTGGTGTACGGCCTGTGGGCTTTGTTCGTCATCGCACCCATTCTGGCCAAATGGCAAACCGCCTACTTCCTGAATCCCGACAACTTGGGCACTATTACCCGCTGTAGCGAACTGTGGGCCAACCAGCAGACCAACTTGCAGTGTTTCTTCGTCCCCAGCGGCGCGGGCGGGCGCGGCTTGGCGCTGGCCATCATCATCCTGACGGTCATGATTTTGCCCTACACGGCGTCGGTGGCCCGCGACGTCATTCGCCTTGTGCCTGCCGATCAGCGCGAGGCTATGTACGCCCTCGGCGCAACAAAATGGGAAGTCATCAGCCGCGCCATCTTGCCGTATGCCCGCGCCGGAATCTTGGGCGGCGTCATTCTGGCCCTAGGCCGTGCGTTGGGTGAAACGTTGGCCGTCGCGATGGTCATCGGAGACAGTCAGGAACTTCTGAAAAGCCTGTGGGGCAACGCCAGCACGATGGCTTCGGTCATCGCCAACCAATTCGGAGACGCGCAGGAGGCCATTCACCGCTCCAGCGTGGTCACCCTCGGCCTCAGCCTGTTTTTCCTCAGCGTCATTGTCAACTACATTGCCCGCCTGATCATCGCCCGCCTCACTCCCAAAGGCATTCAATGATGAGCACTGCACTGTCTGCTATGGCCCGTTCCAACGCCAAACTGTCTCCGGCCCGGCGCATCCAGAACACCCTGATGGGCGGCATTATTTTGCTCGCCACCATCGCCGTCGTCGCGCCCCTGATCCTGATTTTCCTGTACCTGCTGCGCGAAGGCGTGGGCGCACTGAACCTTGATTTCTTTACCAAAACCCCGGCCCCCGAGGGCGAAACGGGCGGCGGCTTGCTGAACGCCATCATGGGCAGCATCACGATGTTGGCGATGGCCAGCGTCATCGGCGTGCTGGTGGGTGTGGCAGGCGGCATCTTCCTTGCCGAGTACCCACGCCACCCCCTGATGCCCACCATCCGCATGATCAGTGACGTGCTGGCGGGCATCCCGGCCATCGTGATGGGCCTCGTGGCTTACGGCCTGATCGTGCTGGTCTTCGGCTTCAGTGGGTTGGCAGGTGCACTGGCCCTCGGCTTCCTGATGATTCCCATCGTCGTCCGTACCACCGAAGAAGTACTGAAACTCGTTCCCCTGACCGTGCGCGAAGCGGGGCTGGCGCTGGGGCTGCCGCAGTGGTTGGTCATCATGCGAATCGTGCTGCCTGCCGCACGCGGGGGCATCATCACGGGCGTCATGCTCGCACTGGCCCGCGTGGCCGGAGAAGCTGCGCCGCTGCTGTTCACGGCCTTCGGCAACCCCAACGTCAACTTTGACCCCAGCAAGCCCATGAGTGCGCTTCCCCTCGAAATTTACCGGGGAGCCACCAGCGCCTACGACGAGAACCAGCGCCTCGCCAAAGCCGGAGCTTTGCTGCTGATCCTGCTGATCTTCGCCACCAGCCTGCTGGCCCGCTACGCCACCCGCCAGCGCAAGTAAGGGGGAACGGGTTGTCTTTAGACCCTAGACCCTTAGACCTGCGCCCACAACCCACGATCCACCCCCCACTCCAAGGAGTCCCCATGACCGCTGCTGCCCCCATCCTCACCGCCCACGACGTCAATATTTTTTACGGCTCCAAGCAGGCCGTCAGAAACGTGCATCTGGAAGTCCAGCGCGGCTCCGTGAACGCCTTGATCGGCCCCAGCGGATGCGGCAAAACCACCTTCCTGCGGGCCATCAACCGCATGCACGACTTGACCCCCGGCGCACGTGTGACGGGCAAAATTATGTTGGACGGCGAAGATGTGTACGGCCCCAACGTAGATCCCGTGAACATGCGCCGCCGGGTGGGGATGGTCTTTCAAAAACCCAACCCATTCCCCACCATGAGCGTGTTCGACAACGTGGTCAGCGGCTTGAAGCTGGCCGGAATCCGCGACAGCAAGCGCCTGATGGAAGTGGCCGAACGCAGTTTGCGCGGCGCGGCCCTCTGGGAAGAAGTCAAAGACCGCCTGAAGACGCCCGCGACGGGGTTGTCGGGTGGGCAGCAGCAACGTCTGTGCATCGCGCGGGCGCTGGCCGTGGAACCCGAAATCCTATTGATGGACGAACCCACCAGCGCCCTCGACCCTGCCAGCACCGCCAAAATCGAAGACCTGATGAGCGATCTGAAGAAGGTCACGACCATCATCATCGTGACCCACAACATGCACCAGGCCGCCCGCGTGAGCGGTACCACCAGCTTTTTCCTGAACGGCGACCTCGTGGAACACGGCGTCACCGACCAGATTTTCACCAGCCCCCGCGACGAGCGCACCGAAGCCTACGTGACCGGGCGCTTCGGCTGATCGTCCATCCTCAGAACAGCTTCAGACCCCGCCCAGTGCAGATGCTCGGCGGGGTTTTCGCTGTTGTGCTGCCGTGTCCTGATAGGCTGGATGACCTGACCCGCACATCACAAGCCGCCACGATACTGCCCCCATGACGGCAGGGGCGGCGTGACAACCAAGATCGACGGTGGCAATACAGATGCAGGCAGGGAGAGCAGCGTACACATCACGGCCCGCTTTCTGAGAATGCTCAGTATCACGCTAGAACAGCTGGACGCCGTGCGCGACGCCAACAACCGGGCCGAATTCGCGGGCCTGACGTTGCGGGCGCAGAATCTGGAACGCGAAACCGACGCCCTAGAGCGCGAAATAGAGGACGCCTGCCTGCACGCCTTTTCGCTGGGCCTCTCGCCCGATGACCTCGCCTTTCACTTGCTGGTGTTCCGCAGCCTGACCAACTTGGAGCGCGTGGGCGACTACGCCTTCACGGTGGCGCGGGACTTGGAGGCCTTGGCCCCCCGCACCCGCAGCGCCACCCTGCAAGACGCCCTGCCGCTGGTGCGCCTGCTCTCGGAGATGGTAGAGCGGCTGGCCTTCGCCTTTGCCGAACGCGACGTGCCCGCCGCCCGCGAGGTGATGCGGCTGGATTTCGAGCAAGTGGACGCCTTGTACGAGCAGATGCAGCGGGCCAGCCTGACGCGCCTGCTGGAGCGCCCCGAAGATACCGAGGTGGCTCTGACCGCCGGACGCATGGCCCGCAATCTGGAACGCTTGGGCGACCATCTGGTGAACGTTGCAGAGCGGCTAGAAGCGCTGGTGCTGGGGCATTTTCCGGATATTGATAGGGCTGGGTAGCAGAGAGGCTTTGGGATATAGGCTGTGAATTGCAGGGGAGGAGAGCTATGTTTTTGCTCCCTCTCCCTTGAGGGGGGAGGGCTGGGGAGGGGGTGAGTGAGCGCAGCGATTGCCATTCCCGCCCGCCCCACCCACTCAATTCTTCATCCCACCTGAGATGGTTGTTTTACACTCTCCCACATGACCTCAACCCAACCCCCCGCAGCCCAGTTGGCGGCCCAGTTGCCCCGTTGGCGCACCGACGACCTGTACAGCGGCCTGACCGATCCCCGCTTTGCCACCGACCTGACCGAGTTGCGTGGGCAAGTGCAGGCGCTTGAAGCCCTCTTCGATTCAATCGGTGTCAGGAAGGGTGGCCCCGCCGCTACGCCGCAGACGCTGGAGCCTGTGCTGAACGGCATGAATGAGCTTTCGCTGCGGCTGACCAGTGTACGGGCCTTCATCACCGCGTTCGTGACCACCGACAGCCGCGACGCCGAGGCCCAGCGGGCACAGGGCGACCTGACCACGCTCACACTGCCGCTGGGGCCGATGCGTTCGCGCCTCACGGCTTGGCTGGGTGGGCAGGATGTGGAAGCTTTGCTGGCTGACTCCGAAGTGGCCCGCGCCCACGAACACCTGATTCGACGCGCTGTGGTGTACGCGCAGCACCAAATGTCGCCCGATGAGGAAGACTTGGCCGCCCGGTTGCGGCCCAGTGGCGCAGGCGGCTGGAGCAAATTGCACGGCAATGTGACCAGCACCCTGAAAGGTGACTTCCGGGGCCAGAAACTCCCCGTGACGGCCCTGCGAGCGCTCGCCACCGACCCCGACGCCAGCGTGCGCCAGGATGCCTACCACGCCGAAATTGCTGTGTGGCAGGATGCCGAAGTGGTGCTGGCCGCCGCCCTGAACGGGGTCAAGGGCGAGGAAGGCACGCTGGCCGCCCGCCGTGGCTTTGCCGACGCGGTGGCCCCCAGCCTGCTGACTCACGGTATAGATCGCCAAACGCTGGACGCCATGCAAGCCGCCGTGGTGCGCTCGTTTCCCGATCTCCGGCGCTACTTTGCGGCCAAAGCGCGGGGCATGGGCAAACCCAAACTGGACTGGTGGGACTTGTTCGCCCCCGCCGGACGCAGCGAAACCGAGTGGACGTATGGCGCGGGCAAGGCCTTCGTCGAAACCCAATTCCGGGCCTTTTCGGGCAAATTGGGAGACTACGCGGCCCGCGCCTTCGAGGGCGACTGGATCGACGCTGGCCCCCGCGACGGCAAACGCGGCGGGGCATTTTGCATGGGCTGGCAAGGCGCAGACAGCCGCATCCTGATGAACCACGATCCCAGCCTCGACAGTGTGTCTACGCTGGCGCACGAGCTAGGGCACGGCTACCACAACATGCTGAAAGCGGGCCGCACGCCCCTGCAACGCGAAACGCCCATGACCTTGGCCGAAACCGCCAGCATCTTCTGCGAAACTATTATTCAGAATGCGGCGCTGGAGCAGGCGACGGGTGCCGAGCGGCTGTACGTGCTGGAAACCCAACTGTTGGGCCACGCGCAAGTCGTCGTAGACATCCATTCCCGTTTCCTGTTCGAGCGGGCCGTCTTCGAAAAGCGGGCCGAGCGCGACCTGACCCCGCAGGAGTTCAGCGACCTGATGGTGTGGGCGCAGCGCGAAACCTACGGCGACGCCCTCGCCACGCCGCACCCGTATATGTGGGCCGTCAAGCCGCACTATTACTCCCTGTCGTTTTACAACTACCCGTACACTTTTGGCCTGCTGTTCGGGCTGGGACTCTACGCCCAGTACGTGCAGGCGCGGGCGGGGGGGCAGGAAGCCGAGTTTCAGGCCCGCTACGACGAACTGCTCGCCAGCACAGGTCAGGCCGACGCCCGCGCCCTCGCCGCCGGATTCGGCATCGACCTGCACGCGCCAGAGTTCTGGGAAGGCAGCTTGGATGTGATTCGGGGCCAGATCGCGGCGTATGAAAGGGCTGTCAGCGAGCAGTAGAACAGGCGAAATAAAACGTGGATCGTAGATCGTGGTTTGGCTGTTCCCACGTTCTACGATCCACCCTCTACGCTCCCTACCTCACTTTCACATCCTGATCAAACCACGTCAGCACCCGCTCCTTGCCAAACGGCCACAGGCTCAGGCCTTCTAGCGTTACGGCGCTGTGGGCCAGACTCGCGGCCTCCTGCACAAATTCGGGCAGGGGGCCGTGATTTTTGGGTGTGGCGTTCCACGTGGGCGCGTCGTAAGGGAGGCCTGCCAATTCTGCGGCGCGTTCTATGCCGGTGTGCAAGTCGCCCAGCTCATCGATCAGGCCGTGTTCTAGGGCGTCCACTCCGCTCCAGATGCGGCCTCGGCCCAGTTCGTTCACGCGCTCCTTGGTCAGCTTGCGGCCTGCGGCCACCCGCGACACGAAGCGGTCATACACCTCGCCAATGCTGCGTTCGATCAGGGCGCGTTCGTCGTCGCTGTAGGGGCGCGAGGCCGAATACATCAGGGCGCGGTCATTGCCCACCCGCTCCGGGTTCAGGTTGTTGCGGGCGTTGAATTCCTTCAACACGGGCTTGCCGCTGACCACGCCGATGCTGCCGGTCAGGGTGTACGGCGAGGCCACGATGTGCTTGGCGTGCGTCGCCACGTAGTAGCCACCGCTGGCCGCGTACTCGTCCATGACCACCACCACAGGCTTTTCACTGGTCGCCACCTCGCGCCAGATCAGGTCAGAGGCGAGGGCCGAACCGCCGCCGCTGTTCACGTACAGCACGATGGCTTTGGTTTTGTCGTCTTGCTTGGCCCGCTTGAGGGCCGCCGTAACCGTATCCGACCCGGCCATCGGGCCGCCCAGCAAGGGCAGGGGTACGGGGTTGTTGCGGCTCTTGCCCGGAATAATCGTGCCGATCAGCGGAATAATGGCGATTCGGCCCGCTTTGGCGTTGCTGGGTTTTTTGGGCATAAACAAATCCAGCACAGCAGCCATCGGGCGGGTGCCGGGGCCGACCAGTTCATCTTCGTAGGCGATTCGGGTGATCAGGCCCGCGTCCAGCGCCCCCTGAGCCGAGGTCAAGTCGCCCGACAGCCAGCCCCGTGCCGTGTCTTCACTGACGCCCCGCGCCTCCGCCAAATCCCGCGCCCACGCGCCTTCCATCCCGTTGATGTACGCGCCTAACTGTTCGCGGTTGGCCTCGTCCATATGATCCTGAGAAAAGCGGGTTAGCGCGGCCTTGTACTCGCGGATTCGCAGGTTCTCGAACTCTATGCCGTGCTTTTTCAGAAAGGCCCCGAGGAAGGTGGATTCCACCGCGAAGCCGCCCAGCATCACGTCTGCCGATTCGGGCGCGGCGATTTCGGTCGCGCCGCTGGCCGCGATCAGGGCGGTCATGGTCAGTTGGGGCAGGTGGGCCACCACCCGTTTCTCCTGTGCCAGCCGTCCCAGAATGCCGCGCACCGCGTGGGCTGTGGCTGGGGCCGCCGCAAAGCCGCCAAAGCGCACCAACACGCCGTGCAGCCACTCTGCGCCGCACAGTTTTTCCACGCGGGCTTCCAGTGCTTCCAGCGTTTCGGCGCGGTTGAGCAGGGCGGCGATGGGGCTGGCAGGCTGCCGCGCCGGGTACGCGCCCTGCAAATCCAGCACCACCCAAGTCGGGTGGGTCACGCCGTTGGGCAGGCCAGAGTCGGATTTATTCAGAAACGGAAGATTCAGGGGGGCCATATCAGCAAAGTACGCGCCGAGCATGAGATGGGTTCCCGTTGGGGATGATGGACGAGAGTCTTAGGGTCAAGGGTCTGAGGGTCTAATACGAACTTAAAATGAGTCGAAGACGAATTTCGAGCGAAGCGAGTGGAAGAAAAGACGGGATGGCGGCGATGGACGACCCTATCGGTGCTTTTGCGGATGTTCGGGAATCAAAGCAATCCCGTATAAGGAAGGTCAAGTGCAACCCCCAACGTCATGTCAGCTAGGGCTTTCAGTTCTGCTGGCCCGCTTTTGCCCCAGCCTCTGGCCCATCGCTTCGGCCCGTGAGATCAGTACCTGAGCGGCGTCGGGCGGCAGGTGGGCTTCGGCGGCGGTGCGGAACAGGGCCAGCCAGCGGGCCAGATGCACCCCGCGCACTCCCAACGGCGCGTGAATGTGGTTCAAATTGCCGCGCCAGCGTTGGCTCCCCAGTTCAGTCCCGCCCCCCAGCATCGTGACCCAAAAGGCGGTCACGGCCTCTAGGTGCGCTTCCCAGTCGGACACGTGGGCGGCGAAGACTGGCCCAAGTACCCCATCCGCCCGTGCCTGTGCGTAAAAATCGGCCAGCAGGGGACGCAAAACTGCCTCGCCCCCAATACTTTCCAGTGGCGTGGCAGGCGTGTGGGGAGTGGGGACTTCAAGCAGATTCAGAAACTCCCGTTTCAGCGTATCGGGCAAGGTTTCCCCGGCCCAAGCGGTCACGGTTCCTGCTCGCCACAGCAGCGGCGCACCGCTCAGCCAGCGTTCGGCTTGGGCGTCGCGGGGCAAGACCGCCCATTCTTCCGCCGTGCTTTCCCCGCCTTCTGCGTTTGCCCCGGCCTGAATCGCTGCCCCCAGCACCCGGCCCGCCAGTGCTGCTCCCGTGCCCCACGCCAATACCGGTAATCCGCGCCGCACCGCGCCCGATACCAGTGTCAACACGGCCCAGCGATCCGGTCTGTTCTGCACGTCGCGCACGGGTTGTCCGTCGTGCGGTACCAACAGGCCCGCCGCGTGTGGCAGGGCGTCGGCGGTGGCAAGCTGCACCGTCCAACCGTCCCAGCCGCCAGCCAACATGTCCGGCAGGGGAGAGGTGGTCAGCAGCAGGCGAGAAGTCACGTGCACAGCATAAGCGCCTGCCTCAATAAGCGCCTGCCCCAGCAACAAAAAACCCGCCGGGGAGGACGGGTCAGGTGGGGCTGGTCTGTCTTCAGTTCAGCGTCTTGATATAAGCGTGAATATTGGCGATTTCCGCGTCGCTGAGCTGCTCGGGCGAGAAGCGGGGCATGGTGGCGGCCAGTTCACGGTCAGGGGTTTTGCCCTCACGCAGCGTCAGCTTGAACTGATCCAGCGTCCAGCTCTTGGGGCCGTCGGCGGTGTTCAGAGCCGCGCCGATGCCGCCGCCGCCCTCTGCACCGTGGCAGGCTCCGCAACTGCTCACAAATTTGGCTTGTCCTTCCTCTACATTGCCTGCCTCGGTGGTCACGGTTGCGCCCGTAGACGACATTTCGGCGGGTGGGCGGCCCGATTCGCTGCCCTCGTTGGCGGTGGTGTTTTCTCCGGCCTGCGCGCCCTCGGTGGTGGCTACGGTGGCGCTGTTGTTCTCGGTCACGCCGTTTTCCTGATTTCCTATGGCTGCGCCCTGGCTGCCCATGACTGCGCCGTTTGGCCCCGCCTGCTCACCGCCCGCATTGGGGGCTTTGGCATTGCCCTGCGCCTCGGCGGAGCCTGCCGCCCCGGTAGCCGTACTCGTGGCGCTCGGCGCTTCTTCGCTGGGCACCGACCCGGCGCGTTCTTCTTGGTCGCCCGTGCCGCCCTCGGCCTTGGATTCGGTGTGGTGGGGCGCGACAGCAATCTGGTACGCGGCATAAGAGCCGCCCAGCGTCAGGGCCAGCAGCAACGTCATGGTGACGGCGAACGTGTTCTTCATAGGCCCACCCTACCATACGGTCAGGGGGCGTTTGACTGTGCTGGGCAGCTTTCAGACCTCTGGGCGGGGCAGTCTTTCGGGTCGGTGAAGGGGCCGCCAGAGGGCGTGAGAATGGTGTGGCTGCTGAATGGCACGGCCCCCCAGAGTTGGGCCAAACGACACGGCAAACGCACACAGCCCGGTGAAGGGTTGCAGTCTGCAGATGCATGGAGCGTGCATCTCCCATGCTTTTTAATGCTCTAGGCTCCTTCCCATGAACGACGCACCAGACCAAGATTTCCCGGCGCAGACCACAGGTACACGGGGCACAGCCACACAGATCGCAGGCAGGGCGCGGGCCACCATTTTTGGCGAGCAGGAAGGCCGGATTTTAGACCGACTGGCCGCCCTCGACCCTGATCTGATGGCCTACATCCGGGATTTTGCCTACGACACCGTGTACGAGCGTCCGGGCCTTGACCTGAAAACGCGGGAACTGCTGGCCTGCACGCTGTTGGTGGGGTTGGGCAGCCCGCCGGAACTGCGAACCCATCTGCGCGGCGCACTCCGGGCCGGGGCCACCGAGACAGAACTGCGCGAAACGCTGCTGATGTGCGTGCCCTATCTGGGGTTTCCGCGTGTGGTGGCGGCCTTCGAGCAACTGCGCCTGTTGCTGGAAGCGGCCAAAAAAACGCCCCCCACCCAACAGGCAGGGGACGCTGAATAACCGTGCGTTAAAACAGGGCGCTGGGGCTAAAACTTAGTAAGTGACCTTCAGGCCGATGCGGGCCTTGAAGACCGTACCGGGGCGCACGAAACGGTTGTCGATGGCAGCGTAACCAGCGTCGTCAGTGGCAAACGAGTCGCTTGCGCCGTTGCTGTTGCTCACGCCGATGGTGCTCTTGAAGTACTGCTCGACGCCGAGGTCGCCCACGATGCTGAGGTTACCCGCGATAGCGTAGCTGGCCATCACACCCGCGCCGATGCCGAAGGACGAAGCGTTGTAGGTGGTGCTGCCCGATGCGCCGTAGTCTTCGGTGGCCTTGAACATGCCGTAGCGTCCGCCAGCGTACAGCGTGGCGTCGGCACCGGGGGCCAGTTCGCCCAAGCTGTAGGTGCCGTCCACACCGACAGTCACGTGGCTGCCGTTTTCGGTGGCTGCGCCCGATGCTTTGTAGGAACCGAACGTTCCCACACCGAGGTCACTGGAATCATTGATGGAATCGCTGGGGTTGGTGTAAGAGGCGCTGACCTTGACACCCACGGGGCCGAGCAGGTTGGGGCTGTGAACGAACACGCTGCCGCTGAGGCCGCCCGCGTACCCGCCCGTCAGGCCGAGTTCTACGCCGCTGAGGCTCTGTGCGCCCGCTGCGCCCGTCATCATGCCCGCTACCACTGCCGTCATCAGGATCTTCTTCATACCTGTAGACTCGCCCACCAAGATGAGCCGCCCTCATGAACGGTGTCACGGCGGCTTTAGAAACGAAACAGGTCACCGTCAGAAAAGAAACAGAATCCACAATGTGCGCTGACTCTAATCTGGGCGAGCGCCGTGCAGCACACGGCAAAGCTGGAGTAACTCCAGACCCGACGGGATGAAATCCCCACACTTGACGCCGCCTTTATGTCTGCTCAACAAATCCCCTCGGGACGGGACGGCTGGACTCAGGCCCACCCGAATTCCAACACTGTGCTGTGTGCCAAACCCCTAGACTGGGCCACTTTCCATGCGCCGCGTGCGTCTCCGCGCCCGATCTGGGCCATGAACGCGGCGTCGCGGGCGAGTGTGGTCAGCACCCAAAAGTCTCCCCACGCTTCTAGGCCCCATTGTTGGCGCATGGCTTTGGCCGCCGCCGCCCACACGGGCTCACTGAGGTGCTCCAGCGGCGCGATGTAATGCACTTCGCCGTCTGTGCCGGGGGTGCGGGCCACTTCGCGGCGGTACTCCTCGCGCTCGCGGCGGGGCATGTCGTCCCACGTTTCGGCGGCGCAGTAGCGGGCAGGCAGGGCGCTGAAGGTGTCGCGGCAACGGGTAGGGCGCACGTCGTAGCGTGAGCAACTGCCACTTTCGCGGTTCAGCAGGGGGCAATACCCCACTTCGCGGCGGTGGCGGTCTACGTAGGTGTCGTCGTCGGGGGCGCTGCGGGCATTGGCAAGCACAGCGCGGGCGTGGGCTTCCATGCGGGCGGCCTCGGTGTCGGTCAGGGCCTGCGCCGTGATCAAGGCTTCGGCCAGCGACACCCGGATCGGCATATTGCAGCAGCCGAAGCAACCCGCCCCGCAAAACACGCGCCCGCCCCGCTGTTCGTAGCCCTTCAGCCACGCGCCCGACTGCCGGGTATAGCGGGCATAACCGCGCTTCACGGCGTCTGTGACGGCAGCGTGAGGCAAAACGGAGGCAGAGGAGGGGGTGGAAAAGTGGCGCGTCATCGAGAGTAGCCTAGCGCGGGTATACTGCGGCTACCGTGTTCCGACGCCCACGCCAGCCGCAGACGCCCACCCCGGAACCCCGGAAGACTGGCCCCACGCCGTCTGCCGAGGCTCCAGACGCCACCCGCGTTCTCTCGGAGTTGCTGGCCCGCCCCAGCACCGAAGGCATTTTGGAAGGTGCTTTGGCCCACGCCGCGCTCCTGCTGGGCGGCCAAACCCACGGCTTCGCGGTGCTGAGGCGCGGCCAAGACCGGGTGGTGGCTGTGTTCGGCTATCCCAAAGCCCTGATCGGTACGGCCCTCAGCGGCCCTTGGGCCAGTATGCGTGCCCGCCTGTTGGCCGACGGATCGCGCGAACTGTACGAGATGAACCCGCCCGAACTGCACGCCATTTTGGACGATGCAGGCATGCGAGAAGTGCCCGTGACGCTGGTGATTCCCCTGAGTGACCGGGGCCGCAACCTAGGGGCGCTGGTGCTAGACCGCGTGGTGGCCGATCCGATTTCGCCCACGCAGATGGAAACGGTGTCGCGCTGGGCCACCGCCGTAGGGCCGCTGCTGGGCATTCTGGATTCCCGCGACGACTGGCGGCACGCGGCGCGGCAAATTACGACGGCGCTGGTAGAAGCCGTGGAAAGCCGGGAATTCGACGCGTTGGGCCACGCACAGGCCGTAGCCGACGTGAGCCTGAAATTGGGCCGCGCTGTGGGGCTGGCCGAGCGTGAACTGGAAGAACTCTGGTACGCCGCTACCCTGCACGATCTGGGCAAGATTCACGGCGAACAGGGCCACGCGATGGTGGGGGCCAATTTCCTTCATGGCGTGCCGCACTTGGCCGAGGCGCAGAAGGCCATTCGGCACCACCACGAGCGCTGGGACGGGCAAGGCGACCCCGACAAACTGACGGGCGAGGACATTCCGCTCTACGCCCGAATTTTGGCCGTTGCCAACGCTTATGTGCGTGTGGGCGACATAGAGCGCCTGCGCGGTCAAGCCGGAAAAGGGCTGGACGCCCGCCTGCTGACGGTGCTGGAGAAGCTGCCGCAGTGAAGACGGGTATCAGTTTCAACGCTCTAAGGTTCAACCTGAAATCCGGCCTGAGTCCAGTCTTTCAAAGCTTTCTGCATTTTCCGGAAGCTTGGATTCTGCGCCCAGCACGCCTTTCCCACTCACCACTGACCACTCACCACTTGCTGGGCCTGACCCCATGACCCTGCGTCCCAATCCCAACGCCGAGGAAGGCAGCGAGGCCACCAGCCACCGCTTTCCGGTGCTGGAAGCCCGTTTTGGCCGTCTGACCCCGATGGACGCCGGAATGCAGAGCCGCGTGTACAGTACCCCGGACGGCACGACGGTGGTGAAGGTGTACCGCAACCATCAGGGCGAACACCGTCTAGAAGCGGACAACATGCGCCGCGCCGATATGGGTGCGTGGGTATTAGACGCCGTGGAAGCCGACGGCGTGGAGGCCTTGATTATGCGGCGATTCGCGGGGCGGCCCCTCACGGCTGCCGACGTGCCCCGCGCCCTGCCCCGCCTGCGCGAAATTATCGGGGCGCTGCATAGGGAACGCGCCGGACGGGTAGACCTGCGCCGCGTGCGCGAACGCCTGCGCCGCTTCCGCAGTGCGCTGGCCGCTTATCCGCTGGACGACCTGTTCGACGCCGTAGAAATTCCGCTGGAAGCTGGGCTGCTGGATCAACCGGCTGCCTTTTGCCATCTGGACATGTGGCACGACAACATTTTGATTGGGTCTGGCTTAGCTGGAACAGACCAACCGGAAGTCTTGGTCATCGACTGGACGAAGGCAGGCTGGGACGATCCCCTGCGCGATCTGGCGTTGCTGAAGACAGGCACGCTGGATTTGCTGCCGCCCGATGAAAGTCTGGACGCTGCCCTGACCTTTTTGCCCGATCACGCGCCCGCCACCCTGACCCGCTACCGCGCCTACCTTGCCATGACCACGCTGCACGACTTGTACTGGTTTCTGATGAACGAGCCGTATGAATTCGAGGGCCAGCGGGATCAGAAATTACCCAGAGCGCGGCATGTGCTGGGGCGGTTGCCGGGTTTGTAGGGGCGGGGTTCGCAATTACGATGGAAGGTGAACCCCCCCGTTGCTGGCGCAACGCCCCCCCTTAGAGGGGAGGACAGAACAGCTTTTACGCTCCCCTTTGAGGGGGGCTGGCTGCGCAGCAGACTGGGGGGTTTTGTCGCCAATGCCGCCCCATCCACCCTGTCGGGACACCCCGTTCCTGATACAGCCCTTGTCAGTCACTTCAGACTGCGGGCTCTGCTAAACTTGAACCCAGTCTAATTTGTCATGATGTAGCCTCTTCTTCAGAGTCCGAACCCCGCTGCACCCGGCAGCACCCCTCCCACAACATCCATCCAAGTGCATCCATACAGGAGAACCGATGAATATTCTGACCCTTGTCCGGCAAGTTCCGGATGCCGAAGCCCGCGTCAAAGTCTCTGGCAGCGCGGTAGACCTCGAAGGCGCGACGCTCGTCATTGACGGCATGGACGAGTACGGCGTGGAAGAAGCCCTGCGCCTGCGCGAAGGCGGCGCGAATATCGAGACGATTACGGCGCTCGCCATTGGCCCCAAGCGCAACGAGGACGCCCTGCGGACGGCGCTGGCGATGGGTGTAGACCGCGCCATTCACGTGGAAACCGACGAGAAACTGGACGCCGTGGCCCTCAGCCGGGTGGTGGCCCAGATCGCGCAGGCCGAGAATGCAACCCTGATCTTGGTGGGCGGGCAGGAAGCCGACTGGGATTCTCAGGCGTTGGGGGCGGCCACCGCCGAACGCCTCGGCTGGCCCCAACTGACGTGGACGAACGAGCTGAAGATTGAGGGCGAGAGCATCAGTGGGCGGCACGATGTAGACGACGGGAACGAGAGTTTCAGCGCCCCGTTGCCCGCCGTAGTCACCACGCAGCAAGGCCTGAACGAGCCGCGTTATCCCACGCTGCCCAACATCATGAAGGCCAAGCGCAAGGAACTGCGGAAAGACACGCTGGACACCTACGGCGCGGCCAATACGGTGCGTGTGGTGAACGCCGAAATTCAGACCCGCGCCCGTATGAACCGTGTGATAGACGGCAAAGACCCGCAGGCCGCCGCCGAGCAACTGCTGGACTTGCTCCGGAACGAAGCCAAGGTTCTGGCTTAAGGGAGATTGACCATGAAACTGATCGTTGCTGAACATGCAGGCGGCAAGCTGACCAAAGCCACGCTGGAAATGGTGGCTGCTGCCCAGAATGCGGGCGGAGAAGGCCCCGTGACGCTGCTGGTGCTGGGGCAAAATGTGGCTGCTGTTGCCACCGAAGCTGCCCAGTACGCCGAGCAGGTCTTGGTAGGAGACAGCGCCGCACTGGCCGTCTACAACCCCGAAGTGTGGGCCGCCGCCGCCGCGCAGATCGCGCAGGAAGGGGAAGCCAGTTTGGTGCTCATCGGCGGAAGCCGCAGTGGGCGCGAATATGCCCCCCGTGTGGCCGTCAAACTGGACGCACCATATCTGGAAGACGCCACCAGCCTCAGCGTAAATGGCGATACCGTGCAGGCGCAACGCTACACCTACCTGGCCCGCGTCACCGAAACGGTTGAGGCCAGTGCGCCCACCGTGATCGTGACCGTAAAGCCCGGATCGTTTGCGCCCGCCGCCCCTGTTGCCGCCGCTGGTGAGCAGTACGATGTGGAACTGGAATTGCCCGCCGCCCGTACCCAGATCACGGGCCGCAGCGTGGAAAAAACCAGCCGTGTGGCCCTCACCGAAGCCGACGTGATCGTGACGGGCGGGCGCGGCGTGGGCAGCCCCGACAATTTTGCCACCTACGTAGAAGGCCTCGCAGACCGCATCGGCGCAGGCGTAGGCGCGACCCGTGCAGTAGTAGACGCGGGCTGGCGGCCCTACGCCGAACAGGTGGGCCAAACCGGGAAAACCGTGCAGCCCAAGGCTTATATCGCGTTGGGCGTCAGCGGCGCGGTGCAGCATCTCAGCGGCATGGGCAAAAGCAAGTTCATCGTGGCCATCAACAAGGACGCCGAAGCCCCGATTTTCAAGGTGGCCGATTACGGCATCGTGGGCGACGTGAACCAGATCGTGCCCGCACTGATTGAGGCTGCCAAGAAGTAAATATCTAAAGCTGAAGCGCCGCCTGTCCTGATGGGGATGGGCGGCGTTTTTGGTTGCTCCGGGCTGGCTTTTGCCCTTGCCTTTCCTTAGACCCTAGACTTTTAGACCCTTAGACGATTCCTATTGCGGGGTTGCATCCCCCTGACAACTTTGTGGGTAGACTGGGCAGGCCATTCCAATTCGCCCCGGCCTTCGCTGGCCGCCCCCGCACCGCACAAGGAGTTTTATGCTGCCTTCCAAGCTGATGCCGTTTGCCGTCGCCGCCCTCACCCTCACTTTGGCCGCCTGTACGCAGGCCACCACGCCTGCCAGCCTAACCGACTATGCCAGCCGCCCAGAGTTGCAGGACGCCGAAAGCCAAGCGATTTTGGCCCGCTACGGCAACGATCCCGGCCTGATCGACGCGCTTCAGCAAGCTTACGGCGAGAAGCCTGCGCAACTGAGTTTGCCCGCCGTACCCGCCCTGACCGGACTTGACCTTGCCAGTGATCGCCTCGCCTACATCAAGCGCACGGGCTGGGGCAGCGTAGGCAATTACAACGCGCAGTACGCGGCCTATGCCTTCAGCGGACAGCCTTACACGGGCCTCGATTGGGGCCGCGACGGCTGCTCTGCGCCCGATGGCCTCGGCCTCGGCTACCGCGAGGATTTCCGGCCCGCCTGCAATGTCCACGACTTTGCCTACCGCAACCTCAAGGTGTACCAGCGCACTTCGGCCAATCGCCTGACCAGCGACGAGGTGTTTCAGACGAACATGAACACCATCTGCGCGGCCAAGAGCTGGTACAAGCGCCCCGCGTGCTACTCGGCGGCCTATGCCTACTATCAGGGCGTGCGAGTAGGGGGCGACAGCAGCTTTTAGAGCAGTTCTCCAAATTACGCCACCGAAAAAAGAGACTTTGGGTGGCTCCATTCTCCGTCCTGCTCGGTAAAATTCACTCGCTTCGCTCGGTCATTATTATGGCAAATGCTATAAAATCGCAGTTCATCGCAAGATGAACCGAGCGGAGCGAAAGGCGAAGGAAGGACAGCGCCGCGAGAATGGAGAGATTCCGGTGCTGTTCTGGAAACTCGGAATGTCAGCGCTGATGTCCTGAGAGTCTGTGTAGGACGTGGGAAGTGGCTGTAGGAAGGGCGCAAAAGCCCACAACCTACCTCCCACTTCCCACAACCCATTCTGTGCGGCGCTATCGTATCGGCATGGTCACAGTCGTTTCTCATCCGCTGGTGCAGCACAAACTTTCTCTGATGCGCGACGTGCAGACGGGCGTCAAGGAATTTCGGGAATTGGCTGCCGAACTGAGTTTGCTGCTGGCCTATGAAGCCATGCGCGACCTAGAAACCGTGCCCACGCGCCTGCACACGCCTATAGAAGAGGGCGAATTCCCAATGCTGAGCGGCAAAAAGCTGGCCTTGGTGGCTATTTTGCGGGCGGGGCTGGTCATGACCGACGCGATTGTGCAGCTCGTGCCCGCCGCCAAAGTAGGGCATATCGGCCTCTACCGCGATCCCGCCACGCTGCAACCAGTGGCCTACTACAACAAACTCCCCACTGACATTGCCGAACGCCGGGTCTTCCTCACCGATCCGATGCTGGCAACCGGCGGCAGTGCCAGCGCCGCCATCGGGTTCCTGAAGGAAGCGGGGGCGCAGACCATCAAGCTGATGTGCATTCTGGCCGCGCCGGAAGGCATCGCGGTCATTCAGCGTGACCACCCGGAAGTAGAGATCGTGGTGGCCGCCATCGACCCGCGCCTGAACGATCACGGTTACATCGTGCCGGGGCTGGGCGACGCTGGAGACCGGATTTACGGGACGAAATAAGCCGCGTGGCCCGCACTGTCAACCCGATTCAAGACCGGGCGCGGCGTGCTGCGCTGGAAAAAGCCGCGTATCTGGCGATTTATGAGCGCGGCTACGCGGGCGTCACGCTGGCCGACATCGCCGCCCATGCAGGCGTGAGCCGGGGCACGCTCGTCTACCACTTCGGCAGCCGCGCCGGACTGTTGGCCGCCGTGATGAAGCGGTTTACCCGCACGATCGGCGTCGCCACCCGGCGTGCCCTGCGCCAAGCCCAAACGCCTGAAGCCAAGCTGACCGCCTTCGTGGAAAACCAGTTTTACGGCGTGCAGAACACCCGGCGCTTCTACACCGTGTCGCTGGACTTTCTGGCGGCGGCTACCCGCGACCCGGCACTCATGGCGGTACAGCGGGATTCCCTGCAAGACACGTTGACGCTGGATTTGGAACTGGCGCGACTGGCCGGAGAAGGGGGTGCAGAGCGCCGGGCGCGGCAATTGCGGGCGCTCATCGATGGCCTGAGCGTGCGCTTTCTGGCCGATCCTGACCCCGATTTGCAGGCCTACCGGGACGACTGTCTGGCCGGACTGCGGGCCATTCTGGGCGGCGAGAGTCAACCACTTCCCTGACCGCCGCTTCAAACCCAGCCGCCTGCTGCTCTAGCTAGCAAAAAAGACCCGACACCTAGGCCGGGCCTTCTCTGGGGGTCAACTTACTTCAGGGCTTTGATCACGGCTGGCGTCAGGTCGGTGGTCTGCGTGTTGGCATACACCACGAGGCCGGTCTTGGCGGCGATGTTTTGGTCGAGAACCACGGTAAATCCACTGGTTTTGGCGACCTTGGCAACAGTGGCGTTCAGTTTGGTCGCCAGCGGTGCAAAGGCCGTGTTCAGGCGCGACTGGTAGCCGTTCTGGGTGGTGCGGAAGGTCTGCTGCGCCTTCACCAACGCCTGCTGATCGGCGGCCTTGCGGGACGCGGCGGCTTTGGCGGCCAACGCCTGAAGACTCTTGGTTCGGGCGGCCAGATCAGCCGTCACGTTGGTATTCAGTTTCAGGTAGGCGGCGCTGTTGGGCATGGCTTTTACAGCGGCTTGTACGTCAACGAAGCCTACCCGTGAGCGGGATTGTTGGGCCTGCGGCACCGTGACCATCAGGGCAAAAGGGAGCAGAAGAAACGTCAGTTTGAGATTCATGTGTACCTCTAGAGCATTTGTCATAAGAATGACCGAGCGGAGCGAGTGAATTTCACCGAGCAGGACGGAGGGTGGAGTGATCAGAAGTCTTTTCCCTGATCACGTAATTCGGAGAGCTGCTCTGAAGAAGGGGAAACGGGAGCAAAGAACAACCCCCGCCTGATGCGGGGGCGGGCAGGCTGACCCCGCAGGATCAGGACTGCTGGCTCAGGGCTTCAGGATTTTAACGGCGGCGTCGGTCATCTCGGCGCTGGGGTCGGCGTAGACCACTAGACCGCTATTCTTGGCGACGTTGCGATCCATGACCACGCCGAAGCCGTTGGTCTTGGCAACCTTGTCGATGGCGGCGTCAACGGCATTTTCGACCACGGCCACTTTGGGCTGAAGCTGCTTGTCGTACTCGGCGGCTTTGGCCTGAAGAGTCTTGATCAGGGTTTCACGGCTCTGCTTGTCGGCGGCGGTGGCCTGCGCGCCCTTGGCGTCGATGGCCTTGATCTGTTTGTCCATGACGCTCAATTCAGCGTCGGCCTTCTTCTGAATGGCCTCAATTTCAGGATTGGAGGGGTGAGAGGTCAGCAGCTTCTGCACGTCTACAAAGCCGATCTTCTGGGGAGCGGTCTGGGCGTGCGGCGCGAGCGTACCGAGGCCGAAGGCGGCGACGATGGCAATTGGGGCCAGTGCTTTGGGCGACAGGAATGATTTGGCGGAAAGCTTCATGATTCGCACCGTATCACGCTCATTTCTGAGCCGAATGAAGGCCGACGCCGCCTGTTCACATCTGCCGTCAGAGAGCCGTCAGGCCGGGAGAATCTCTCTTGGCGCTCTGGGCAACGTAAACTGGCTCTTATGCTGGTACGCGACTGGATGACCCCTGACCCTATGACGGTGATGCCCGATACCCCCGTGATGGACGCCCTCAAGATTTTGAAGGAGCGCGGCTTTCGGCGGCTGCCCGTGATGCAGGGCGGCCAACTGGTGGGCATCACCACCCGCAAAGACCTCAAGGACGCTGTGCCCAGCAAGGCCACCACCCTGAGCGTGTGGGAACTGAACTACCTGTTGAGCAAACTGACGGTGGCCGAAATGATGGCCCGTCCGGTCATCACTGCCTCCGAGGGCGAATATATGGAGGACGCGGCCCTGCGGATGCAGGAACACGCGGTGGGCGGCCTGCCCGTCCTCGACGACTTTGGGCAACTGTGCGGCATCATCACCATCACCGATGTCCTGCGGGCCTTTACCAACATCATGGGCCTGCGCGAAGGCGGCAAACGCCTGACCCTCGACATGCCCGACGTGCCCGGTAGCCTTGCGCGGGCTACGCAGGCCATTCACCCCAGCAATATCATCAGTGTGGCCACCTACCACAAAGACACTGACCCCACAGACGCCGAAGCAGGCCGCCGCCGCTTCGTGATGCGCGTGACCGGAGAAGGCGTGCGCGACGTGCGGGCGCGGGTGCGGGCCGTGGGAATAGATGTGCTGGACTGAGGGAGGCGGGGGGCGTGGGTTGTCGGCCCACCTTCCCCGCGTTGCTGAACAACAAGGTTCCAAGACAAAACTGAAAATGGAGCTAAAAACGAGAAAACCCGCACAAGGCGGGTCTTTTCTTGGTGGGATGTGTAGGACTTGAACCTACAACCCGCTGATTAAAAGTCAGCTGCTCTACCGATTGAGCTAACATCCCAACTCTGTCCCACTGCCCTAAGGGGCGGCGTGTGGCAGCGGGAATGAGTATAAGGACGCGGTACGGTTCTGTCAAATCTAGGCTGAATGGCTCCAGAAGGAGCTAGACCCTCAGCGCTTCAGATTGCGCGGCATAGGCGGCATTTTTTGGGGAAACCCGCCCTTGCCGGGGCCTTTGCCGCCGGGGCCACTCATGCGGCCCAGCATCTTCATCATGTCTTTCATCTGCTCGTGCATCTTCAGAATCCGGTTGATGTCCTGTACGGTGTGGCCGCTGCCCGCCGCGATGCGCTTGCGGCGTTTGCCGTCGATGATCTTGGGATTGCGCCGCTCTTTCAGGGTCATCGAACTGATCATGGCGTCGATGCGCTGAATTTGGGCCTCGTCCACATTGAAGCCTTCGGGCAGGGCGCGGCTCATGCCGGGAATCAGTTTGAGCAGGTCGCCCAGCGGCCCCATCTTGCGAATCTGGCGCAGTTGCACCAACAAGTCTTCCAGATCGAAGTCGCCGGGTTTCTTGACTTCCATCGCTTTCAGGTCGGCTTGTTGGGCACGCTCGATCAGACCCAGCATGTCGCCCATGCCGAGGATTCGGCCTGCCACGCGGTCAGGATAGAACGGCTCTAGCCCACTCAGCTTCTCGCTGGTGCCTGAAAAGTAGATCGGCTTTCCGGTGACGCTGCGGGCGCTCAGGGCCGCGCCGCCGCGAGCATCGCCGTCCATTTTGGTGATGATCAGGCCCGACAGATTCACGCGGGCGTCGAAGGTCTGGGCCACGTTCAGGGCTTCTTGCCCGGTCATGGCGTCCACCACCAGCAGCGTTTCGCTGGGTTGCAACTGGCTTTGCAGGTCGGCCAACTGATCCATCAGTGCGGCGTCTATTTGCAGGCGGCCCGCCGTGTCCACGATCACCAGATCACGGAAATCTTCTTTCAGGTGCGCTTCCAGCCGTGCCCGCGTCTGCTGAGGGGTTTCGCCGTCGGCCACCTTCAGCACGGGCACGCCCACCTGGTTTGCCAGCACTTCCAGTTGGTCGCGGGCGGCGGGGCGCTGGGTATCGGCGGCCACCAGCAACACGCGGCGACCTTTGGCCTTGTAGTGGGCGGCCAGTTTGCCCGTGCTGGTCGTCTTGCCTGCCCCTTGTAGGCCCACCATAAACCACACGTTGCCTTCGGTTTTCAGGGTCGGCTGCGCCGCTTGCCCGCCCAGCGTCTCGATCAGCTCGTCATGCACCATCTTCACGATGGTCTGGCCCGCGTTCAGGCTGCCCAGCACGTCTTGGCCCACGGCCTTTTCGCTCACGCGGGCCACGAAATCTTTGGCCACCGTAAAGTTTACGTCGGCTTCCAGCAGCGCCATCCGAATCTCGCGCATGGCGGCCTTCACCTGCGTGTCGGTGAGTTTGCTCTCGCGGCCCACCCGGTCAAGGATGTCCTGTAACTTGTTGCCCAGCGCCTCAAACATAGCGTGAGGCTACCACGCAGCCGGGGCCAGCTTTGTTGTGCGGAGTTTATTCTGAGCGCGGGATAGAGTGCCGGGGTGGGCAAATTGGTCAGAGACGGCATCCCGGCAATCGTGGGAGCAGGCGCAGTGGCGCGGATTCTGGATGTAGAAGAATATGCGGCTGCCCTACGAGCCAAGTTGCAGGAAGAAGTCGCGGAATATCTGGAAGCGCATGACCCGCAGGAATTGGCGGACGTGCTGGAGGTGTTGCACGCTCTGGCCGCCCTGCACGGCCTGACACCGCAGGAGTTGGAAGCACAGCGGGCTGCCAAAGCACAGGCGCGGGGCGGCTTCGGCGGGCGCGTTTGGATGGACTTCTGAGGGTGTGGCAAGTGGGTGGTGCGCTTTAGGAAAGGCGTGGGTTTGCAATGGAATGAGGAGAGACGCTCGGCCCCGAAGACCAGCTTTAAGCCGCCGCTCAACTCCTTTCTTAGGCCCTCGATCCGTAGACGCCTTTCCACCCGTCCCGCCATGCCTAACGCCCGTTAGTTTTCCTGCGCTACGCTATGCCCATGACCCCACCCCAGTCCACCCAGAACCAGATTTCTTGGCTGGCCGTGCCCACCGAAACTGACGTGCCCGAAGGCGTGCGGAAGCTGTGGAGCAAGGCGGAGGCCAACGTCGGATTCGTCCCCAACGTGTTCCGCGCTCAGGCCCTCAACGGTGAACAGTTCCTGGCGTGGTGGGGCTACTTCAATCTGCTGCTGAACAAGGAAGGCTTCTTGACGCCGCTAGAACGCGAGATGGTAGCCGTGGTGGTCAGCGGCGCGAACCGCTGTATTTACTGCGCGGTATCGCATGGGGCGGCCCTGCGCGAATTCCTACGGCAAGCAGGCGAAAACCCGCACACCGCAGACTTGGTGGTCGTAAACTGGCGACATGCCGACCTCAGCCCCCGTATGGCGGCCCTGTGCGCCTACGCCGAGCGCCTGACCCTGCATCCGGCAGAGGTGGCCGAAGCCGACTTGCAACCGCTACGCGACGTGGGTCTGAACGACCAGCAGATTCTGGAACTCGTACAGGTGATCGGCATGTTTAACCTGACTAACCGGGTCAGTGGGGCGCTGGGATTCCTGCCCAACGCGGAATACCACGGTCAGGCGCGGTAAAGAATACGGATTCCACTCCATTGCGCCCTATCCGGGACAGCACTATAGGCGGCTCCATAACGCGTAGCCCACATTTTTTCCTCGTCGCTCACTTCGTGCTGTGCCAGTCCGCTCGGATTGAACACTGAAAAGCACGGTGTTGAGTCGGAATCCTTATCCGGCACCGACAACAACGGCGGATTCCTGCTCTTCTGAACAAGCCAGACGGACAGGAATCCCCGAAAACACGAATCTTGAACTGTTGTCTTTAGCTGTTTTGGGTGTAGCCCGTGGTTTGCCAGCCACAGCCGCTGCGTACCAGATTCACGGTGCCGCCGTAGGTGCCGCTGACCGACTGGCCGTTGCTGACCTGTACTGCCGAAAAGGAGATACTGCCGCTGACGGTGGCGTTGTTGCCACTGACACTCGTAGAACCCACGCTGATGTTGGGGCTGATGTCGCGGTAGATGCCCGCGTAGGCACTCGCGCCTGCCTGAACGGCACTCTGCATGGCACTCTGGGCGGCGGAGGCGGCGTTGGCGGCGTCGTCGCTGGCGCTGATGTTGCACTGCGCGGGGGCGCTGGATTCGCCGCTACCCACCGTTCCACTCGCCGCAGAGGAAGCCGACAGGTCTACGCCGCGAAAGACGTAGTTCACGCCGACGGCCACGCGGGGGCCGACCACCGGGCCGAGCAGGGTATTGGTGCGCTGCACGCCCGCTTCTGCATACCCTTCTACCGGAAACAGCGGGATACCGTAGCGCACGCCCGCGCCTGCAAAGAGGCTGGCGTCTGTGCCGGAATTGGTATTGGCTCCGGCCAGCAGGTAGGCCCCCACCGTTTGCGACTGGTACACGTCGAAGGTCAGAGCGCCGCCCAACGACACGCCGCCCGCCACGCCCTGCACGTTGCTGCTGCAGTACACGCCTTGAATAAAGCCGCCGAAGCGCCCTTCCTGTAGGCCCGCCCGCACGCCCGCCACCTGACAGCCCAGCCCGAATCCGGTATTCAGGCCTAAGCGCACGTCGGCGGCGTTGGCCGTGCCCATCATGCCCATGCTGGTAGCCGCAACAGCTGCCGAGACGATCCATTTCACACTAGGTTTCATAGACCTCTGTTCTAACATGCCTGCCCCAAGCTCTTCTGACCATACCTTCACCACTGCTTTTTGGTAGACCGCATTGGAATCAGTACTTATAAAATCCCTGCCCGCTCTTGCGCCCCAACAGCCCCGCCTGCACCATCTTTCTCAGCAGCGGCGAGGGCCGGTATTTGTCGTCGCCCAGCCCCTTGTGCAACACGTCCATGATGGCGAGGCAGGTATCTAGGCCAATAAAGTCGGCCAAGGTCAGCGGCCCCATCGGGTGATTCATGCCCAGTTTCATGATGCCGTCTATGGCTTCCGGCTCGGCCACGCCTTCCATCACGCACTGAATAGCTTCGTTCAGCATAGGCATCAGGATTCGGTTGGACACGAAACCGGGGAAATCGTTGCACGTCAGCGGGGTTTTGCCCATCTGCTCGGCGGTCTGAATGACTTTTTGAGCCGTTTCGTCGCTGGTGCTGTGGCCGCGAATGACTTCGACAAGCGCCATGAGCGGAACGGGGTTCATAAAATGCATGCCGATAAACTGCTCAGGGCGGCCCGATGCACTGGCAAGCGCCGTAATAGGAATGCTGCTGGTATTGCTGGCTAAAATTCCGTCTGTCTTGACGATGCTGCCCAACGTGCGGAACAGCTCGGCTTTGATAGCTTCGTTTTCCACGATGGCTTCGACCACCAGATCGCTGTCGGCAAAATCGGCCAAGTCAGTGCTGAAGCGGATGCGGCCCATGATTTCGTCGGGCGTTTCGGTCAGCTTGCCCTTCTCATGCAATTTGGCAAGGCTCTTTTGAATGGTGGCCCGTCCACGTTCCAAAAACTCTGGTTTGACATCTTGCACGATGACGCTAAAGCCACTTTGCGCGGCCACCTGTGCAATCCCCGCGCCCATCTGTCCTGCACCTACGACTCCGAAGTTCATTCTGTGGCTCCTTGTGCTGTGTCTAAGGGACTGCGGCGGTCAGCTTTACGTGGGCAGACCAGTGAGTGAGAGCGTCTGGCATGGCCTTTGACTTTCTCAGTCTCTTAGACCCTTGACCCTTAGACAGCCTCTACTCCACCAGCGCCACGCCGTCCAATTCCAGCGCCTTCCCACGCTTCACAGGCGTAAACGGCGTGTAGCTGTATTCGCTGCATCCATTCAAGACAAACGGGTCATTCTTAAAGACATCTTCCAATTGCGCCTGACTGTCGGCGTGGGCCAGCAAAACTCCGCCCGTACCGTCCAACTTGCGGCCCGACACCAAGAACAGTCCGCCGACATAGTGCTGATCCAGCCAAGCGCGGTGCAGCGGCGTAATGGCGGCCAGTTCGTCGCCGGTTTTGAGGTAGCGGCTTTGGATGATCCAGAGGGTGGGGACGGTCATGGGGCAAGTCTACGGGAGCCGCGCCTCAAACCCGCCGAACTGCCAATGCCAGCCCGTTGCCGCCGCCCATGCACAGCGTCGCTACGCCCGTTTCCTTGTCGTGTGCTTTCAGTGCATGCAGTAGCGTGACCAGAATGCGTGCGCCGCTGGCTCCAATCGGGTGACCCAGCGCCACCGCGCCGCCGTTCACGTTCACGCGGGCGGGGTCTAGGCCCAGTTCGCGGCTCACGGCGAGACTCTGCACGCTAAACGCCTCGTTCAGTTCCCACAAATCCACGTCGCCTACGCCCATGCCCAGATTCTTCAACAGCTTCTGCGTGGCGGGCACGGGCGTCATCATCACCCATTCGGGGGCAAGGCCGCCTGTAGCGTACCCGGTAATTTCGGCCAGAGGCTTCAGCCCGTGCGCAGCGGCGGCGTCCTCGCTCATGACCAGCAGGCTGGCCGCGCCGTCGTTGAGGCCGGGGGCGTTGCCTGCCGTGACCGAACCGTCTTTGCGGAAGGCGGGTTTCAGGCGGCCCAACGTATCCAAGCTCGTATCGGCGCGGGGGCCTTCGTCAGCGTCTACAACGGTGTCACCCTTGCGGCCCTTCACGGTCACGGGCACGATCTCTTCGGCAAAGTGCCCGGCCCCCTGCGCAGCAATCGCTTTCTGGTGGCTGGCGGTGGCGTAGGCGTCCTGCTCGTCCCGCGTAATGGCGTATTTGTCGGCCACGCGCTCTCCGGTCAGGCCCATGCCCTCGTCGTTGATGGAACACCACAGCCCGTCCTGCGTGTTGGCGTCCAGTACCTGCGCGTGCCCTAGGCGGTAGCCCTTGCGTGCGCCGGGGAGTAGATGCGGCGCGTTGCTCATGGATTCCATGCCGCCCGCCAGCACCGCCGACTGGTCGCCCGCCCGGATGCTCTGGGCGGCCAGAATCACCGCTTTCAGGCCGCTGCCACACACTTTGTTGATGGTCAGCGCCCCCACCTCGTTGCTGAGGCCCGCCGCTAGTGCCGCCTGCCGCGCCGGGTTTTGCCCGCAACCCGCCTGCACGACTTGGCCCATGATCACTTCTTCTACCAGCTCGGCAGGAATCCCGGCCCGGCGCAGGGTATCGGCCAACGTAATACTCCCAAGTTCCACGGCCCGCACCGATTCCAGCGCCCCCAGAAACTTACCCGTCGGCGTGCGCGAGGCCGCCACAATGACTGCTTTGTTCATGTTGCCAAGAATAGCGCAGGAAAACTAACGGGCGTTAGGCATGGCGGGACGGGTGGAAAGGCGTCTAAGGGGCAAGGGGTTTGAGATAAAGAGGGTGGGATGGGTGAGCGGGGGGGGAATACGGGGCGGAGGCTGGGCTTAGGCCACGCTGCACGGTCTACGTTCTGCACTTTTTGCCCCTCCTATGACCGCTAGAATGGCGAGTACGTATGGACATGAAGAAATTGATGAAGCAGATGCAGCAAGCGCAGGCCGCCGCTGCCAAGATTCAGGACAACCTCGCCGCACAGTCGGTGGAAGGCACGGCCAGTGGCCTTGTGACGGTCACCATGAGCGGTCACGGCAAAATCACGGCCCTGAAGATCAAGCCCGAAGCTGTAGACCCAGACGACGTGGAAGCCCTTGAAGACCTGATTTTGGTGGCGATGCAGGACGCCACCGCCAAAGCCGACGCCCTCCAGCAAGACGCCACACGCGGGCTGGGCCTGCCCGGATTTTGAGCGGGCGTCCGGGGGCCGGTAGAGGAGAGGCATGAAGTATCCGCCGTCCCTCGTGGCCCTGATCCGCGAGCTGTCGCGCTTGCCGGGCATCGGCCCCAAGAGCGCCCAGCGGCTTGCTTTCCACCTGTTCGAGCAACCCCGCGAAGACATAGAGCGGCTGGCCGGGTCGCTGCTGGCCGCCAAGCGTGACCTGCACGTGTGCCCGATCTGCTTCAACATTACCGACGCAGACCGCTGTGACGTGTGCAGTGACCCCAACCGAGACCAGAATCTGATCGCGGTAGTAGAGGAACCCGGCGACGTGATCGCCATTGAGCGCAGCGGCGAATACCGGGGGCTGTATCACGTGCTGCACGGCGTTCTGAGTCCTATGAACGGCGTCGGCCCCGACAAGCTGCACATTCGGCCCCTGCTGCCGCGTGTGACGGAAGGCATGGAAGTCATTCTGGCCACCGGAACCACCGTGGAAGGCGACGCCACGGCGCTGTATTTGCAGCGGTTGCTGGAGCCGTTGGGGGCATTGGTGAGCCGCATCGCCTACGGATTGCCGGTGGGCGGCGCGCTGGAATACGCCGACGAAGTGACGCTAGGCCGGGCCATGACGGGGCGGCAGCGGGTGAGTAAGTAGGGTTTGTTGGGGCGTTGTCTAAGGTAGTGGGGTGGGTGCGTGGCAGAACTGCCCCCTTACCCCGCTGCGATGCAGCGCCCCTATCCGACAAGGGGCGAGGGATAAAAGCTAAGGGCGAGAAGCTTGGTTTGCTCCCTCACCCTTGGCTGGTACAGCTCCGCAGGAGAGGGGGGAGGGTTGGGGAGGGGGTGAGTGAGCAACGCGATTGCCCTTCCTTAGACCCTCAGACCCGCCCCCACCCACTCCGGCGTATCGTTCTTCCATGAGCGATGCGCCTGATTCTTTGCCTACAGCCCCAGCCCCCGCCGCCGAGTGGCTGTTGGCCCCCACCCTACCGGGCCGCTTCATTAGGCTGGAAGCCCTGACCGAAGCTCACGCTGAGGCTTTGAATGCTGGGGCCGATGCCGACACGGTAGCGATGCTGGCGCGGGGCGGGCCAGAAGAAGCCACCGCTGAAGCTTGGGCCGACTACATCGCGCGGCTGAATGCCCTGCCAAACCGTATCAACTGGGCCGTGCTGCTGGGCGGGCAGGCGGTGGGCCGCATCAGCTACAGCGAGGTCAAGACCGTAGACCGCTGGATGGAAATTGGCACGATGTTGCTGCCGGGGGCGCGGGGCGGCGTGGTGAATCCCGAATCCAAACTGTTGCTGCTGGCCCGTGCTTTCGAGGTGTTGGGGGCCAACCGAGTGCATTTCAAGGTAGACGCCCGCAATGCCCGCAGCCTCGCCGCCATGCGGAAAATGGGGGCGGTAGAAGAAGGCACGCTGCGCCAATATCAGGTGCGCCCGGATGGGTTTGCCCGTGACAGCGTCATGTTCAGCATCTTGCGAGGCGAATGGCAGAGCGTGAAGGCAGGGTTGGAAGCTCGACTGGCAGCGCCTTAAGGCCCGGTCTAGTTTCCATGAGAATTATCCCAAGCTTGTCATAACCGCCCTGTTAGTCTGGGGGAGCCATGTCTGCCCGTACCCCTGTTGCTGCCCTGCTGACCGCCGCCGTGTTCGCTTTTGCTCCGGCACAGGCGCTGATCGTGCCCATGACCGGCTGGACACCTGTAGCGGGCAACGCCAACGAGTGGATAGACGAAGCGGGCGCGTGCCTTCTGCGCGAGGAAAAACATGGGCAGGCCTTCCCCGCCTTCAAAACTCAGGATCAGGCCCGCGCCTTTGCCCTCAAACTGCAATCCAAACTCAGCGCCCGCAAAGTCCGCGAAGTGGTCACGCAACCGGTAGACCGCGCCGGGGCATGGAGCATTCTGGCGTCGTACTCCTACGAGCAGGGCGGCGTCACTTACCGCATCAGTCAGTTGTATCTCAGCGACAGCGGCATCCTGCGTACCGTGACAGGCAGCAGCGCGGAGTTTGAAGGCAGCCCGTGTGTCAACGCCATGCGCGAGTTTTTGCGGTATCTGGCCGATTGAGGGAATGAAGTCGTGTGTGAACCCCCCAGTCCGCTTCGCGGCCAGCCCCCCTTAAAGGGGAGCGAAAAAGCACTTGTCCTCCCCTCTAAGGGGGGGCGTTGCGAAGCAACGGGGGGGTTTACACGCCAACCCCATCCAAAACACCAAAAAACAGGGCCGACGCACATTCAAGCGTCGGCCCTGCCTTCGTTTTTGTCGCTTAGGCTTGCTCGGCTGCGGCCTTCAGCTTGTTGATGGCTTTGGCGAGGCGGCTCTTCTTGCGGGCGGCGGTGTTCTTGTGCAGGGTGCTGCCCTTGGCGGCCTTGTCGATCAGGCTCTCGGCCTTGCTCTGCACGGCGGCGGCGTCAGCAACGTTCTGCTGGGCGGCGTCCACGGCCTTCTTCACGAAGGTCTTGATGGTGCTCTTGCGGCTGCGGTTCAGCATGCGGCGCTTGAGGCTCTGGCGGTGGCGTTTCTGGGCAGACTTGTGACGTAGGGCCATATTCGTTCTCCTTATTCTCCCAAATCCATCTTGGATGCATTCGGGGCGGTTCCCACGCTGGGGAACTCGACGCACCGGGCAATTTCGGTTGCCTTCGGCGCACCCGCTCAGGCCACGTTGAGCCTGATTCGGGGTCAGCCAGAGTGCCTAGAAATGAATCAGAGGCAAAATGGGCAACTTCGTTACTGTATCCGGTATGGCGGATTGGGTCAAGCGCTAGACTGCCCGGCGTGAGCTTCCGGCCCCGAAAACCACGCGCAATCCCTGAATTGGACGGCACTGATGCAGAGGGAAAGCCCGCCAAGCCCGCCCGCGTGCCCACCCCCGAAGAAGCCCGCGACAGCCTGCTGGCCTATGCCTTTCGCGCACTGGGGGCAAGGGCGCTGACCGCCGCTGAACTGAAGACCAAATTGCAACGCCGCAGCGACGACGAAGCATTGGTAGAAGAAGTGCTGGAGCGGGTGCAGGAGCTGGGGTATCAAGACGACGCACAGGTGGCGCAGGCCGAAGGAGCGCGGCGCGGCATCGGCGGCTTCCGCGTGCGCCAAACCCTCAAGCGCCGGGGCGTCACGGCCCCCCTCATCGACGAAACCATGTTGGCCCGAGATCCAGACGACGAGCAGGCATCCGCCACCGAACTGCTCAGCCGCCGCTGGCCCAGCCTCAGCCGCAAGCGTGATCCGAGGTCTAGCGCCTACGGATTCTTGGCGCGGCGCGGCTTTCCGGGGGCCGTTATCTGGAACGCCATCCGCGAAGTCAGCGCCGAGCAGATCGACGATGAGGATGCCGTGGAGCCGGAGTTTATGGACGATGAGGAGTAGGGGGGCTGTGGTTGAGGCAGTCTAAGGGTCTAGGGTCGAAGGCTCTAAGAACGGCAAAAACCTCAGTCCTTTCGACCCTTTGACCCTTAGACTTCCCGGTGCGTGAACGCCCACCCCGTCTGCCATTTGGCCTGCTTTCTGTAGGCTACCCGCTTGCTTGACACTCCCAATCTGGCCCGCGTAAACTGCCGATTGCACCAAAGCGGCCCCAACTGGCGCGGCGGGCCGTGGAATCGGGGCGTAGCGCAGCCTGGTAGCGCACGTCGTTCGGGACGACGGGGTCGGAGGTTCGAATCCTCTCGCCCCGACCACGCCGGAAGCCTCCCTGCTCGTGGGAGGTTTTTTTTGTGGCGATCCCGCTTCGGTTATGCTGGACACTGCCGTTGCCTGTCTGCCTTTTCCTTCTTGCCGGAGTGCCCCTATGCGCGTGTTTGCCATTGCCGATCTGCACCTTGCCACCGTGATTCCCAAACCCATGACGGTGTTTGGGCCGCAGTGGGCAGGCCACCCGGAGGCGATTTGGTCACACTGGCGTGAACTGGTGCGTGATGAAGACGTGGTGCTGCTCCCCGGTGACCTGTCGTGGGCCATGCGCCTGCCCGACGCCCTGACCGACCTGAGCGTGGTGGCCGAATTGCCGGGAACCAAAGTGCTGCTGCGCGGCAACCACGATTATTGGTGGCCGACTGCCAGCCGCCTGCGGGCCGCGCTGCCTGCGGGAATGTTGGCAATCGTCAACGACGCCGTGCGCGTGGGCAACGTCGTCATTTGTGGTTCACGCGGCTGGACAACACCCGGACATGAGGCCTTGAATGCCGAAGACGAGCGCCTGCTGACCCGTGAGGCCGAACGCCTGAGCCTGAGTGTGAAGGCCGCTGGGGCGTTGCGGCAACCCGGCGACCACTTTCTGATGATGCTGCACTACCCACCCGCCTCGCCGCCCTACCCGCCCAATCCCCTGACCGACGTGATCGCGGCGGCCCGGCCCGATCTGATCGTGTACGGCCACCTGCACGGCGTTCCACCGGAGCGGGCCATTCAGCAGGTAGACGGCATTCCGGCCTACCTTGTGGCCGCCGACGGGCTTAAGTTTCGGCCCAAGTTGCTGCTGGATACCTCGCTGTAAAGCTTTAGCGTTACCGAGCGGAGCGAGAAACGAAAGAAGGAGGGCGCGCTGGGAATGGAGAGATTCCGGTGTTTTCCCGGAAACTCGCAATGTTAAGTGTGTCCTCCTTAGATACGGGGGACGGAGAGTAGGCAGAACGTAGACGGTAGATCGTAGAAAAGCGTGATGGCTACGCAATCTGGAGTCTGGGTTTAGAGTTCAAGTCAGGCTGAATACGTCCTGAACGCAGGACTCAGCCCCGCGCCGCGACCACCAACGTCACCACCAACGCTGCTAGCCCCATGCCGATGCTGCTGGCGGCCCCAGTCAACTCGCCTTCCTCGCGGGCGCGGGCGGTGCCGATGCCGTGTGCGACGGCTCCCAGTGCGATGCCGCGTGCCAAGGGATGCCGCACGCCCAACCGGGTCAGGAAGGCGGGCAAGATCAGCGCCCCCAACAGGCCCGAAAGCACGGCCAACGTCGCTGCCAGCGCTGGAGTCGCCCCCGTGATGTCTGCCAATTGCAGCGCAACCGGGCTGGTGGCCGGGGCCGTTGCCAGCGCCCGCTGTACATCCGGACTCAGGCCCAGCGCACGCGGGAGCAGGGTATCTAAAGCTACGCCCGCCAGTGTGCCCGCCGCCCCACCCAACAACAGCGCCCGCCATTGCCGCGCCAGCAGCCCACGCAAGCGGTACAGCGGCACGGCCAGTGCCACCACTGCCGGAGCCAAGAATGCCGAGATGGGTTCGGTTGCCCGCGTGTACGTGTCGTAGGACGTGCGTGTCAGGAGCAGCACAATACCGACTAGAACGGTGGCGAGCAAGGTGGGGTTCAGTAACGTTCGCAGCAGTGGGCGGGACTGCAAGTGAAGTTGCAGCACCACGCCGAGTGCGAAGGCCAGCAGGGTGAGGGCAAACCAGATCATGTCAGAGCCATCCAAAGCGCAGTTGTCCTCCCCTCAAGGGGGGCGTTGCGGAGCAACGGGGGGGGTTCACCTTCCATGTCAGTCCCGCACCAACCGCCCCGCCAACCAACCCGCTACACCTGCACCGAGCAGCAACCCGGCCACCATCACCAGCAGCCACAGCCCCCACTCGGCCCCGGCCCCCAAAAACTGAATGGCCCCAACGGTGGCCGGAACAAACAGCAGGCCCAAGATTCCCAGCAGGCCGTCGGCGGCGGGTTCTATCCAGTGCAGGCGCACCACACGCGATCCCAGCGCCAGCAGCAGCAACACCATGCCCACCACCGAACCCGGCAGGGGCCAATGCAGCAGCCTCATCAACCCTTCTCCGAGGGCGGCAAAGCCCACCAGCACGCCCAACCCCAGCACCACGCGCACGGCGGGCGGCAGGGCGGCGGTCTGAGAGGTCATCCGGGTTAGGCTTGCGGCGTCAGGCGGGCCAGCATGCCGCGCACCACCTGTTTGGCGTGGCGGGCCACCAGCGGCATAAAGGTTCGGTAATCCACGTTGGCATCGTGGTCTGCGGTGTCGCTGACGCTGCGGATGATCACGAACGGCACGCCCGCCTTGCTGCACACCTGCGCCACTGCCGCGCCTTCCATCTCGGCGCAGGCCGCCCCGAACAATGTCCAGAGCCGCTGCACGCCCTCGCGGGAAGCGATGAACTGATCGCCACTGGCAACTCTGCCGTCCAGCACGCGCACGCCCTCTACATCTCGCGCTGCTTCGAGGGCTACTGCTCGCAACGTTTCATCGGCGGGCCACGCAGGAAGCTCGCCCGGTATGCTGCCCAGTTCGTAGCCCAATGCGCCCACATCTACATCGTGCTGCACGCAATCGGTACTCACTACGATGTCGCCCACCCGCAGCTCTGGATGCACGCCGCCCGCCACCCCGGTAAAAATAACTTGTGTAGCTCCCTGCATCAGCAAATATGCGGTGGTCAGGGCCGCATTGACCTTGCCGATCCCGCCGCGAGTGAGCAGTACAGGTACGCCCTCCAGAGTGCCCTTATGCAGCGTCACGCCTGAGAAGGTCAGCGTTTCGGGGGCCTGCAAGTCGGCCAGCAACAACTCGATTTCTTCGTCCATCGCGCCCATGATCGCCAGCATAGGGGGCAGTGTACAGGAGCCGCGCCGCTGACCTATGCCTGCACGGCGCGGCGGCGTATGCTCGCCCTATGACTGGCCTGCATTCGCCCGAAGTGTCCGTGCTAGAAACCACCGACGTCTACAGCCACCTTGACCCCGCCGCGCTGCGCCACGCCGATTCGCTGAAATGGACGCTGTACGGCGAAGATGTGATTCCGATGTGGGTGGCCGACATGGATTACCCGGTGGCCCCCGCCATTCTGAATGCCCTGCAAGACCGCCTCACACGCGGTTTAGGCTACCCGCAACTGATGGGCGATCCCCTGTTGACCCGCCTGATTCAGGAGAAGGCTGCCACGCAAGGGCTGACCGACTTGCCCGCCGAGGGTGTGGCGTTGCTGCCGGGAGTCGTACCGGGGATTTTTGCCGCTGTACACGCTCTCACCGCTCCCGGCGACGGTGTGCTGACCATGCTGCCCGTGTACCACCCGTTTCACCTCAGCATCAACGATCAGCGCCGCGTGGTGCAGGCCGCCGCCCTCAAAGATTCCGGCACGCGCTGGGAAATCGACTGGGAAGCGCTGGAAGGGGCAGTCACTCCGTCCACGCGCCTGATGCTGCTGTGCCATCCCCACAACCCCACCGGGCGCGTGTGGAACGCCGAGGAACTGGGCAAACTGCGCGACTTCGCACTGAAGCACAACCTGTATGTCTGTTCCGATGAGTTGCACGCCGACTTAAGCTTTGCCGACGCGCTGTTCGAGTCGTTCGCCGCCGATCCGCGTGTGCGGGGCCGTACCGTCACGCTCACGGGGCCGTGCAAGGCGTTCAATACGGCGGGGCTAGGCATCGGGGCCATGCTCAGCCACGACGCGGCCCTCATCAAGCGCCTGAAAACGGCAGTCGGCGGCCTGATGGGGCATCCCAGCGCCCTGAGCATCACCATGTGGCAAGCGGCGTTGCAAGAGGGTGGGCCTTGGTTGGCCGAAACGGTGGCCTACTTGCGCGGCAATCGCGACTTGTTGCAGGCATTTTTGGCCGAAAGATTCCCGTATATCAAGTCCTATGCGGTAGAAAGCACCTATCTGGCTTGGCTAGATGTGCGCTCGCATCCGCACGCGGGCGATATTCAACAGGTTTTGCTGGAGCAGGCGCGGGTTGCCATTCACAACGGCCCCGTATTCGCCCCCGATCCTCAGAAGGCCGACTATCAGGGCTTTATTCGGGTCAACTTTGCTACCAGCCGTGCGCTGCTTACGGAGGCGTTGGAGCGGATGGCGGGGGTGTTGGGCGGGGACGTCGAATAAGATTAAGGTTTTGGGATTGCTGCCACGTTTCCCCCACCCCCCAGCCCCCGCCCCCAAAGGGGTCAGGGGAGTTTGTCGCTGCGCTCGGCAGGATTGATCTTGTTGCGTTCAGGCTTGGCGAAATCGTTCCTTTGAAGCGGAACTGCCAGTTCATTCCCAGATGGAATTGGCCCGCCCACTGCGTGGACGACGGCCTCACACGGATTTGGGCGGGGACGATTTGGGGTGGCGGTCACGGAACAACGCGATTACCCTTCCGCCCCATTCAGCAACTCCACCAACGCCCCGAAACTGACCACCGCCCCGGAGTCGTCCCGATCTGTAGGGACAGTCAACGCTTCTACCTCCGCCACACTGTCTACGCCGTCCAGTGTCCAAGCGGCCATCAAGGCGGCGCGGCATTGGGTCAACAGGGGCAAGCAGGCTTCCCAGTTGTCAGGCAGTGGGCAAACTGAGCGGTATCCGGCGAGCAGGTGAGGCCTCAGCATGGGCAACAGGTCAGCGGGCAGTTCCAGTCCGGCGCGGGCCAGATCAGTTGCCAGTGGGCCGAACACGGGTTCATCGAAGTCGATGATGACCACACGCTTGCCGTCCCAGATGGCGTTGCCGGGGCGTAAGTCGCCGTGCGTGAGGCCGAAGCCCTCGCCCCAGCCCTGTGTTTCGTCATCCGGCCAGCATCCAGCCGGGCCGCCCCACTCGTCTACCAGCAGGGTCAGGCGGGCAAAGTGGCGGGCCAAATCGGGGTGCTTGGCGGCGTGTGGGGCGGCGCGGTGCCAGAAAAATCGCCATGACGGGAAGACGCCGGGGAAGGCCGGGCCGATCATGTTCGGTGTGCCGGGAGTGGGCCGGAAGCTGCGCCCAGCCGCGTGCAACTCGCCAATCGCCTGCCCAAACGCTTCATAAAGTGCTGGTGTTGGCGGCAACTCCGACACGCGGGGGCCGTGTATCCAGCCAATGGCCGTGACCAGAAAGCCGTCTGGGAGTGCTTCTATGTCCTGCCCCGCAAGGCTGGGAAGTGGTGGGCACACGCCCGCGCCCGCCGCGTGCAGATGGCGCAAAAAGTCCAGCGGTGGACGCAGGGCGTCGGCGCTCCGCAGGCTGGAATGGGTGAAGCGGAGGGCGATGTCTCCGGCGGCAGTGCTTGCCCGGTAGACATGATTGAACCCCATATTCACTGGCCGCACGTTGCCTGCGCCCCAGCGTTCGGCTCCGGCGGCCACCAATTCGGGCGTGAGGTTGCTCAGGGCCGCTTGCCAGTTCAAGGGCTTTTACCCCACCGTGTCAGCGGCCACCAGTTCGCGCAGGCGTTCGATCAGTGGGCGCAAGCGCTCTCGCCGCAACTTCAGGGCTGCACGATTGACCACCAGCCGCGCACTCGATTCGAACAGCACGTCCACTTCCTCAAGGTTGTTGGCCCGCAGCGTGCCGCCCGTCTGCACCAGATCGATCACGGCGTCGGCCAGTCCGGTCAGGGCCGCCAGTTCAATGTTGCCACTCAGTTTTACGATTTCGGCGGGGATGCCCTGCGCGTTCAGGTAGGCGCGGGCGGCTCGCGGGTACTTGGTGCCCACCCGCCCGATGGTTCCAGTGGCCCCGATTTCACGAATCAGCGACAGGCGGCAGGCGGCAAAACGCAGGTCTACAGGTTCGTACACAGCGCGGCCCGATTCGATCAGCACGTCTTTGCCTACGATACCAACGTCGGCCACGCCAAGGTCTACGTACACGGGCACATCCTGATTCCGCAGTTCCAGCAAGGTCACGCCGGGGAATTCGTGGCGCAGGGCACGCGATTTTTCGGGCATGGTCAGGGGCAGGCCAGCGCGGGCCAGCAGCACCAATGCTTCTTCCAGAATGCGGCCTTTGGGCAGCGCCAGCGTGAGGTGATCGGGCGTGCGCGTGGGGGCGGGGGTCATGCCTCTGCTCCGTTTTTATCGGAACCGTCTACAACGGTAAATGTTTCGCCCTGCACCATGCGTCTGATGCCCCGTGCCATGCAGAACGCTTGTAATTCCGCCCTGTCGTCCGTCCATGCCAACTCTGCCGTGAGGCCAGCGGCGCGGGCCAATGTTGCGCCCGCCAAGTCCAGTGCCAGCACCACTTCAGGTTCGGGCGGCAGCGTGGGAGCCAGCACCCCGGTCAGGCGTTCCAGTCCCACCGCGAAGCCTGCGCCGGGCAGCCCGCCTTCCAGCGCGTACCGTCCGCCGCCCAACACCGGCTGGTTCAAGCCGTCTGCGTAGGCCCGGAAGGTGATGCCCGTGTAGTAGCCGTAGCGCCGACTGACGCCCAGATCGAACAAGAGGGGGCCGCTGTACAGGGCCGCCACAGTCCGCAGATGCGCCACCGCGTCCCTTGCCCGCTCGCCCTGAGCCAAAGCCTGCGCTGTGTCCAGCACTTCCGCGCCGCCGTACAGATCGGTCAGGGCATGCAGCGTGCGCGTCACTTCTGGGCTGAGGCCGTCTCGCCGTGCCAGCAGGTCTACATCTGCACCACTCTTGCGGTCAATGGCGTCGTGCAGGGCGTCCCGCGCTTTTCCGTGCAGGCCCGCGTCTTCCAGCACGGCGTCCACGAAGCCCGGATAACCCACCTCTAGCTGAGCTGAAACCCCCACCGCCCCCAGCGCCGCCGCCGCCAAGTGCAGCAGTTCGGCGTCGGCCTGCGGAGTCGCTACGCCGATCAGCTCCACCCCCACCTGATAGAACTCGCGCAACCGCCCCAGTTCGCTGGTCAGCGCCCGCAGCCACAGCCGCCCGCCGTAGTGCAGCCGCAGCGGGAATGGCCCCGCCGGAAACCGGGAACGCACCAGCCGCCCCATCGCGGTGGTGAATTCGCTTCTCAGGGCCAGCACTTGCCCGCCCGAATCGATCAGCTTAAAGGCCCGCGCATCTTGCGGGTGGCTGGCACTGGCGTATTCGAGAGCCGGAAGTTCGACGCCCCGGTAGCCCCACGCGCCGAACACTTCGACAAGTCGCGCCCGCAAATGCTCGCGCTGTGCCCATTCGGGCGGCAACACATCGCGCGTGCCTTCGGGAATGGCAGCGGCAAGGGGCGGGGCAGGCGAACGGGCGGGAGAACTCACGGGGGCATGATAGCGGGTGTGGGTTGTGGTGCTGTGCGGCGGGGGCTGAGTCTAAGGGTGCTCTGTCGAAGGGTCTAAGGGGGTGGGGCGGGTTCGGTTGTGGGGTGCCCCCCCTGCTTCGCAGCTCTGCGATTCCCACAAGAGGCGAGGGCAAAAAGCAGCAGCAGAGAGCTTTGTTTTGCTCCCTCACCCTTGAGGGGGGAGGGCTGGGGAGGGGGTGAGTAAGCAACGCGATTGCCTTTCTTAGACCCTCAACCCTTAGACTTCTCCCCCGTAGACCGTCCTCAAGCCTCCCGCCTGTACGCCACCGCCCCGCCCACTACCGTCAGCATGGGCCACCCGCGAAGGCTTTCGCCTGCCCACGGCGTGAATTTGGCCTTGCTCTTAAACTCTGCCGGGTTCACGGTGCGCTCGGTGTGCAGGTCAAACACGGTCAGGTCGGCGGGTGCGCCTGCTTCCAGAGAGGGTTCGGGCCAGCCCATCACGCGGGCGGGGGCCTGTGTCATCAGGTCAAGCAGGCGCTCTAGCCCCAGCGTTGCGCCAAACCGCGTCCACATCAGCGGAAAGGCCAGTTCTATGTAGGCAATTCCAGATGGCGCGGTCAGCAAGTCGCGTTCCTTTTCGGCGCGGGTGTGGGGTGCGTGATCGGTGGCGATGCAGTCCACGCTGCCGTCTAACAAGCCCGCCAGCAGGGAATCGGCGTCGGCCTGAGTTCGCAGCGGCGGGGCCACTTTATAGATAGAGTCGAAGGAACGCAGCGCCTCGTCGGTGAGGGTCAGGTGGTGGGGGCAGACCTCACAGGTCACGGGCAGGCCGCGCCGCTTGGCTTCGCGCACCAAGTCCAGCGCCCGCGCCGTGGAGAGGTGCTGAACGTGCAGGCGCACGGGGCGGTCCTGTGCCTGCAAGCCCGCCACGATTTCCAGGTCACGCGCCACCCGCGCCGCTTCTGCCGCCGCCGGGTTGCCGGGCAGGCCCAACGCCTCGCTCACTGCGCCCTCGTTCATCACGCCGTCGGCCCGCAAGCTGGCGTCTTCGGCATGCACGCTGACCACCATGCCGAGGCTGCCTGCATATTCCAGCCCCAGCCGCAACACCCGCGCGTCTTCGTTGGTGCGCCCATCGTCGGTAAACATGGCCGCGCCCGCGTCCTGCAAAAAGGTCAATTCGGCCAGCGTTTCGCCCGTTTGCCCTCTGGTCAGGGCCGCCGCAGGCCGCAGCCGCGCAAAGCCGAGGCGGTTGGCCTTCTCGATGAGTGAGCGCACGATGGCGGGGTCATCCACCACTGGCGACGTGTTCGGCATAGACACCACCGTGCCGTAGCCGCCCGCCGCCGCCGCCGCGAGGCCCGACGCGAGGTCTTCTTTTTCGGTTTGCCCCGGCTCCCGCAGATGCGCGTGCAGTTCGATCAGCGCAGGCGCAAGCGTGCCGCCCTTGCCGTCTATGATTTCGCCCTCAGCGGGCAGGTTCCAGCCTTTAATCAGGCCGTTCTCTAGGGTGATGGATTCCAGCGTTTCGGAATTGGGACGGCGGATATTGGTGATTGTTAGGGTCATGGGGACTCCTGATTCAGAAAAAGTCGTACATGATGCAGGGGTTGGGGCTGGTGCCGAATCGCTTGGTCTGATGCAAAGGAACCGTGCGGTCTACGGCGCTTCGGAGAGAAATTTCTATAGACGGGGTGCTATTCGGCTCTGGGCGCTGAGGAACAAAGCGGCAGCGTTCGATGCGGTACCAAGTCGTGTCTGTGATGCCCAGACTTTGGCAGGTGGGCGGAGCGAACAGCCTCTTCACTTCTTGCCAGAAGTTCTGCGGTTGTCCGGCGAGAACGCGGTACAGTTCCGAACCTAATCTCTCTTTGACAGAGATCACGCGCTGTCCCAAAACCGTTGTGCCCGCGCTGGTAGCCTTGACTTGCAAAACCACGCTGCCAGCCTCGGCGCTGAGCGTCCAGCCATCCCCACTCTGCTTGACCTTTCCCGGATAGATGGCCGTCAGTAGGGGAATCACTTGGCTGGGAGAAGCCGCAAAAACCTTGCACCATGTTCGGGAACGTGGCATTCGTGGCGCGGTGCAGGGACTTGATTGAAGGGCCGACAGTTGCTTATTGGCTTTCAGGAATGAAGCAGAGGGTTTGGCTGGTGAACACGCCCCCGCCCACCCTTGCGTCAGCATCAGGCCAGCCAACAAAGCCCGCCTCATTTCTTACTCGCGCCCAACCAGCAGGTGATACAGCACGCTCATCCGGACTGCCTGCCCATTCTCTACCTGTTTCAGCACGCGGCTTCTGGGGCTGTCGGCGGTGTCGGCGCTGATTTCCAGGTCACGGTTCATCGGCCCCGGATGCAGCACGATTGCGCCCGCTTCGGCCTCTGCCAACAGGCGCTCGTTCACCTGATACACGTCGGCGTATTCCTGCAAACTGCCGAGGTAGCCGCCGCTCATGCGCTCGCTTTGCAGGCGCAGGGCCATGACCGCGTGTGCGCCGCGCACCGCCTCACGCGGGTTGGTGGTCAGCGTGACTCCGGGGAGGGCCGCCAAATCTGCCGGAAGTAGCGTAGCGGGGCCGCACAGCACGACTTTTGCTCCCAGCTTAGGCAACAATTCGGCGTTGCTGCGGGCCACCCGTGAATGGCGAATATCTCCGATAATGGCAACCGTTTTGCCTTCCAGCGAGCCGTATTCCTGCCGCACCGTGTAGGCGTCCAGCAGGGCTTGCGTGGGGTGAGCGCGGCGTCCGTCGCCCGCATTGATCACGGGTTTGCCACTGTAGCGGGCCACCAGATGCGCGGCCCCGGCAGCGGCGTGGCGCACGATATAAGCGTCTACCTTGTAGGCCGTCAGCACCTCGATGGTGTCGCGCAGGCTCTCGCCCTTGCTGACGCTGCTGTTTCCGGTGGCAAAGCTGACCACATCGGCACTCATGCGGCGGGCAGCCAGTTCAAAGCTGATGCGGGTGCGGGTGGAATTCTCAAAAAACGCCGTGCAGACCGTCAGGCCTTGCAGCGCCGGAACCTTCTTCACGGGCCGTTCCAGCACCTGATTCATAGTGTCGGCGTTGTCCAGCAGGGCGGTCAGGCGTTCGGGCGTCCAGCCTTCAAAGTCCAGCAGGTGGCGCGGGCGGGCGGTCATTGGTCTGCCGTCCCGTTCAAGTCCCAGAGTTCGACAAGGTCTAGACCATCCGTTTCCAGCAACTTCACCTTCACCAGTTCCGACTTGGCCGTCGGTAGGTTTTTGCCCACGTAGTCGGCCCGAATCGGCAATTCGCGGTGGCCCCGGTCTACCAGAACCGCCAACTGAATTCCTTCCGGGCGGCCCAAATCAATCAGGGCGTCCAGCGCGGCGCGAACGGTGCGGCCCGTGTACAGCACGTCATCCACCAAAATCACGCGGCGGCGGGCCAGATCAAACGGCACATGCGTTTCGCGGATCACAGGCTGGTGCGAAATCTCGGAGAGGTCATCGCGGTACAGCGTGATGTCCAGCATTCCAGTGGGAATCGCCACGCCTTCCAGTTCTTCCAGCTTGGCGGCCAGCCGCGCGGCCAGCGGAATGCCCCGCGTGTGCACGCCGATCAGGGCCAGATTCTCCGCGCCCTTGTTGCGCTCCACGATCTCGTGGGCAATGCGCGTCATGGCGCGGCGCACCTCGTCGGCGGTCAGGATGGTGGCTTTGGGCTGGGGCGTCATGGAGTGCCCCCAACAAAAAAAAGACCGTCCAGCGCGGGCTGTCGGCGTGTTTGGGATACAGATGTCAGGCGTGGATTTATCTGGGCATTCATATGAACTCCTCTCCTGCCTCACAGGGCGGGCGCGACCTCACGGGATCGCTGAGAAAGGTGGCTGTGCTTCTCGGTGGATCAGGTCAGGCTTGACCTACTTCCGCAGGCGAGTCTATCAGGTGGGCGGGACTTGACCACTGCGCCGCTTCCAAAAAATATTACCTTCCGCTAAAGCTGCACTAAACTTGACACGATGGCACTCAAGTAATAGCATATCTCTATCAGCGCGAGGCCAAGAAAGCAGCGGCCAGCGCGACCAATCTCAGGAGGTATGAACAGTGATGCGATTTGATCCCTTCCGTGACATTGAAGAATTGACCCAGCGCATGGATCGTGCCTTTGGCGCGGCCAGCACCGCCCCCGCCCGCCTCGCCCCCCCGGTAGATGTGCATGAGGACGAAACCGGACTGGAATTGACCCTCGATTTGCCTGGCGTGCAGGCCGACGCCATTCAGATCGAGGCCGAGAACCAGACCCTGACCGTGCAGGCCGAGCGCACCTACAGCCGCCGCGAAGGCCGCACTGCACACCGTGTAGAACGCGCACACGGCGTATTGGCCCGCACCTTCAGCGTGCCCGCTAAATACGACCTGACCAAGGTGGAAGCCGACTACCAGAACGGCACGCTGACCCTGCGTGTGCCCCGCAGTGAAGCCGCCCAGAAGCGCACGGTGACGGTTCGCACAGGCGGGCAGTTGGAAGCCGCACCCAAGACGGTAGACGCTCCGAGCGCATAAAGAGAGGTTAGAAGTTTGCCTACATCGGTAGCGGTGTGGGCGGGCTTTTTTATTGGATCGTGGAGTGTGGAGTGTAGATCGTGGTTAGGCTTTTCCCGCGATCTACACTCCACGTTCTTTATTCTCGCCCGTCCATCTGCCGCTGCCGATCCCGAAACTGCCTCTTTTGCTTGTCCGTCGTCTGGGCGTGGCAATGCCCGCAACTCACGCCGCGTTCAAAGTGGGCGTGCGCGGTTTCCTCTGCCGTCAGAGGCCAACCGCAACTGTGGCACATTTCGCCCGCGCCGACTTCTAGGCCGTGTCCCACTGTCACGCGGCCATCGAAGACAAAGCACTCACCGTTCCAGAGGCTTTGGTCACTCTGCACGTGTTCCAGATAGCCCAGAATGCCGCCCTGCAAGTGCAGCACATCGGTAAAGCCGCGCTGACGCAGCAAGCTGGTGCTTTTTTCGCAGCGAATCCCGCCCGTGCAGAACATGGCGATCCGTTTGCCTTCCTGACCCCGCAACTGCTCGTCGGCCCACGCCGGAAACTCGCGGAAGGAGTCTATTTCGGGGTTCACCGCGCCCTGAAACGTGCCCGCCTTGACCTCATACCTGTTGCGCGTATCTATGACCAACACATCCGGGTCTTGCAGCAGCGCGTTCCACTCGGCGGGTGTCACGTATCGGCCCGCCTCTTCAGGTGGCGTCACGGGCACGCCCATCGTCACGATCTCGCGTTTCAGCCGCACTTTCAGGCGCTTGAAGGGCTGCTCGGCGCTTGCGGATTCCTTGTATTCCATGCCCGTAAATCCGGCGGCGATCAGGGCCGCGTGCCACTCGCTCACCGCTTCCCGCGTTCCGGCCAGCGTGCCATTGATTCCTTCGGGCGCAACGATCAGGGTGCCGCATAAGCCTAGGCAGGTGGCAATGTCTAGCAGATGCTCACGCAGGGCCGCCGCGTTTGGCACGGCGCGGAACTGGTAGAGGGCAGCCACGATATACGGGGCACTTGGTTCTGTCGCTTTAGGTACAGACATTTCTGATACAGACACTTTGGATACAGGGGCAATCGCGGCCATCACGGGCGGCAGTATAAGCGGTGGGGGCCGCGGCAAAGGCAGGTGGTTTACGGTTGCTGGCTATACCGGAAATACGACCTGACTTGCGGAAGAGCAACAAGACTGAGGGCGCTAGCCAAATAGAGCAGGCCAATGACGAGCCATCCCATTCGGAGCATTCCTGATAGTTCTGGGGTCACGATAAAAAGTTGGAAAGCTGTCCAGACGAGGAGCAAGCTCAGCATGACTCGCGCCCAGAAAAATCCTCGAAACACCATCCAACAGAGAAAAAATGTAAGGGTCAGTCGCACAGCATAAGAGAGATCAAAACCTAACAAGAGGCGTGCCACTGCCCCAAACACAGTCAGACCCAAGATCAGGCTGAGAATGCTGCCAACAATCCACCGACCTGTTTTAATTTGTCTGTTGGTCACATGATCAATCTAAGTGCTTCGCCTGTTGGCTTTCTGATGTTCTGAGCCTTGTGGCGCATTTGCCCCCGCACCTTTCCTGCTAGCCTCTCTCCTGCATGTCCACGCTCCTCACCGCCGAATCCATCTCCCTCGCATTTGGCGAGCGGGCGGTGCTGTCGGGCGTGAGTCTGAACGTGCAGCGGGGCGAGCGGGTGGCCCTGCTGGGGCGCAACGGGGCGGGCAAAACGTCGCTGCTGCGGGTGCTGACGGGCGAACTGATTCCCGATGAGGGCGAGGTCTGGCGCGAGGACGGCCTGCGGGTGGCAGTGTTGGCCCAGCATCATGCCCATGCAGAGGGTGTGCGCGTGCGCGATCTGGTGGCCGCTGCTCACCCTTACCGCGAACTGGAAACCGAGTTGCTGACGCTGGAAGCCGACTTGGGCAACCCCGACGCGCTGAGTGCGTGGACAGCCCTGCACGCCCGCCTGGACGATCTTCAGGCCTATGCATGGCCCTCACGCATGGCCCGCATTCTGGGTGTCCTTGATCTCACCCGCTTCATGGGGCGCGATGCGGCGTCGCTGTCGGGCGGCGAGCGGACTCGGCTGGCTTTGGCCCTCGCGCTGGCCCGCGAACCTGATCTGCTGTTGCTGGACGAACCCACCAACCATCTCGATATCCGTATGCGTGAATGGCTGGAAAGCTGGCTGCGCGATTTTGGTGGCGGCGTGATTCTCACCAGCCATGACCGCGACTTTTTGGATGCGGTGGCGGGCCGCAGCCTGTGGCTGGAAGGCGGAGGAGCCACCGAATACGCGGGCGGCTATTCCCGCGCCCGTGCCCAGCGAGAACTAGAGCGCCGCACCCAATCCCGCGCCGCCCGCCTCGGCCAGCAGGAAGCCGCCCGCTTGGAAGGTAGCGCCGAGCGGCTGGACGTGTGGGGCCGCCGCTCCCGCCCCCTCAAAAACCGCGCCCAGCGCCTGCCCCTAGCCGAAGCCCCCTTGCCTGAACGCCAACTGCGAATGCGCCTGCTGGCCGGAAGCGCCCGCGCCCCGCTGGTGGCGTGGGGCGAGCATCTCAGCAAAACGTATACCGATCACCCTATTTTGCGGGAAGTGGCCTTCAAGCTGCGGCAGGGAGACCGCGTGGCGCTGATGGGAGCCAACGGCACGGGCAAAAGCACCCTGCTGGGGCTGCTCGCCGGAATCCTGCACGCCGACGCGCCCCCGTTGGGTCAGCCGGAACCCGTGCTGCGCGTGGCGGGCGGCGTCACGGTGGCGTATCTGGATCAGATTTGGCACGGCCTGAACCCAGGCGAGGCGCTGCGGCCCCAGTTCGAGCGGCGCTTTGGCGGGCGGGCCAAAGCCCTCCTGGGCGGTGCGGGTTTCGTGGCTGCCGACTGGCCCAAGTTGCCGGAAGTCCTGTCGGGCGGAGAGCGGGCGCGGGCAGGCTTGGCGCTGGTGAGTGCGCTGCGGGCCGACTTGTTGCTGCTGGACGAACCCACCAACCATCTGGACGTGGACGCCCTGCAAGCCCTAGAGGAAGCCGTTCATGCCTACGGCGGCGCTGTTGTTATCGTCACCCATGACCGCCGTTTTGCCCGCGAAGTCGCCAATCGGCTGTGGGTCATCGAAGATGCGGCCCTGCGTGAGGTCACCGGTTGGGCGTCTTCCGGCTGGAAGGGCAGCGAGTACCTTGACCCGGCCCGCTCGCTGACCGGCGATCCGCCGCCGCCGCCGCCCTTGCCCACGCCCCGGCAGCGGTTGGTGGCCGTCGAAAATCAGTTGCTGGAGGCCCGCGTCAGTCTGAATGCCACAGGCGCACTCACCGGACGGGAAGAAGCGCGGCTGCGGGCGCAAACGCATCAGCTTCAGCACCACCTGTATGACCTGTACGCCGAAGCGTTTGCCGCGCCCAACTACGACGCTCAGGTGCGTGAGCCTCCGCTGACGGTGCGGGGGCAGAAGTTTGGGGAGTGGGGGGCGGAGAGTGCGGCGTCTAAGGGTCAACGGGAAGAACGTGTGATGCGGGGGGGCATGTTTTGGGCGGCGCACGATCCGGGTTGCCCGCATTTGGCTTGGGACGGGGAATGCCTGCGCTGGAGCGTCGTTTCCTCTGCCGAGTTGCCCGCGTGGTACGGCGCGGCGCTGCTGGGCGGGGCACTCCGCATCCTGTTCGAGCGCTGGAATGTAGGGCGTGTCCGGCTGGGCGAGGGCGGCCTACTGCTCACCCGCCGCGCCTATTTCGAGCGGGTGGGGCTGGTGGGCGGCAGCAAGAAGCCTGTGCCAGAGCCTGTATCAATCTGATCCCACTGGACTGTTAATGCAGCGGGGCGGCCAAGTCGGCGGTATCTTTTTGCGTCTAGGACGGTGTTGCGGACTTTGGGAATCGTCAAAATGTGAACGGCGGTAGGTTGACCCGCATCCTTACCCCATCCTGCCCCGCTATACTTCGCCGCATGGAAGACCAGATTAAGGGCCGTTTGGGTGGAGCAGACGGATACGACATCCGCTGTGTCATCGACGGTGACCGCATCACAGGCCGCGCAGGTGGCAAGCTCCACGGCAAAGACATCGACCTCGAAATTACGGAACGCGGCGTACAGGGCACTGTCGGCGCTGACCCGTTCAAGATCGAGCTTCAAGACGGGGAACTGAAAGGCAACGTCGGCTCGCAAAAGCTGACGCTGCGTGGCGTAGACCGCGTGACTGGCTACATGGGCGAACCCATCGTGGGCTGGAACGTGGTGGCACAGCAGACTGGCGATCAACTCGTCGGGCAGTTGGGCAGCACCGTGCTGGGCCGCAACTTCGAACTCTCGTTGGGCAGCGCTCCCGGTTGGGTCGGCACGTTGGTCGCTCTGGTGTCGTTTTACGCACTGGAACCCCGCGCCAGCATCAGCCGATAAAGCGGGGCTGGAACGTGGAGAGTAGATCGTGGATTGTGGTTAACAACCGTGCATCTTTTGGCCGCCAAAGCTAGAATCCTCACTCCTCCACAACAACCCTAAACGCAAGGCCAGTCGAGTTAATCTGACTGGCCTTGCGCCTTTCCTACGATCCACGATCCCCGTCCCTCAGGGCAACGCTATTCCCTGCGGCGCGATCACGTAGCTCAGCCCGCCCGAATGCGTCAGCCACAGCTTTTCAAAGGGGGCGCGGGGATAGGTGCGCCGCACGCCCGCGTCGGTGGGGGCGGCGGGGTCATTCATCACGGGGTTGCCGGATTTGTCGAAACCTACCAGTACCATCAGGTGGCCGTCGCTGCTGGGAATCGGCGCACCGGGCAATTCGCCTGCCTTCCAACCCAAACTGACCGCCAACGGCAGGCCTGCACCCGTGTATTTCTCTGCGGCAGCGAGGCTCGGCAGGCGAGTAATGAAGGCCCTCATTCCTTTCTCGCCCGCATAAGCAGTATTGAAGGGCCAGTTGCCCGTGCCCTCGTAGACGCGGTCAAACATGCCTTTGGCGGCGGTGGGCACGGCCACATTCACGCCGTAGAGGGCCAGAATCATGGAGGTACTCGTGGGGCTGCACCAGCCCGCACCCTCCGCGAACACCATTTGCGAACGCTGCGGCACGTCGGTGACTTTGCCCCACGCCGCCCGGTTGCTGGCCTGTCCCAATCCAGCGGCCCGCTTGGCCCGGTCAGAAGTATTGAAGGCCAAGAGGCGCACGCTCGTTCCCGCCCCGCGCAACGTCACGCGGTACTGGTAACTTGTGGCTTTGGCACTCAGGCGCAAGGTATCGGTCAGGATCTGGCCCGCTGCGTCCTTTTGCCCGTTCAGGCTGGCCCGCCCATCAGCGCTGCTCCATGTCCCGAAGGAAAACCAGCGCGTCCAAGCTGTGCCCGTTTGCGCCCGCACTTCCAGCGTCACGCTGCCCGCGCCGGGGGTGGTGCTGTTCCAAGAGGGCACCAGTTCGTCGAAAGCCGCCACCTTGATGGGCTGCCCGGTCAGCGTGCCGCTCGTTGCGCCTGCGGCCAGCATCAGCGTTTGCCCGCGCACCTCTACGCCGCGCAATTCCGCGCCTGCCCAGTCCTGCGCCCGCTCATGAAGGGTGGTGGTTGACGCCGGATAGGTCATGGTGGAAGCCCCCGCGCTGCCCAGCAGCATCAGTGAAAGGAGAATGGGAAGTTGCATTGCCACTGACTATGCCGTGTGGGAGGGGTGCGGCGGGTGAGTTTGGCTGGCCGTGCGGGCCGGAGCAGTGCGGAAAGACTCTGACGTTCTATCTACCCTGCATATACAAAAACGCTTCCGGCAACGCGGCCCGCCACGTCACCCAGTTGTGGCCGCTGGCATATTCGCGGTACTGGTGGGGTAAATCGGCGTCGGCAAAGAGGGCGGCCATGCGGCGGTTCGGGGCAGCCAGCCATTCCAATACGCCTGTATCGAGGCTGGTTTTCAGGTGCGTGGGCGGAGAAACGCTCAGGCGTTCGCGCAGCCATTCCCCGGCAGTCGTCGTGTCGATGATGCCGTCTTTTTCGGCACCGGGCCGCGCAATCAACGCCCCGCTGTGGCTGACCACGCGGGAAAAGAGTTCCGGGTGGGCCGCGCCCAGATGCAGGCTGATCAGCCCGCCGAGGCTCGCGCCCCACAAGCCGCGCTCGCTGGCGGTGGCAAGTTCGCCTTCCACACGTGGAAACACTTCGGATTGCAGGAAGTCCAGATAGCGGTCATTCAGGTAATACTCGGCGCTGCGGTCTCCGGGTTCCACGAACACCAACACCGCGCCCGACGCCAAGCCAGCTTCCACCGCCCTGTCCATCACCTCGCCCAGTTTGCCTGTGCGGTAAAAGGCCACGCCGTCCTGCACGTAGTAAATAGGCACGGCCTGAGACGAGTGATACCCGTGCGGCGTGTACACGATGGCGCGGCGTGTGCCGGGAAACACCGTACCTTCCCACGTCAGGCGGTGCGCCGTGCCCTTGCGGGTGGCGTCGGGCGCGGCCCACAGCGGGTGCTGCGTGTACTGGCCCACCACCACCGCACGCGGGTAGGGCCACCAAGGATTTAGCGACTTTTGGGCGTTGTCGGGGTCGGCAAAAGGCGTGCCCGCCTCGTCCAGCCACGCATATTCCACCCACGCGCCGCGCGGCAGGCTCAGCGTAATGGACTGGCCCGCCACCACGGGCAGCGCGGGGCGTTTGCGCCAATCGGTAAAGTCGCCCACCAACGCCGCCGCCCCCGCCGGAGCCGAAAAAGTGACCTGAGAACCTGCGACAGAAACAGACATAGGAGGAAGTGTAGCGGGTGTATGGGAGCGGGCAAAGTCGGGAGTTCAGGAGAGCTAGTTCTGCTTTCAGACGATCTCACTGGCTGAACAAATGAGAGAAATAGATGATTACCGTTGCTTGCGTAAAAGAACGGACATCCAGACAATATTAATGATACTCAGCAGAATTGCGAGCATGAATGGTAGATTCAGAACTGATACGCCTGAATTGGAATCATACCTGAACTTGATGGAAACGATGTTTATGTCTATATAGGAGATGGGGCCGGAGCCATTGCTTTGCATGTCGGTGTTGACACCACCTGACAGATAAGAGACATAATAGACGGATGCAAAAAGTACCAGAAACATGATGTAGATTGTGTTGAAAATCATTAAAGTTTTAATATTTTCCCCTAATTATGAAGTAAATGGTGCTGTTGCAGTAGATAGCTACAGTAGGGCCAGAGCGCATTCTTTCAAACCCTCACCGAATCCTATACGTCACCCCAAACCGCAGCCTCGTACTTTCAGGGTTGTTCTGCACGCCCACACTCACGCTGGCGCGGTCATTCACGTTGTAGGCGGCGCTGAAGCTGGGGCGCACGCTCTGCAAGTCCAGCCCGTTCAGGGGCGTGCTGACCTTGAAGGTAAATTGCTTGTCGGGCGTGGAATACGTGGCGTCGATGAGGCCCGCGCCCGTCAGGTCGGTTTGGTATTGCAAGTACAGATTGCGCGTCAGGTACGATCCCAGCGTGATGGTCGCGCCGAGGCTGCCGTCTGCTGTAGAGAGGTTGGGCGTCAGGCGGAACACGTCCAGGCCGAGGGCGCGGGCCACGTTGCGCTCTATTTCTCCCAGCACAAAGATGTTCAGCGCGGTTTGCAGGGCGCTGGCCCCCAGTGCGGTCAGGTTGCCGGGCAGCGTTTCTAGGTTGGGCACGCCTGTGGCGACAAGCGCGTACAGTTGCGCCTCGCTGTAGGCCTGCGTGGTGGCGGGATCGGTGCATTCGCTGCTGCCCGTGCCCCCGGCGTTGGCCGTGCAGCGCAGCGCGGTGGTCAGGTCAAGCGTGCTGGCTCCGCTGGCGAGGGTGCGGAATTCGCCCTTCACGTCCAGCGTCACGGGCACGCGCTGCCCGGTGGTGCTGGCCTGCACGTTGCCGCTGGCAAGAATCGCAAAGGTCGGAAAGAGGCTCTGACCGGTGAAGCTGACGAGGCCGCTCTGGATGGCGAATTCGTTTTCACGCAGGAAAATACTGCCGCGCTGAGACGTGATGTCGCCCGTGATGCGCGGTTGTGCGCCCGTCCCCGACACCACCAAGGAGCCGCCAAATTCGGCGCGGGCGAGGGCTTCGTCTACCCGGATGCCGTTGGGGGCGCGAACCGGAATGTCTTCCAGCACGAGGCGCTGGAGGAAGGGGCGAGCGGGGGCGGGTGCGTTGGGATCGCGGCCCAGTTCGGGGAAGGTGGAATAGATGTCGGGCAGCGGGGTCGCGTAGCTGTCGGTGGTGCGCCCGTTCGCGCCGCTGCCGCCCTCGGTGGTGGTCTGACCCGGTGCGGGAATGGTGGCGGTGGCCCCCACGCGCCCCAGCGTCAGGCGCAGAAAGTCGGCGGCCCCACTCACGCGGATCAGGGTTCCGTCGTCCACCGCACGCAGGTCGGCATTCAGCGCGCTCTCGCGGGCATAAATGACCGCCAACGGCAAGTTGTAGTTGCGGGCACTCAGGGCCAAGTCCCAGCGCGGCGCAATCTGTCCGGTCAGGCTCAGGGTTCCGGTTCCGGTCACAGGGTTGGTGCTGCGGCTCTGGGCGTCCAGCGTCCAGCCGCTTGTGGCCTGCGCCAGCGTGACGGTGGTGTTGGGGAGTGCGCCCAGTGCTTGTGGGGCCAGCAGCCCTTCAAAGCGCACGCGGGTTTGGCTCAGGTCGCCCAACGTCAGTTGGCCGCTGGCGTTCAGGGTGCCGTCGCTGCCCACCACGCCGCCCGTCAGCACGCGCCCGCTGGCTGTAAATGCGCCCGAATCTGGCAGATCGCCCGAGAAGGTCGGCACTTGCAGGCTCAGGCCCGCCAACGTGCCACTCAGGTTGCTGGCCCGCACCTGTCCACGCGGGCGGTCATAGGTTCCGGCCACCTCTAGGGTCAGGGTTCCTTTCAGGCTAGGGTCAAGGTCGGCAATGGCGGGCACCAGCACCAGCACCGGGGTAAAGGTCGTGTTGGTGAATTGCGCGGTCAGGCCCACGTTGGAGCGGCTGAAGGCTCCGCGCACATTCCACGTTCCGGCCCCGGCCAACTGGATATTCACGTTCCGCAGTTCCCGCGCCGCGTAATCCAGTGTGCCGGAACCCAGCAGCGTTTCGGTGATGCGGCCCTCGCCTGTGCCGCTGGTCGCACTCACGCGGATTCGTTCGGCCACCACGGTGGCGGTGCCTGCCAGCGGGTCGGCCACCGGAACCCGGAAGCGGGCCACTCCGGTCACGATGCCCTCGCCGGGGCTGTTGCCCACCAGTGCGCCCACGATTGCGCCTACGGGGAAGGATTTCAGCGTCACGTTTCCGAACAGTTCGCCCCCGCTGAGGCCGCCGAACAGGTCGGATTCGCCCAAAAAGCCGCGAATGCGCCAGTCGCCGCCAATTTGCGTGCCTTCTATACGGGCGGGCAGGGTCTTCGGCCCCAGCGTCAGGCCTGCGCTGCGAATTACAAAAGTGCCGCCACCGTCGTTGATGTTGGCCTCGCCGCTGACCCGGCCCGACAAGGCGGGTGCAATCGCCAGTTCTTTCAGTTCTACGGCGTCCAGCGTGGCCCGCAGGTTGTAGCCCTGATCGGTGGGACGCACGGCCAGCACGCTGCTCAGGGCAGGCACCACGTCGGCCAGCCCGCCCGAACCGATCACGCGGGCTTCTCCCATGTCGTTGGCGGCGGTCAGGTTGGCGCTGAAGGTCTGGCCGCCCAGCGCCACCGTGCCGTCGACTCGCACGCTCTGGCCCGCGCCCGACACCGGGTAGCGCGTGACTGTCACGTTTCCGGTCAGGCCCGCCGCGTCTGCACCCACGTTCAGGGCCAGTGTGCCGCCGTCCTGCGCCAGCGATCCGGTCAGGCGGCCTGTCCAGTTCTTGTCGGTCTGCTGGGCGTTCAGGGTCAAGGTTCCGGCGGGCAAGGTGGCGCTCGCCTGCACAGTGGGTTTTCCAGCGGTCAGATTTACGGTGGCCTGTACGTCGCCGTTCACCTTCAGGCCCAGATACGGCACCTCGTAGTCGGTGGTCACGTCCTGAATATTCAGCGTCAGTTGGCCGTCGCGGGTATCGGTGCTGATGGCCCCTTGCGCGGTCACGCGGCCTGTGAGTGCCGTCCCACTCAGGTTAATTCCCAAGCGCGAGAGGTCGAGGCCCGGCAAGTCGGCCCGCACGGTCTGGTCTGTCCAAGTGATCCGGCCATCCTTCAGACCGTCGCTGACGTTCAGATCGGCGGCCCGCAGACTGGCTGTGCCGCTGGCCCGCCACTCGCCCCGGCGCAGGCTCAGCACCAGATTGGGGTCGGCCAGCGGGCCAGAAGGCGTGACGCTCAGGCTGAGTTCGGGGCGGGTCAGGCTGGTGGCTCCCAGCCATTGCCACTGGCCCGCCGCGTTGGGCCGCAGTTCTATGGCTCCGCTGGCGGTGGCTCCGGGGCCGTCTACCAGACGCACCTGCACGCCCGTACTGCTGGCGACAATCTTCGCCCCCGCGCCCAGCAGTCCGGCGTCTCCGGTGGCGAGCGGGTGGGCAAATGGGCCGCTGAGGGTCAGGGTGGCGGGCTGGGTCAGCACTCCGGCGGGGCCACCGGTCAGGCGGGCGGTGCCGTGCCAGCCGGTGAAGGGATCGGCGTCCAGATTCAGCGCCGCCGTCACGCCTTGCGCGGCTAGTGTCCCGTCCAGCGAGAGGGCACGGGCGCGGTATGTGGCCTTCAAGTTGCCGTCCAGTGCGCCACTGCTGACCAGATTTACGTCGGCGGTTCCGTTCAACCCCGCCGTGCCTGTGGCTTTCACAGTGGCCCCAGCAACCGAAGCGGTGAGGCCCGTCAGAGTTACAGTCTGCCCGTTCAGCGTGGCAACGGTGGCCCCGGCCTGCGCCAGTGTGCCGCTCAGGTTAGCCAGCGTGCCCGTGATACTTCCGGTGGTATCGGCCAGCGTGACGCCGCTGAGGGCTGCGTCACGGGTGGTGAGGGTGGCCGCCAGTGTGGGAGCGGTCAGGGTGCCGCCCAAAGTCACGTCGGCGGTGGCCGCGCCCGTGCCGCCTACCAAGGGCAACGGCGTCAGGCGCAACGTTCCGGCCAGTGCTGGAATGAAGCCCTGTGTGCGCGTCAGGGTCACGCTTCCGGCTCCCAGTTCGCCGCCGCCGAGGGCGTAGCCGCCGCGTCCGTCTCCGGTCAGGGTGATGGGCTGAGCCACTCCGCCGACAGTAGCAGTTGCCGTTCCAGCTAACGCGGGCCACACGCCGTTCAAGTCCAACTTGGCCGAGTTTCCACCGCTGGCGACAGTCCCGTAAACCCGTGCCTGCAAGCTTTCCAGCCCCGCCGCGCCCGCCGTCAGATTCAGGTCGGAGGCTTCGGCGTACAGCGTGCCTGTGGCGTTGCCTTTCAGGTCGGCCCGCGCATTGGCCTTCAGGCTGAGTGCCCGCCCGGACAAGATCACGCGGGCGTCGAAGGCGTCGGCCACCGTACTGACTTGCCCCGCGACTGCCGGGTTGGTCAGGTCGCCCGTCAGGTTCAGGGCCGCGCCCAGCACGCCTGCGCCCAGTGTGCGGGCGTCTATGTCCCGCGCCGTCACGCGCACGCCTGCGGGCAACTGGCCCCGCGCCTGCAAGACTCCGCCGCGCAAGCTGCCGTCCAGCGCGGCTTCCAGCACATTTTGGCCGCCCGGCTGCCATACATAGGAAGCGCTGCCGTAGAGGCTGAATGGCCCGATGCCGCTGTCCCGAATGCTGCCCTGCTCACCCTTCAGCGCCAGATTCCGCAAGGTCACTTTGGATGGCCCGCCCGCCAACGTTCCCGCTGCCGTGACCGTGCCGCCGAAAGTGAGGGCGTCCATATCCAGATTCACAGGTAAGAGCCGTGCCAGTCGCAACGGTTCGGCCCGCAAGGTCAGGTCGTACTTGCCGCCCGCCAGCACCGCGCCGCCCGCCACGCGCTCTCCGGCCAGCCGCACCGAAACGTCTCCTGCGCGGTAGGTGGCCCCCAGATCGCCTGTCAATTCGCCCGCACTGTCCTCTATCCGGCCTGCGAACTGCGCGTCCAGCTTGCTCCAAGTGCCGCCGCCCAGCGTGGCCTGCCCGGTCAGGGCCAGTTGTCCGGCGCGTCCCCACAGTGCGCCCACGTCCAGCGCGGCCAAATCCAGCGTGCCGCCGGGCCGGAAAGGCAGATCGGCGGGCAGGGTTCCGGTGACGCTGGCAGTCCGGAGCTGTCCATTGAAGGGGGTACGCAGCGTGGCCGCCAGATTTAGCGGGCCGGAGCCGTTAAGCGTCGCGTTCAGGGCGTTGTTTTCTCCTAGTGTGCCACGTGCCTGCAAGCTGCCCAGCCAGCCCCGGCGGGCATTCCAGCCGCTTGCGCCGGTCAGGGCCACGCGCAGGCCGTCCGAGCCGATGTAGCTGGTGTTCAGGGCGAGGCGGGAATCCAACAACCCGCCCAGCGCATTCGCCCCCAGTTGCCCGCGCACAAATCCGGCCAAGGGTTCGCCCACAAAGGTCAGGCGGTAATCCTGCCCCAGCAGGCGGGCGGTCACGCGGCTGCCCCCGGCTTGCAGTCCGGTGGGCGCATTTTGCAGCGTGCCCTGCGCGTTCACATCCGGTTTGGAGAGGCTGCCGCTGGCCTGCACCGTGTACGTTCCCGGCAGATAGTCCGTCAGGGTGGCTTTGGCGCTCAGCCCCAGCGTGGGAAACACTGGCCCGCTGGCTCGCACCGTCAGCAGGTCGGGCAGCGTGGCCGACGCGCCCGCCAACCGCAACACACCGCCCCTGTAGCTGGCCGGAGCCGAGAAGCGCACGCCCGCCGCCTCACCCAGCGCGTTCAGGGTCAGGTTGTCCAGCGTGCCGCCGATGGTGGCGCTGAGGTTGCCCGCCGTGCCGCCCGAACCGTTGGTGGCGGTCAGCGTTCGCAGATCGGGCACATTCAGGCTGCCCGCCGTGTTCCATTTCCCTGCATTTTGCTTAAGGCTGATATTTACTGCCGCGCCCGACACGGTTCCGGCCAGTTGTGCCGAAGCGGCCCCAGTCGTCAGGTTGCTTGCGCTGGCGGTCAGATTCAAATTCCGGCCTTCATACACGCCCGCTGCCCGCAAGTTCAGCGTCTCGGCGGCGCTTCCGGTCAGGGTTCCCCCCACGCCGTCCACGTTCAGCACGGCGTCGGCCTGCGGGTAGAGGGGGCCGCGTACCCGCACGTCTAGACCCGCCAGCGTACTGGTCAGGTCTGCGCCCACCTGCCCGCGCTGCACGGTCACGGCTCCCACCGCCCGCTGACCCCCCAGCGCCAAATTGACCTGTGCCCGCCCGCTGGCCGCTGCAAAATCTAACTTGGGCACGCTGAGGCTGGCGCTGAGGGTTCCGGTTACGCCGCTGAGGAACGGTTGCAGGGCGCGGGCGTCCAGTACGGCTCCGTCAATATTCAAATCGCGCCCGTCGTAGTGAACCGGAATCCGCGAGCCCGGATGGGTCAGCGTGCCGGAAGCGGTGACGCCGTTCTTCCAATTCACCCGTGCCGCCAGTCCCAACGGCTGGCCCACATAGCGCGTGCCGTCGGTGGTCAGTGCCGCACCCGTAGCTGAGAGTTGGGCGATCAATCTTCCGGCCACGAACTCCTTCCGCACGGCTTCCGGCAAGAAGGGCAGGGCGGGGGAGAGGCTGGCGCTGAGCGTGCCGCCGATGGTAGGCAGCACCGTGACGCGGCCTGCGACGGGGCCGGAGGGCAGGGCCAGCAGTTGCGCCCCGTTGCCCACGAGTTGCAGCGTTCCCGGCGTGCTGCCGAAGCCGTAGCGCAGGTTCGCCGCGCCGTTCCATTGGCCGCCTGCATAGCCGAGGCCGCCCACATTCACGCGCCCCGTGCTGACCGATGCCGTGAGGGGCAACACCTGAGCCGGAAGGCTGACGCGGGCCTCTGCTGGCCCGAAGCTTTGGGCATTCAGGCGTACCAGACCGCGTAAAGTGGAGAGATCGCCGCTGGCATTGGCACTCAGATAGGGCCCACTAACCCGCAGATTCAGGCCTGACAGCACGCCGGAAACGAGGGTGCCGCTGGCATTGATGCTCTGGCCCGCCACGTTGCCCGCCACTTTGATCTGACCTTTGCCCGTCAATCCTGCGGCACTGGCCGTCAGGTCAAGAGCTTGGCCCTGAAAATCGCCCGCTGCCCGCAAATTCAGTGTGTCGGCGGCGCTTCCGGTGAGGGTTCCACGCACGCCGTCTATGTTCAGCACGGCGTCGGCTTGTGGATACAGCGGCCCGCGCACCCGCAGATTCAGGCCCGCGAGGGTGCTGGTCAGGTCTGCTCCCAGTTGTCCGCGCCGCAGCGACACCAGTCCGTCTGCCCGCTGCCCTCCCAGCGCCAGATTCACCCGCGCCCGTCCATCGGCCTGTGCGAAGTCCAGCTTCGGTACGGTCAGGCTGGCGGTCAGGGTTCCGGTCAGTCCGGGCAACACGGGTTGCAGGGCGCGGGCATTCAGCACCAAGCTGTCTAGCGTCAAGTCACGCCCGTCGTAGCGAACCGGAATTCGCGAACCGGGGTGGATCAGCGTGCCGGAAGCGGTGACGCCGTTCTTCCAGCCCACCCGCGCCGAGAGGTTCAGCGGGTCATTCAGATAGCGCGTGCCAGTGGTGGTCAGGACTGCGCCCGCTGCCGAAATTTGCGCGACGAGTCTGCCGGGCACAATTTCCTTCCGTACCGCTTCGGGTAAGAAGGGCAGGGCGGGGGAGAGGCTGGCGCTGAGCGTGCCGCCGATGCTGGGCAGCACCGTGACACGGCCTGCCACCGGGCCGGAAGGAATCGCCAGCAGTTGCGGGCCGTTGCCTTCCAAGCGGAGTTGTCCGGGCGTGCTGTTGGCCGCCGTACTCAGGACATAGCGCAAGTTTGCCGCGCCGCTCCAGTCACCGCCCAAGAAGGTCAGGCCGCCGATGTTGGCCCGCGCCCCAGTCAGCGAGGCGTTCAGGGGCAACACCTGCGCCGGAATGCTGACCCGCACCCCTGCTGGGCCGAAACTTTGGGCATTCAGACGCACCGTGCCGCGCAGATCGGACACGCTGCCGGTGGCGTTGGCACTCAGGTAAGGGCCATTCACGCGCACATTCAGGTCAGACACGGTGGCGGGCAGGGTCAGTTTGCCGCTGGCGATCACGCTTTGGCCCACGAATTCGCCCACTGCACGCACTCGGCCCCCCGCAGCGGTTAGGCGGAAGGGGCCCGCGTCGATGACGCCGCTCAGAACGTTGTTCCGGGCGCTCAAGTCGCCGTACAGTTTTTGCCCACCCAACGTCAGGCCGCGTGCCCGCAAGTCCAGATCAGAAAAGCCACGCAGGCTCACGCTGGCACTGCCGCCCGCGCCGTCGAACACGTTCACGGTGCCGCGTGGCTCAGTGCCGGTGCCGGTCACATTGCCATCTATAAAGAGGCCGCCTGCCGCCGTACCGCCCGCAATCGGGCCGCGCAAATCCACGTCGTACCGGCCCGAAGGCAGCGAGGCTTTGCCGCTGGCCCGCAAGCCTTCGCCGTCGCTCAGGCGCACGTTCAGGCTGTCCCAAGGGCCGCTCAGCGCGACCGTGTATTGATCCAGCACGCCGCTGGCTTCCACAGCTCCCCGGAAGGTTTGGCTGCCCCCAGCATCGGTGCTGCGCCCCGGCCCCCAAGTGGCACGCCCTTGCACGGTTCCGGTCTGGCCCAGCGCGGTCAGCGTTTGCCGCCCGGTCACGCGGGCCAGTCCGGTGCGGGCGTCGTAGGTCACGTTCAGATTGCCCCACGTTCCCGCCGCCGTCAGGTTGGGCGTCACGGTTCCGGTCAGATTCACGGCCTGCGCGGGAATGGTGACGCCACTAAACGAGAGCGGCCCGGTGCGCCCGGTCAGGCGGGCATTCAGGTTGCCGTATTCGCCCGCCAGCACAGCACTCAGCGTTTGCGGCGCGTCGGTACCGTTGCGGTAGGTGCCGCTGCCGCTGACCTGCACATTGGGAAACACCCGGCCTGCCAATTGCGCCCTCACACTCGGATAGGTCACGTTCAGATCGGCGGTGATGGGCTGCCGCGCCCCCTGCCCGTTGCGCTGCAAAGTGCCGCTGACGCCCGCGCCCGCTGCCGAAGCATTCACACGTGCGCTGCCGCCTAAGCCTGCCAACGCCAGATCGAGGGTTCCATCCAGCCCTTGCTCGGCCAGCGCAGGCAAGAGCGGGCGCAGGGCCGCCAGATTGACCCGGCCTGTGGCGTCCCAATTGGAGCCGTCAATGACGCCGCGTGCCGTATCGCGCCTGCCCGCTGCATTAGCGGTGGTCAGAGAAAAGCGCAGCCCGTCTTGCACACTGACCGTCCCCGCGATGTCGGCCCCCTCAATGCGGGCGTCTGTTAGGAATCCCGCCGAGAGTTGCGTGTCGGCCAGCACGGTCACGCGGTTGCCCGCCGTACCCAGCACCCCGCGCAAGCTGGCCGTGTCGCCGCGTGCGGTGGCGGTCACATCGAAGCCGTTGCCCCGCGCCGTCAGGTTGCCAGTGGCTTTCAGGGCGGTGGTCACGTTCAAATCGCCGTTCACGGTCACGCCGCCCGCCACCGCCAAGTTGCGGGCGCTCAGGCCGAAGGTATCGCCGTTCCACGTCAGACGCTGGTTGCCGGGTTCAAACGTGCCGCGTTGCCGCACATAATTCAGATTCAGAGGGCCAGTGAGGGGTGCGGTCAATCCGGGCAGGCCAGCCGTTAGCGTGCCCGTCAGGTCGCCGCCCGTCGCGTCCAATTGCCCTTCGCCGCCCAGAGTAATGCCCGCGCCGCTGAGGTTCTGGGCGCTCCAAGTGCCCTTAAATTCGCGGTCAAGCTTGAGGGCAATTGCTCCAGCCGCCATGCCTTGCCCGCTTTGCAGGTCAGCTGTCAAGCCCTGTGCGTTCAGCTGCGCCGTGCCTGCCAGCTCAAATGGCCCCACCGTGCCCCCACTGATGGCCGCCCGCAAGTCCGAGGGTTTGCCGGTCAGGGCCACCCGTGCGCCCACGCCGCTCACTTCCGGATTCAGCACCGCGTCTATAGCCTGCGTTTTCAGGTCGAAGGAACCGCGTGCAGGCCCGCCCAGCGCCGTACCGCCCAGCGTCAACACATTCTGTGCATCAATCTTGGCGGCCAGCGTGAGGGGTTGGCCCGCCAGTGTTCCTTGTACTTCAGCGCTTCCCGTTCGGCCCAGTGCCCAGCGCCCGGTGATGGCCTGATTTCCGGCCAGCGCGGTCTTTACGCTGAAGGCCAAGTCGTTGGTCTGCCCGGCGCTGTTGCCGTCTTCGGTCAGCAGGGTGTATTCCACGTTGGCATCGCGGAAGGGCACGCCCGCCACTTGGCCCGCGCCCTTGGCATAGGCTTTCACGCGCACCGTACTCCAGCCGCCAGCCGTGACCCGCAAATTCAGATTGCCCGTGCCAGTCGTGCCGAATGCTTTGGCGAGGCCAGCCACAGTCGGGTCGGCGTCGGCGGTCACACTCCAGTTCTGGGCCTTGAGGTCGACTGCACCCACCGCGTTCACCGGGCCATTCCAGCCGCGCCCCGCCAACTTCAGATCAACTCTGTCGCCCCGGTGCGTGGCGGTTCCGTTGACGTTGTTCACAGTCACGAATTTGGCCTGTGGTACGCGCAAGGCCGCGTCTGTCACCTTCAAATCTCCGCGAATCGGGCCGTCGTTCAGGACGTAGCGCCCAGTAATGCGGCCCGCCGTGACTCCCGGCCAGTAGTGGTTCAGCACGCGGGCATCGGCGTCCAAATTCAGGCCAAAGATGTTGCCGTCCTTGCCTTGAGACACCTGCACGTCGGCGTTCAGTTCGCCTTCCGTGGTGCGGCCCTTCACGGCCAGCGCACCGTTTTCGCCCTGTTCTACGCGGAAGCTTCCGTTGGGGATATTCACGCCCTCGCCGTTCACGTTCACGCGGGCGTTGTTCACGTCCAGTCCGCCCAGCACCACTTTCCAGCCGCCTTCGCCCGCCGCGCCGCCGCCCCTCAGCAACTCCTGTAATTTCAGGTTCACGGTGGCGTCCTGCACTGCCACATTCAGCTTCACGGTGCGCGACGCGAGGTCTACGCCCGCCACAGTGACGCCAGCTCTGGCTGCCGTGCCCTCTATTCCCGGCAGTTTGACGGTGGCCCCCGACAGAGTGGGAGACCACAGCGGCCCGCCCGTTCGGTCTGCCGTAATTTGCAAATCGTCTCCCAGCCGGGACAAGATCAGCCCACCCAACAGGCGCGGCGTCAGGGTGACCACCGCCATCAGCACCAAAAAGATGGCCAGGAGCACCCAAGGCCAACGCCTGCGCCGAGGACTCGGCTTGGGGTCGCCCTGTTGGGGCGGCAAGGCCGGGTCAGGCAAATGGGGTTCAGAGCCGTCTGTCACAGCGGACACACGGGGAATGGGGTGCGGGTCAAGGAGGCGGCCAAGACGACAGGAGCGGGCATTCCCGCTATTCTAGCCGCACTCACATGAATGTCAGGGGGCCTCGTCTCACCTGACCATCAGACACGGTGGGAGCGCTCGGGCGCACAGCGGAACCTGACAGACACTTGCCCCTGCCCCGCGCCCGCTACCATGCGCCCTATATGCGCCTTACCGCTCTTGTCACCGGAACCGTTCAGGGCGTGGGCTACCGCCGTTTTGTGCAGCGCTACGCCCGCGACCTCAAGCTTCAAGGCTACGCCGAAAACCTGACCGATGGACAGGTAGAAGTCATTGCAGAAGGCGACCAAGCCGACCTAGATCGCTTGCTGCACTGGCTTCACCGGGGGCCGCCCCACGCCCGAGTGCGTGAAGTCCAGACCCAGTACAGCGAGGCGACTGGGTTAAAAGATTTCCACGTGTACTAAATTGGCCGCCCTATCCTCCCCTCATGGAAGGGCATTGCGTCAGCAAGGGGGTTCGCTTTCCAACTTCAACCAAAAAAGGGAGAGAAGGCCCGTAAGCCCCCTCTCCTTTCAAGCTCCCAACTTCAGGAACTCAGCTTGAATTGACGCTTACTCCAGAACCTTGGCGACGACGCCTGCGCCGACGGTGCGGCCACCTTCGCGGATGGCGAAGCGCAGGCCTTCTTCCATGGCAATCGGCTTGATCAGTTCGACCACGAAGGTCACGTTATCGCCGGGCATGACCATTTCCACGCCTTCAGCCAGTTCCACCACACCGGTCACGTCGGTGGTGCGGAAGTAGAACTGGGGGCGGTAGCCACCGAAGAACGCGCTGTGACGGCCACCTTCATCCTTGGACAGGATGTAGACGCTGGCTTCGAACTTGGTGTGGGGCTTGATGCTGCCGGGCTTGGCCAAGACTTGACCGCGCTCCACGTCATCACGGGCCACGCCACGCAGCAGCACGCCGACGTTGTCGCCGGCCATGCCGGAGTCGAGCAACTTGCGGTGCATTTCGATGCCGGTGACGGTGGTCTTCTTGGTGTCGCGCAGACCGATGATTTCGACGTCGTCCTGCACTTTGACGATTCCGCGCTCCACGCGGCCCGTGGCCACGGTGCCGCGTCCGGTGATGGTGAAGACGTCTTCGACGGGCATCAGGAAGGTCTTGTCGGTGTCACGCTCGGGGGTGGGGATGTAGGTGTCCACCGCGTCGAGCAGTTCCCAGATGTAGTCGACCCACTTGTTGGTGCCGCGCTCCATCTTGGGGTTGGCGACCAGTGCGTCCAGCGCCTGCAGGGCGCTGCCCTTGATCACGGGCAAGTCGTCGCCGGGGAACTCGTACTTGGAGAGCAGCTCGCGCACTTCCATTTCCACGAGTTCGAGCAACTCTTCGTCGTCGACCATGTCGACTTTGTTCATGAACACGACGATATGGGGCACGCCGACCTGCTTGGCGAGCAGGATGTGCTCGCGGGTCTGGGGCATCGGGCCGTCCGCGGAGCTGACGACCAAGATCGCGCCGTCCATCTGCGCCGCACCCGTGATCATGTTCTTGACGTAGTCGGCATGGCCGGGGCAGTCGACGTGGCTGTAGTGGCGGGCGGTGGTGTTGTACTCGACGTGGGCGGTGTTGATGGTGATGCCACGCGCCTTTTCTTCCGGGGCTTTGTCGATCTGATCGTAGCGCTGGGTCTCGATGCTCGGATCAGCCGATGCCGCCGTGAAGGTGATCGCCGCCGTCAGCGTGGTTTTGCCGTGGTCGACGTGTCCAATCGTGCCCACGTTCACGTGGGGCTTCGTGCGCTCAAACGTTCCCTTTGCCATGATGAATCCTCCTAGGTGGGTCACCCGGCCTTCGTCCCTGATGGAAGGGAGTGGGCAGCGGGCAAGCCTTCCAAGTTTACAGGCCCGCGCCCCGCTGGGGTAGAGGAAGCCTGCCGTGCTGAAGAGAGGGCGAAGTAATGGGTCGAACTGGAGTAAAGACTAGAGAAAACGCGGCCCACTCGTCGCAGGCCGCGTTTTCAGGTTGGAGCTCTTGGTCAGGATTGAACTGACGACCTCTCCCTTACCAAGGGAGTGCTCTACCACTGAGCTACAAGAGCAGAAAAAAGTAAGCGGGAAACGAGACTTGAACTCGCGACATTCAGCTTGGGAAGCTGACGCTCTACCAACTGAGCTATTCCCGCGTCCTTGTGGTGGGCAGGGGCGGATTCGAACCGCCGTACACTTACGTGAACAGATTTACAGTCTGTCGCCTTTAACCACTCGGCCACCTACCCAGCCCAGTTTTGGCCCGTTTACTGCTATTCCACGCGTGGTTTCGTAGAATCTGGAGCCACCCAGGAGAATCGAACTCCCAACCTTCCGATTACAAGTCGGGTGCTCTACCAGATTGAGCTAGAGTGGCACCTTGAGCCTGCGCCGGAAAGCCGAAAAAGCGGTTTCCTTGAGCATGGAACCTTGAACATGGAAGTTGTCCGCCTGCGCGTTCTCTTCCGGTTGTGAATGGTAGCACCGCCCCCTAAAGGTGTCAACACAGGCCTCCGGCTCTGTGGAAGGGGGTCTGAACGTCATCAGTTGCGCCCCGCTGCCTGCACTTGGGTGTGTCCGTGTGCGCCTAGGCCGTGACATGCTGAGGTGAAAAGCCGCTTGGGACGGCGGCAAAGCAGTTTTCAGTCCCCGCGCTCAGCAGCCCTAAAGCAGAAGTTCATAGATGGGCGGATGCGCCATAACGCGCATTTCAAGCTGTGCCATTGGGCGTATGCTGGCGCTCTTGCGGGTTGTCTGGCCTCTTGGTGGGCAAGGCAACTGAGGTGTCCCTTCTCCCGTTTCTCGCCCATTGTTTCGGTCTGGCCTGATGTTGCTGAGCAGTCCTGACCCACACGAGGTTTCCCTTGGAAAGTTTAAGAACCCTAGCGCCGTACCTGAAAATGCATACGCGGCAGTACGTCATCGGTCTGCTGGCCGTCATCGTCGCCAACAGCGTCAACCTGTTGCCCTACTACTTTATTCGCCTCACCATCGACGGCCTGACCGGGCAGAGCGACACCAACCCCGACACGGCGGGCATTACGTTGGCGACGGCGGGCCTGTACGCGCTGGGCATCGTGCTTGCGGCCCTCACGGCGGGCGGATTCATGCTGCTAATGCGCCGCATGATCGTGGTGGCTTCGCGCCAGACCGAGTACGAAATCCGGCGCGACCTGTTTGCCCACCTGCAAACGCTGGACAAGCACTACTATGACCGCGCCAAAACGGGCGACCTGATGAACCGCCTGACGGGTGACCTGAGCGCCGTGCGCGAAATGCTGGGCTTCGGCGCGTGGCAGATCGTGAACATCGTGTCGGGCTTCGTCACCGCCTTTGCCGTGATGTTCGGCCTGAGCTGGCAACTGACCCTGATTGTCATTGCCGTGTTGCCCATCATCGTGGGCGTGCTGTTTTATCTGGCCCGTCAGATCAGCAAGCGGCACCGACTGGCGCAGGAGCAGAACAGCCTGATCGCCGCCAAAGCGCAGGAAAACTTCAGTGGAGCGCGGGTGGTGAAGGGCTACGCCATCGAAGACCGCGAAATTGCCGACTACAGGGCTATGAACCTACAGTTGCTGCGCCGCAACATCGACCTGACCAAAGTGGAAGGCCCGCTGCGCTCGTTTGCCAGCCTGCTGATCGGGCTGGCCTTCGGATTGATCCTGCTGGTGGGGGGCCGCCTGATTCTGAGTCCGACCAACGACGGCACCTTTACGGTGGGCATGTTCGTGCAGTTCGTGGGCACGCTGGAGCGCTTAGCGTGGCCCATGCTGATGGTGGGCTGGATCACCGGGGTCACGCAGCGCGGGCTGGCCTCGTGGCTGCGGCTGCGCGAGATGATGGATGCCCGCCCGCTGGTTCACGATGACCGCAACCGCACCAATACCCGCATCCGCGACCTGCTGGGCGACGTGGCTTTCGACAACGTGAGCCTGAATTACGGGAACGCCCGTGTGCTGGAAAACATCGATCTGACCATTCCCGCCGGAACCTTTTTGGGGATCACTGGCCCCACCGGAAGCGGCAAAACCCTGCTGGCACAACTGATCACCCGCTCTATGGATCCGACGTCGGGCGTGGTCAAGATGGACGGTCAGGACGTGCGGATTATTCCCCTGAACACCCTGCGCGACGCCATCAGCATCGTGCCGCAGGAACCGTTCCTGTTCAGCGATACCATTGCCAACAACATCGGCTTCGGCCTCGGCAACCGTGACTTGCCGCGCGTGCCCACCGGAATTAGCGTGGTGGGCGCGCCTCCCACCCCCGATATTCCGCAGATGCCCGACCCCGCCCGCGTGCGGAATGCGGCGCGGTTGGCCGGTCTGGACGGCGACATAGAGGGCTTTCCGGCAGGCTACGACACCATGCTGGGTGAACGTGGCGTAACCCTGTCGGGCGGCCAACGCCAGCGCACCGCCATTGCCCGTGCGCTGGTACGCGAGCCAAGGATTCTGATCCTCGACGACTCGCTGAGTGCCGTGGATACCGAAACCGAACGCAAGATTCTGGACGGCCTGCGTGAAGTCAGCGCCGGGCGCACCGTGATCGTCATTGCCCACCGCGTCAGCACACTGCGCCACGCCGACCAGATCGTAGTGCTGGAAGCGGGCCGCGTGGTGGAGCAGGGCACGCACGAAGGGCTGCTGGAGGCGGGCGGCCACTACGCCGAACTGGAACGCTTGCAAAGCCTCGCCACCGATCTGGACGACGATGACGACGCCATTGCCACCCCCGATGAAGCCGCCAACTTACTGGAAACGGGCCAGATGTCGGCTTCCAGTCTGTCTAAAGTGGAAGTCTCCCAAACCACCGCAGTGCCAACCAAAGAGCAGGTGACCAAATGACCGCCCCCGACCAATCCGGCGACGCTTTCCAGAAGGGCTTCGATGCCCAACTGACGCGCCGAATCTTCGTGTACCTGAAACCGTATGTGCCGCTGGTGGTGGCGGGCGTAATTTTGGCCCTGCTGATCGCGGTGGCCCAGCCCATGTTCGCCCTGATTCAGCGCCACGCCATCGACACTTATCTGGTGCCCTTCGAGCGCGACCGGACACTGACCACCGAAACCCTCTACCGAGGTCTGATGGTGGCCGCGTTGGGGTACATGGCCCTGAAAGTGGTGGAATTCTGCCTCACCTACGCCTTTACACTCGCCATCGGGTATCTGGGCCAGAACGTGCTGCGCGACATCCGGGCCGATGTGTTTACCAAGCTCCAGCGCCTGCACTTGGCCTACTTCGACCAGAATCCGGTGGGCCGCCTGATCACCCGCGTGACCAGCGATGTGGACGCCATCAACCAGTTCATCACGGGCGGATTGGTCAGCCTGATCCAGAGTACGTTCCTGATCGTGGCCTACGTGATCATCATGTTGCGCGTGAACTGGCAACTGGCACTGATTTCCTTCACGGTGCTGCCCATCCTGTACTTCGCCACCAACTTTTTCCGGGCCAAGCTGCGCGACGCCTTCCGCATGACCCGCACGCAGCAGGCCATCGTGAACACCAAGCTGAACGAGAACATCACCGGGATGCTGACGGTGCAGCTCTTTGGCCGCGAGAACCGTTCGGCGCTGGATTTCGACCACTCCAACCGCTCGCTGCTGACCGCCAACGTCAATTCGGTGAAGTGGTTTTCGCTGTTTATGCCTGTGGTGGCGGTGCTGGGGCAGGTGGCCGTCGCGCTGGTGCTGTACTTCGCCTCGCGCAACATCTTGGGCAATAACGTTGCAGGTGGCGTGGCCGCCGGAGCCTTCACCATCGGCACGCTCTACGCTTTTGTTCAGTGGACGCAGCAACTCTTTCAGCCCATTCAGGATTTGGCCGACGTGTTCAACAACCTGCAAGCAGCGATGGCCTCCAGCGAACGCATTTTTGGCGTGCTGGACACCGAGGAAGAGGTGGCCGACAAGCCGGATGCCAAGGCGCTCAACAACTTTGAAGGCAGCGTGTCCTTTGAGGGCGTGTGGTTTTCCTATGACCAGACCGTGACCGCCGATACGCCCGCAGGCGATGACCGCTGGATCTTGCGCGGCATAGACCTGCATATTCAGCCCGGCGAAAGTGTGGCGCTGGTGGGAGCCACAGGCGCGGGCAAAACCAGCGTCACGGCGCTCGTCAGCCGCTTTTACGACGTGCAGCGCGGCGCAGTGAAAGTCGACGGCGAAGACGTGCGCGACCTCGCCCAGTACGATTTGCGGCGGCATGTGGGCGTGGTGCTTCAGGACGTGTTCCTGTTTGCCGGAACCATCGAGGGCAACCTGACCCTGAACAGCCCCGACATTTCGCATGAGCGCGTGGTGGAAGCCTGCCAGTACGTGGGCGTTCACGACTACATCCTGAGTTTGCCGGAAGGCTACCAGACCGAAGTGCGCGAGCGCGGCGCGACCCTCAGCACGGGCCAAAAGCAACTGCTGGCCTTTGCCCGCGCCCTGATCCAGAACCCCGACATTCTGCTGGTGCTGGACGAAGCCACCGCCAACGTAGACACCGAAACCGAACTGCGGATTCAGCACGCGCTGCAAAAAGTCATGCTGGGCCGAACCTCCATCATCATTGCCCACCGCCTCAGCACCATCGAGGGCTGTGACCGCATCGTGGTGATGAGAAAGGGCCGCATTGTGGAGCAGGGCAGCCACCGCGAGTTGTTGCAAAAGGGCGGCTACTATGCCCGCCTGCACCGCCTTCAGTACGCGCAGGGCGACGCGGCAGACTAAACACGTTTGGAAAGTAGGGCGCTTGACAAGAGAGGCTGGGGCAACTGCTCTGGCCTCTGTTCGTATCGTGCCTTTGCCGAATATTGCTGACGGAGGAGTTATCTAAAGTGCCTCGGAAACTCCGTCATACCGCAAGCTTTGCTGTTTCCCTGCGGCTCAAGCGCCCTCATGGTGACCCAAGCATTCATTTCGTCGGCCCCAATTGAGAGGCAAGAGCGGGTGCTGGGGCGGGGCAAACGAGTACACTTGGAAATAATGCTGGCGTTTCGGTTGTTGATTATGGGTCTGGGTCTATTGGCGGGATGGGCCGCCGGATTGCTGCTCTCTAGTGGCAATGTAGGAGAAGGTCTGGCGCTGGTCAATACCCTCAGCCTGATGATGGCGGGTGCGCTGACCGGCTTTTTGCTCGCCCCACGCGGAGAAAAACTGGCGGGGCGCTGGCTCACGGCCTTTGCCCGCTGGTACGAAAAGCTCTCGCCGCGCACTGTCGCCGCCGCAACTTTCGGCCTCATCGTGGCCCTGCTGCTGAGTGTGCTGCTGGGCAACCTCCTGCGCGGCCTGCCCTTTTACAACTGGGTCTGGAATGTGGGCGTCACGTTGGTGCTGGCGGCCTTCTTCGTGTCCTTCGCCACCCAGCACGCCGACGCTTTCGGAGCCTTCGCGTTCCCCTCGGTGCGGCGCAAACCGGGCAGCAAAATCTTGGATACCAACGTGATCATCGACGGGCGCATTCTGGAACTGGCCCGCGCCGGGTTTTTGGAAGGCGAATTGGTGATTCCCAGCTTTATTTTGCGTGAGTTGCAGGTGTTGGCCGACAACTCAGACCCCCAGAAGCGCACGCGGGGCAAGCGCGGCCTGAGCGTACTGGAAGAACTCCGCGAGATTCAGCCGATCCGGGTGGAAGACTGGGACGATGCCGCCCTGACCACCGTAGACGACAAATTGATTCGGCTGGCCCGCGACACAGGCGGCAAGCTGCTGACCAACGACGGCAACCTGAGAAAAATCGCCAAGCTGCACGGCCTTGAAGTCCTGAGCATCCACGAAGCGGCGGTGGCCCTCAAGCCCCAAGTGCAAAGCGGCGATCACCTGACCATCGTGATTACCAAGGGCGGCCAGCAGCAGGGCCAAGGCGTGGGCTACATGGACGACGGCACGATGGTGGTGGTGGAAGACGGCATGAAATACCGGGGCAAGCCCACCCGCGTCCAAGTGATCAACAACGTGCAGACCAACGTAGGCCGCATGATCTTTGCCAAGGCGGAGAAGGACGGGAATGGGGACGCAGCATGAAAGCAGTGACGGGGCGATCTTCTTTGACCGTCGCCCGTTCTGATTTCCGTTGAAGCGATTATCTGTTCCGCAGGCGGAGAAAGACTTCTGGATAGACCGAAAGTCACTTTTGCAGGAGGCCAACTATGCGTTTTACGATTCCGGGTTTCACTTACGGCTTGACTGATGAAGAAGTCGCGTTGTGGGAGAGAACTCGCCTTTCTGTGAAATGCAACGAGGCCCCGGAAAGTGAGATCGCACAGGCATATGGCCTGACGTTGGAGCAACTGAAGAAACTGAAAGAGTCATTATCACAGCTCTCCACAGCTGGCGAAGAAGGGTAAGAGAAGAGAGAGAAACGAAAGCCAGAGGCCTTGAGTTGCATTCAAGGCCTCTGGCTTCTCCCACCAACGGTTCCTAAAACCGTTGCACGCTACTCCCCGCGACACTTTTGGTCACCAGCAGGCGGCTGGGCAGGCGCTCCGACAGGCTTTCGACGTGCGTGACGACGCCCACCATGCGGCCCTGCGTGCGGAGGTTTTCCAACGCGCCCGCTACGGCTTCTAGCGCCTGTGGGTCAAGCGTGCCGAAACCTTCGTCTAGAAACAACGCGCCCAGAATCTTGTTGCCCGCCAAGTAGTCGCTGAGGGCAATGGCGAGGCTCAGGCTGGCAAGGAACGTTTCGCCGCCTGACAGGGTTTTGACGCCTCTGGCCTCTCCGGCGTTCCAGAGGTCTTGCACCACGTATTCGCCGTCGGCCAGCGCGAGGCGGTAGCGCCCGTCGCTGATGGAATGTAGCAGGATGCCCGCCCGCGTCAGCAATTGGGCCTCCACTTCGGCCAACAGGAATTGCTGGAATTCATCGGCCCGCAGGCTGGTGGTCAGCGTTTTCCACGTGTCGTGTTGGGCGGCCAGAAGTGCGGCGCGGCCTTCTATTTCGGCCTTGCGTTGAAGGCGTTCTTTGGCGGTGCGCTCCTGCTCGCGCAGTTGCCCGGCCAGTTCGCGGGCGGCGGTCAGGGCAGCGTCGGTGGCGGTCAGGTCGCGGGTCACTTGCCCCAGTTCTGCCGGGTCGAAGGGAGCCACGCCCAGTTGCCGTTCAAGTTCCTTCAGGTTCTCCGAGAGCTGAGAAACCTGCGCTGTGTGCGTGCGTGCGGCCTCTTCCAGCGCGGCAATATCGGCTTCGGGCAGGGCAGCGGCGCGGGCTTGGGCGGCGTCCAGTCCCAACACAGTCAGGGCAGAGTCGAGGGCGGATTGAGCCTCCTGCATCTCACGAGCGCGGGTGGCGGCGGCGGCCTGAGCGCCTTGCAATGTGGCTTGCGCTCCGGCGGCGGCACTCGCGGCATTGGCGAGGGCAGCGGCGGCGTCCTGCACCCGCTTGCGAATGGCCGCCACACCGTCCAGCGCCTGCTTGCGCAGTTTGGCCGGGTCAGCCCCCGCCTCCCGCACCCGCAAAGCTAAGCCCGCCAGCAGGCGCAACGCATCGGTATGAGGATCGCCCGGAATATGGCTTTCCAACTCGCGCAAATCCACTTCACGCTGCCCGATCTGCGCTTCCCAGTCCCTCAGCGCGTCGGTGCGGGCGTCCACCGATTTCCGCAGCGTCGCCAGTTCCAGCCCGATTTCCTTGTAGCGCAGGCGGCGGCCTTCCAAATTGGTTTTCAGTGCCGAGGCTTCCTGCTCCAGCTTGACCAAATCGAGGTTAGACGCGGGCGGGACGTGTTCCACCTGTTGCAAACACAGCGGGCAAGGCTCGCCCGCGTGCAGATGGGTGCGGTAGGCGGCGGCCCCGGCCTCGATCTGGGCAGTTTTCAGGGCAGCGTCGGCGCGTTCAGAGGCAGTTTTGGCCTCCTGTCCCTCCCGCTTGACCCGTTCCTGTTCGTCGGTCAGGTTCTTCAGCTGCGCGGTTTCGGTGTTCTGGCGCTCGCGGTCTGCGTGCAGTGCGGCTTTCTGGGCTTCGATCTGCACCCGCTCCGCCTTCAGCTTGTCCAGCTTCTGGGCCAATTCGCGGGCGGCGTGGTGGGCGTCTTCATCCCAAGGCAGCGGCGATTGGTGCGTGGTTTGAACCGTTCCCCCAGCGCGGCGCAGGCGGGCGACGTCGTTTTCGGCTTCGCGCAGGGCCTCGGCGCGGGCCTCTAACTCTGGAATCGTCGTTTCGGCCTTCTGTGCAGCATCCAGCGTGGTCTGTGCGGTGTGGACGGCGCGGGCCACCACTTCCGCCTGACTCGCGGCGCGGGCAAGGGTAGCGGCCTCGCGTTCATGGGCAATCCGGGCACGCCCAGCGGCGTCCAGCAGCGGTTCCACACCTGCCACGCGGCGGGCCTGCGCTGCCCGTTGTGCGCCGTCCAGAATGCTGCCAGTGCGGGCCTGCAAGGTGGTCAGGCGGCGGCGGGTGTCCTCGCGGGCCAGCCACACGCGCTCGGTGTCGCGCAGGCGGGTTTGTCTGGCCCGCAAGGTTTCCAGCGTATCGGTCAGGCGTTCGGCCTCGGCGCTCAGGCGTTCGCGCTCGGTGTGCAGGGCGGCCACCGCTTCAGCCGTCACGCCCCCGTATTCGTTTGCCAGCACCTTTTGGTCACTGTCGGCGCGGTATTTCAATTCCTTGGCCTTATCGGACGCCACCTTTTGCATGGCCTGCACATGGTCTAGCCCGGTCAATTCGCCCAGCAACATCTGGCGTTCCTTGCCGTTGCCGTGCAGCAGGCGGGCGAATTCGCCCTGCGGCAGCATCACACTGCGGGCAAAGGTCTTGAAGTCCAGCCCCACCGCCCGCCGAATCCGCTCGTTGATGCCTTTGGTGCCGCCGTCGTTCAGGCCCGTCCAGCGCCCGTCGTCGTCTTGGCGCTCCAGCCGCACGTCGTTTTCGGCCTGCTTGCGGCCCTTGGTGCGGGCGGCGCGGTACACCTGCCCGCCCACTTCAAAGGTCAGGCTCACGCTCAGGCCGCGCTCTCCCTGAGAAATCAGGGCGTCCAGACCACTGGCTCCCAGCCGCGCCGTAGAGCCGTACAGCGCAAAGGTCATGGCGTCCAGCAGGCTGGATTTGCCGCTTCCGGTTGGCCCCACCAGTGCGAACAATTCCAGATCGTCAAAGTTCAGTTCGGTGAATTGTCGGAAGGCGGTGAAGCCTTGAAGCTCTAAGTGAATCGGCCTCACGCTTCTACCTCAATTCGCGCCCGCTCGTCGGCGTCCTTGAAGGCGGCCCGCAAGTCGTCGGGCAACTCGCCGCGTTTTTCTTGCCAGTACCGCTCGTACAGCTCGGTCAGGCTCAGGCCTTCGCGTTTCAATTCGGGCAAGGCCAAATCTTCCTGCACGGCGTCTAGGTCTACGGCCAGCGCAGTGGGAGCCAGCCTCAGCACGCGGTCTTTCAGCCCCGGCAAGGTGGTTCCGGCGGGCGCTCTCACCACCACTTTCAGCAGGCCCGTGAAGCCTTTCAGAGCCTCTAGGCGGGATTCCACCTGATCCATGTCTACGCGCAGGGTTCGCAGCTCTCGCCCACTCGCCAGCGGCAGGGCATGGACGCGGGCGGGGCGTCCGGCCTCTACCTCCACCAAGTTCACCTGTTTTTTCTCGCCGCCTTCGCCAAAATCCAGTTGAATGATGCTGCCCGGATAGCAGGCCAGCGGTGCATCGGACACCTGCTGCGGCTTATGCACGTGCCCCAGCGCCACATACTGCGCTCCCGGCGGCAATTGCAGGCCCGACAACGTGTAGCTGTTGGTCAGGTCAAACTGCATGCTGCGCTCGCTGCCGCTGGGTTTCGCGCCGTCCATCGTGGCGTGGGCCATCAGCATATTCACACTGTCTGCGCGGAAGCCTTCGCCCAAGCGCCGCAGAAAAAAGCCCATGCCCTCGCGGTATTTCTGCCGCCACGCGCCCACGTCGCCGCCCATCAGGTCAGCGGCCTTCACCAAACGGCGCTCAGATAAATAGGGGAGAGCGCCTACCGTCAATTTCTCGCCGTTTTTCAGTTCCAGCGTGCGAACCATGCCCGCCGGGTTGCTGGTGGGTTGCGCCACCACCTGAATGCCCACCCAGCCCAGCAGCCCCGCCACCGAATCCAGCCGCGCCGCGCTGTCGTGGTTGCCCGCGATGGCTATGCCGGGAATACCCGCGTCGCGCAGTTGCAAAAAGAAGTCGAACACGGCGGCTTCGGCATCGGCAGAAGGGTTGGCTGTGTCGAACAGGTCGCCCGCCACCAGCACGGCATCGGCGCGTTCGCTACGGGCGAGGGCGGCAATTTCAGTCAGAGCCTCGTGAATTTCCGGCGTGCGGTCAAAGCCCCGCAGGTTTCGTCCCGCGTGGAAGTCCGCCGTGTGTAATACGCGCATAGCGGAAAAAATAGCACGGGGCAGCCTAGGAACAGAGTGGATGTGGGGGATCGGCAGTGGTGGTTACTGGTGAACCCCCCGGTCTGCTTTGCAGACGGCCCCCCTTGAGGGGAGCGCAAAAGCTGTTGTCCCCACCTCTAAGGGAGGCGTTGCGTCAGCAACGGGGGGGTTCACCTTCCAACTTTAATTTGAGTCGCGTGTAAACCCCCAGTCTGCTGTGCAGCCAGCCCCCCTCAAGGGGAGCGCAAAAGCACTTGTCCTCCCCTTGAGGGGGGGCATTGCGCCAGCAACGGGGGGGTTCACCCACAACCTCAGCTTCATCCAACCCCCACATTTGACAGATTCACTCTAAAAGATTATGCTAGCAGCGTAATAGAAATCTTCCTCACGCTTCCCCTTTTCGCTGTTCTGCACGTCAACTTCAGGAGGTTCTCCCTATGCCTGCACCCCTCTACCGTCATGGAGACGTTCTGCTGCAAGCCGCCCAACCGCCCCGCTTGCCCCTGCGTCAGCAACCGCACCTCACTTTGGCGTATGGCGAGGTCACGGGCCACAGTCACCGCATCGCGGAAGCGGGCGCGGCGCAGTTGTACGCGCTGGGAACGCAGCGCACAGGCGATGATGTGGCCGCCGATCAATATCTGCATGTGACCGCCGCACACGCCACCCTGACGCATGAGGAACACGGCCCGATTCGCCTGCCTACTGGCTGGTACCGGGTCTGGCAGCAGCGCGAATACACCCCCGGTAGCGTCCGAACGGTGCTGGACTGATGTTCCGGGTGCAGAGCGGTGGGCGGTTCATTGCCAAGCCTCAAAAGGTGGAGCGTCAGTCGGAGCCAGAGCGTGTGGTTTCTGTGCCTGCCCCCGCCGCTTTGCCCCAGCCTGTGCCTCTGCATACGCCCCCGAGTGGGCCGCGTGTTCCGGTGCGCTACACCAGCCTGCCGCCTGTCGCCCCAGCCATCCCCCAAACCGTCACGCCCGACGAAGCCCGCGAACTGCTGAGGCGTGGGCCTGTGCCTGCCGCCCTCAGCGTGTCCGGCCCCCTCAACCTCAGCGGCGCGGCGTGGCTGCGTGGCTTGCCCGAGTGGTTGCGCTGCACGGTACTGACGGTGGATGATTGCCCCAATCTGTCGGCCCTGCCCACCGACTTGCACGCCGAACGGCTGAGCGCCCGCCGCACCCCCGCCCTGCACGAAATCGAGGGCCGCCTGAGCATCCGCGACAGCGTAAATCTGAACGGCAGCGGCGTGCGCGTCATTCGCGCCGACTTGCGGGCCACCCGCCTGAGCCTCGCCGGATGCCGTGACCTGCACGAGTTGGGCGGCAGCCTCAGCGTGGCGCACCTTGATGTCAGCGGGTGCGCGGCTCTGGCGGCCCTTCATCCCGACGCCCACATCACCCAAACGCTGGAATTGGCGGGCAGCGGCCTGACTGCGCTGCCCCCCAGTATTCGTGCGGGCCTGCGCTGGAGCGGCGTTCCCGTGGATGCCCGCTTTGCCTTTGCCCCCGACACCCTGACGGGACACGAGGTGCTGAATACCCGCAACGCCCAACGCCGCCGCGTGTTGCTTGACCGCATTGGCCTAGACCGCTTCCTGCAAGATGTGGGCGGCCTGATCCTGCACCGTGACCGTGATGCGGGCGGCGAACGCCAGTTGGTGCACGTGCCGTTCGACAACGATGAGCCGTTGGTGGCGGTGTTGGTGCGCTGCCCCAGCACAGGCGGACGCTACGCCCTGCGGGTGCCGCCGCATATCCGCACCTGCGCGGCGGCGGTGGCGTGGACGGCGGGGCTGGAACCGGGGGAGTATCAGCCTGTGCGGGAAGTGTAGGGAGGGAAGGGCGTCTGAGGGTCTAAGGAAAAGATTCCAACCTCAACTTGAGCCGTTTGCCCTTCCTTAGACCCTTGACCTTTAGACCTTTAAACCAGACTCCCACCTCAACAAAACCTAAACCCCTTGCATTGCCGAGCTGGGCAGTTTCTCGCCCCGCCGCCCTGCCTGCTGCTCTAAATTGTTCCTCAAGCCACCCTTCATACTCCGAGTCCTAGACCCCATTCACAGAGGTAGCCATGACCCAAAATCCCGATGCCATACAGGTTTCCTATTCGTTCGGTCAGTCGCACCTGATAGAAGGCAACGCCGCGCCCACCGATCTGCTGGTGCGGTTGCGCCTGCCCCAAACGCAGGCGGCGCGGCGGCCTCTGAACTTGGCATTGGTGATAGACCGCAGCGGCAGCATGGGCGGCAGTTTGCTGAAGCACGCCATTCGCGCCGCGCAGAACGTGGTAGACGGGCTGGATGCGGGCGACACCCTGAGCGTGGTGACGTATGACGACGAGGTGAGAACGCTGATCGCGCCTACCCGCGTAACCGATAAAGACGGCCTGAAAGCCAAGATTGCCAGCATTCGGGCGGGCGGCCTAACCAACCTGTCGGGCGGATGGCTGCGGGGCGTGGAACTCGTGGCGGCGCAGGCGGGGCCGCAGGTGGTCAGCCGGGTGCTGCTGCTGACCGATGGACAGGCCAACGTGGGCGTCCAGAACACGGGCGTCCTGACCAAAACGGCGGCGCAGAAGGCCGAAGCGGGCGTGACCACCACCACCCTCGGTTTCGGCAGCGGCTTCAACGAAGACCTCCTGATCGGCATGGCCCGCGCGGCTGGCGGCAATTTCTACTTTATCCAGTCCGCCGACGACGCCGCCGACGTGTTCGGCATAGAACTGCAAACGCTGAAAGCGGTGGCCGCCCAAAACCTGACGGTCACGCTCACGCCTGCGCCGGGGGTCACGGTGGCCGATGTGCTGAGCCTCTATAAACCCGGCTCCGATCCCCTCACCTTCGATCTGGGCGACATGTACGAGGACGAGGACAAGTTGCTGGGCCTCAAGCTGAATCTGCCCGCGCTGGGCGGCGGCACACATGGCCTGCTGGGCCTGACCTTCCGGGCCGATGCCGTGCGCGACGGAGCCATTCAGAATCTGAGCGGGGCCGTGCAGATCGAAGCCTTGGCCGCGCCGCTGGGAGCCGATTTCACCTCCGACATCAGTGTGACGCTGGATTTGGCCCGCCTGAGAATTGCCCGTGCCAAAGAACGCGCTGTAGAACTGGCCGACAACGGCAAGGCTGAAGAGGCCGAAGCCGTGCTGCGCGGCCTGATCCGTGACCTGAATTCGGCGGGCCTGCAAGAACACTTCGAGATTGCCGAAGAGCTGGAGCAACTGGAGCACTACGCGGGCCGCATCGCCTCGCGCCGCTTCGACAACGACAGCCGCAAGGAGTTGCGCGACCAGTCGTTTCAGGGCTTGGGCCGGGGCCGTGCCGACTTGCAGGGGCGCGGCGTCACGGTGGATACGGCGGTGCTGGCCCTGCCTGTGGTGGACGATGCGGCAGGCGGCATAGAACTGCTGTGCGTGCGTGATGGCGGCAGATTGCGTGTCAAGGCGGTCTCGGAGGGCTTCGATTCGGCCATGAACGTGCAGTTCCCGCGTGCGCTGCGGGCCGATGGAGCGCGGTACGTGGTGGGGGGCCTCGACACCAGCGCCGACGGCAGCTTTTACCGCGTGACCGGAGAGATTCGCCGTGTGGTGCGCCCCGGCGAAAGCGATCCGCTTCAGGGCATTAGCATCGGCGGGGGCGCGCAGACGCGCAGCCGCAGCAGCGCCAGCAGTGGCGTGACCAAAGCCGCCAAAACCGCCGCCGATCTGGAAGTCACCGATACGTCTACCGGGGGAATTCTGGTTCAGTGCGTGAAAGAAGGCAGCAAACTCCGCGCCCGTGTGGTGCAGGACGGCTACGAGCCCGACTGGAACATGCGCTTTCCCCGCAGCATTCGGGAAGACGGGCTGCTGTACGTGGTAGACGAAGTGAACACCGCGCCGGACGGCAAATCGTATATCGCGTCGGGGGAAATTCGGCGGTTGGTACAGTCGAATTGAGGGCGTGAAGGTCTAAGGATCTAAGGGTCTAAGGGTCTAAGGGAACTCGTGAAACTTTGTTTTTGCTCCCTCTCCCTTGAGGGGGGAGGGTTGGGGAGGGGGTGAGTGAGCAAAGCGATTGCTTTGTTATATCTCCACTCCCAATGAGCGGTCAGCCAAGCACGCGCTGGCCGCCTTCTTCTGCGCTGCCAAATCGCTTTAACCAAAGCACTCTGCACCTTGCCCATCCACAGGAGTTCCCCCATGCCTTCCCACTTCCTTCCCAGCAAGACCCGCAGTCATTCCGCTGGGGGCGTATTCTGTAGGTCTATGTCCGATGCACCCGCCCCTCTGAATTTGTTTGCAATCCGGCGTGTGCAGGGCCGATTCTGGTGGGGCCAGCCATGACCAATGCCCTTGAAACCGTGCGGGTCACGGGCAGCGTCAACCGGGTGCGCTTCCGCTCCGATACCGGGTTTACGGTCATGACCGCCACCATCCGCAACACCGATGGGGAAGACCCGGACGCCACCGTCATTGGCGTCATGGCCCCGCTGGAAGCCGGAGACACCTTCAGCGCCGAAGTAGTGATGGAAGAACACCGCGAGTACGGCTACCAGTACCGCGTGCTGAACATGGTGCTGGAGGCCACGCCCGCCGATCTGACCGAAGCCGGGATCGCGGCCTATCTGGAAGCCCGTGTGGGCGGCGTGGGTAAGGTGCTGGCCGGACGGATTGCCCGCATGTTCGGCCCCGCCACCTTTGACATTTTGGAAAGCGATCCGCAAAAGCTGCTGCAAGTGCCGGGAGTCACCCAAAGCACGCTGCACAAAATGGTGTCCAGTTGGTCTCAGCAGGGGCTGGAGCGGCGCTTGCTGGCGGGCTTGCAGGGGTTGGGCCTCAGCATTTCGCAGGCGCAGCGGGCCGTCAAACACTTCGGAGAGGTTGCGCTGGAGCGCCTGACCGCCGACCTGTACGCCCTGACCGAAGTGGAAGGCATCGGCTTCCTGACCGCCGATAAGCTGGCGACGACACTCGGCATGCCGCACGACGACGCCCGCCGCCTCACTGCCGCCGCCGTGTACGCGTTGCAGCAAGCCGCGCAGCAGGGCGGGCATTCCTACCTGCCACGCTTCCGGGCCGAACGGGGCGTGGCGCATTACACCCGCGTGTCGGCGGCGCAGGCGACCATTGCCGTGGATACCGCTGTGGAATTGGGCCGACTGTCCGACGATACACCGCCCCTGCTTAGAGGGCAGGAAGATGAGGCCGACAAGAGCCGCATTTACTTGCCCCATGTTCTACGGGCTGAAAAGAAACTGGCGAGCCTGATTCGCACGTTGCTGGCGACGCCCCCCGCCGACGACTGGATGGTGCCCGCCGGAGCCGACAAGGGTCTCAGCGAAGATCAGGCCCGCGTGCTGCACCTTTTGGAAGAACAGCGCTTGGTTGTCCTGACAGGCGGCCCCGGCACAGGCAAAAGCACCACCACCCGCGCCGTCGCTGACCTTGCCGAAAAGCTGGGCTTAGAAGTGGGGCTGTGTGCGCCCACCGGCAAGGCCGCCCGCCGTCTCGGAGAGGTCACGGGCCGCAGCGCCAGCACCATTCACCGCCTGTTGGGTTTCGGGCCGCAGGGCTTCCGGCATAACCACCTTGAACCCGCGCCCTACGACCTGCTTATTGTGGATGAGGTCAGCATGTGCGGCGACGCGCTGATGCTGTCACTGCTGGCCGCCGTGCCGCCCGGAGCGCGGGTGCTGCTGGTGGGCGACACCGACCAATTGCCACCCGTAGACGCGGGGTTGCCTCTGCTCACGCTGGCAAACGTGGCCCCCACCGTGCGCCTGAGTACCGTGTACCGCCAAGCCGCCGAAAACCCGATTATTCGCGCTGCACACGGCCTCTTGCACGGCCAAGCGCCGGAATGGGGCGACCCCCGTCTGAATCTGACCCTCACCGACACCGATGGAGGTGCCCGCCGCGTGGCCCTGATGGTGCGCGAATTGGGTGGCCCCGGTCAGGTGCAAGTGCTGACGCCTATGCGGAAGGGGCCGCTGGGCGTGGATATGCTGAACCAGCAACTCCAGAGCCTCTTCAATCCCGGCGAGGGCGGCATCCGCATAGCTGAGGGCGAAGCGAGGCCCGGAGACATGGTGGTGCAGACCAAAAACGACTACACCAACGAAGTCTTCAACGGCACGGTGGGCACGGCCCTGAAAGCCGAGGGAGGCCGCCTGACCGTGGATTTCGACGGCAATATCGTGGAACTGGCCGGCGCGGAACTGTTCAACCTGCAACTCGGCTACGCCCTCACGGTTCACCGGGCGCAGGGCAGCGAGTGGCACACGGTCTTAGGCGTGCTGCACGAGGCGCATATGCCGATGCTCAGCCGCAATCTGGTCTACACGGCCCTCACCCGCGCCCGCGAGCGATTCTATGCAGCGGGTACAGCCTCGGCGTGGCAAAAAGCCGCGACACGTCAACGGGAAGAACGTTATACGGCGCTGCTAGAACGGGTTAAAGCCAGGTAGGGGGAAGAGAGCGGTCAATGCCTGCTTTCGTTGCCTTGTCTAGCTAGATCGGTTGAGTCTAGCTTAAGTAAATGACTGCTACGTTTTCTCCCTGATCTACTTTGCTTAGGCTTGGGCCAAAGGAGGGAGACCAAGCGGCTAATAGGTGTGGGACGTACTTCCTCAACGCCAGTACCCCTTTTTCGCATCCAGAATCGCCCTGTCGCTTAAGAAAGGATCATGCCCGTCTCACCACACTTAAATGTAAAATTTCTTAAGTTCCCCCCAACAAGGGGTGAGATTCTTAACATTTACTCTTCATACTGATTGGGTATGCAGAACTCCCCCCGAACTCAAGGTGCGACGCTGATCGTGTCGCTCCTGATGGTCATGCTGGTCTTGGCTATGACGATGGTGCTTACCGCACAGGTCACGGTCTCGGCCCGCAGATCGAGTGCGGATCAGCAGACGATCTTGCAGGCCAGATACGCCGCCGAATCAGGCGTGTCCCGTGTGCAGTCCCAACTAGATTTGATGTCCAGACTCCTGAACGTCTCGGCGCTCGATACGGCTGTGCTCAACAGTTCGGTGGAATCCGATATGGCGGCGCTGTGCGGCCTGTCGAGCCTGCC